>CAIXQV010000083.1 GCA_903921605.1 uncultured Planctomycetaceae bacterium | reverse complement strand
TTATTCCGTCAGTTCACCCAGAGGATTCGCTTTGCATTGCAGAGGCATGCTGATCGGTCCACCGGCTCGATGAGACTCGAAGACCGAGAGAACCATTTCGATTGTTCCCCGGGCTTCATACATCGAGCATTTTGGCTGACGATCCTCTTCAATGGCAGCGATCAGATCCCTGGCAGCGGCCGGATTCCCACCTTCGTATCCGGTCGCAGTGATCGTTTCGGGTTGATCGATTCCATTCGACGAAATCGTTCTCCAGGTTTTCCCCGCTGCGGATGATCCCCACGTCGCATCGTTCAACAGAAATGCTGGATTCGCATAGCCCGACGTATGATCAATCACGCCCTTACTACCCATGATGCGAAGTCCAAAACGATTCGGACTGCCGCCCGCACCTTTTTTCGACGAGAAATATCCCGTCACTCCGCTCTTGAATCGCCACATCGCGTCAACACGGTTTCCGGCCAGCGGACCCACACCTTCATTGCCCGGCTTAATGTGTTCGCGCGTGACACGTTTTCCATCCTGAGACAGCGACGCATAACATGATTCCGGCTCACCGGCGAAAGCTCGCATCAGATCCAGAACATGCGTGCCCAGAACCCAAAGATCTTCCGCACCGCCACGTGCGTCTTCTTTGCCTCGCGCGCGGATTTCCAACACGTCGCCGATCTCACCGGCCTGAATCAGTTTGCGGATCACATCCAGTTGCGGCGAATATCGACTGATGTGGGCCACGGCGAGCTTCAGGTGCCGCATCTCACAAGCCTGAATCATCTCATCGGCTTCACTCAATGTTCGACAGAACGGCTTCTCCATGTACATGTGACAGCCATGTTCCGCGCAGGCCAGAACCATGTCACGATGCTGATCAATCCAGCGAGGACAAATCGCCACGATGTTCGGCTGTTCTTTATCCAGCATTTCACGGTAGTCGGCATAGCTTCGCGCGGCACCCGTTCGAGGAACAGCCTTGCTGCGGCCTGCTTCATCCTGATCGGCGACAGCCACAACTTCGCACTGTTCAATGGACTGCCAGACAGCATCCAGCCCGTGCCCGTAGTCGCCTCGTCCCGTGCTGCCAATGATCGCGACTTTGTACTTGGCCATGACTTGCTCCGATAATGCTGGAGGTGGGACAGAATGCGAGAAACAAGATCCCGTCGACGGAGCGACGGGCGTACGGTAGACCTGTCACTCCGCCGACGGGACTTTTGCAGCTCAAACGCCCTTCGGCACAGCCCAGTGCCCGTCCCGATATTGGCGACGAACCAAAGCGTTCGCCGTCTCACCGTTCGTGATGACTTCCTTGTCAGGATCAAAGTGCAGCACCTGACCGGTACGAGCAGCGATGTTGGCCAGATGCACAATTGTGGCAGATAGCCGTCCCGCATCGACGGACGCGTTCAAGGATTTTGAAGGATCACGAATCGCATCGAAGAAGTTCTGATGATGAGCCGGCAAATCGCCTCCGCCGGTACGTTCGGCCAGCAGTTTGCCACGCGGACCATACAGCTTCCAGCCAATGCTGTGCCCCATGATCAGCACACCTTCTTTGCCATAGAAGGCGGCCCCATTTTCATAGCCTTCCTGAACGTATGGGCTCCAGATTCGCTGCTCGAAAATCAACTGCTTGCAGCGACCTGTGGGTGAACCATCGACCGGATATTCGCAAACAGCGTATTGCGTATCGGGGAACTGTTGATCGTCGTCGAAGAAGTTCTTCTGGCCAAAACACGTGACTCGGCTGGGATGAGTTTCCACTCCCAAACCCCACAGCGCGACGTCGATGTCATGCACGCCATCGTTGCCGATGTCTCCGCAGCCAAAGTCATACCACCAGCGCCAGATTCCATGTAACAGATTTGGACGCCACTGAACTTCCGGAGCAGGCCCGAGCCAATTATCGAAATCCAGATGTGGCGGTGGCGATCCCGGCTGAGCTTTCCCGATTGTTCCGCGTCGCTGACTGTTCCATGCCTTGGCAACCAGGATCTCGCCGATCTCGCCATTGCGAATTCGTTCGATCCCTTCTGCGACACACGGAGTACTGCGGCTCTGAGTCCCAACCTGCAATCGCTTCCCGCTCCGTTTGACCGCCTCGGCCAACAGGCGTCCTTCGCGAACGTTGTGGCAACAGGGTTTTTCGACATAAACATGCTTGCCAGCATCGAGGGCGAGAATTGCGGCAGGTGCATGCCAATGGTCAGGCGTGGCGATGAATACCGCGTCGATCAACTTGTCATCCAGAATCGTTCTGAGATCTCCTGTCGACTTCGGAGCCTTGCCTGATCCCTCCTGGACCATCTTTACGGCATCTTTAAGTCGCTGCTGGTCAACATCGCAGACGATCGCAACTTCCACATCTTTCCGCTGCGACAAAAGCTTGAGATGGTTTGAACCCATCCCGCCGCAGCCAATAAACCCGATCTGGATCCGCTCAGAAGTGGCTTCGTCGGCCGGACTCTCACCAGCATTTGCCAAAACGGTCACCGCTGCGGTCGCCGCAGCTGCCTTCAGGAACTCTCGTCGAGGCGGGGTCATCGCAACGCTCCTGTCTATGATTCGTCAGACTGACGAATGTTTTGATTCGTTCATTCAACAAAAACTCGGCGGCGGCGCATTCCGCACGCAGTTCTCTCCGGCAGAATACCTGGGTCTGTCGCGCGAAGCAACGCACAGGCAACCACCAATAGAGTCGGAAAAGTTGACGTGAATCACTTCCTGAAGGCTATTCCTTTTGCAATCATGCGGTGCTACGGGACAGGTGCCCTGGAAAGGTCGTTTTCGTGATTTCACAAACTGTCGAGTACGCACTCCGCGCGGTTGTAACGATCGCTCAACACGGAGGACGTCCATGCACGGCGAAAGAGATTGCCGCGAAAACTCAGGTACCCGCGCCGTACCTGTCTAAACTCATGCAGGGTCTCGCCAAAGGCGGCATCGTGTCTTCTCAGCGAGGACTCCATGGCGGCTTTGTGCTGAGCAAGAGTCCCGACGACCTCACTCTCTGGGAGGTCATCGAGTCCGTCGAACCGTTCCAGCGCATTCGCAAATGCCCGCTGGGTATCGTGTCACACACCGGAACACTGTGCCCCTTGCACCAGAGTCTTGATGATGTGATGGCCCGCGCAGAGAAGAGCCTTCGGGAAACGACGGTCACGGCGATCCTGCAACAGCCCGGCGCTGTTTCACCGCTCTGTGAACAGAACCAGCCGCCTCTTGTGACGCTTGGACTTGGGCGCTAATTGCCGGAAGGTAACGCCCGGTTTTTTGCGGAATGTGCATTTATTCGTTTAACGGCAAGCCGCAGGCTTCGTTGCCCGCCTGCGGCTTGCCGTTAAACGAAAATGCTGAATTCGTAGTTAAATCCACCACACGGTCGCACGTTTTCAACCATCGTTCAGTAACGGATCTGCGGTGCAGTTCGCCATTTACGGGAAAAAACACTCGATCCATGTAACTTCACGGTCACATAATGGACTTCGCTATCCTATTATCTCATTATTGCCCCAGAAGAATGGCGATGTCGAAGAAAAACGTCCTCAAACGGTCGGTGCGCGTTGCGCGGCCAAGCTTGAGGAAGTGCTTCTGAAGCCCCCCGCGAACAGCCCACCTCAATTCCTGCCGTGCGGAGAACTAAGCCATGCCCGCCATTATTGTCATCGGAATTGTTTTCAGCATCCTTCTCACAGGACTCACGCTGCTCCTGATGTTCATTCAGGTTGCGTTTGTCGACGCTGCTCAGCAGACCATGGAATTGTCTCCTGAGCAGGCTCGACAATTGATCCGTCGAGTCTCCCACCACCGAGTTAATCCGTCCGATCAGCATTCTCCGACGCTCGAACAGTTGCTTCGCCGATCCGGCCTCGACCAGTTTCTGCAGACACCAGCCAGGAGCTCAGCAGAATGAGTGGACAGTTTTCTTTACTGCGGGACACTCGCCATCTGCAGGCCGTCGCTCTCGGGCTGATCGTTCTGGGCGGCGCACTGCTTGCCGCTCGTAGTCATCTGATTCCGAAATCATTCGGCGAACATGGACCGTATCGCGGAGATGCTCTACGGAAGATCGCCGCTCAGCAACCTGTTCTGACTTCCGACACTTCATGCCTCAAATGTCATGACAGCGTTCACGAAGAACGAGCAGAGTCGCCTCACAAGAACGTCGCTTGTCTGCATTGCCACGGGAACGGCCACGAGCACATGTCTCAGGCCGAGAAAGCTGCGGCTGATCCCAGTGTGACAATTGAAAAAGCAAAGCCGTGGGACGGTGACTTCTTCACAAAGCTTGATCTGTTTATTACCAAAGATCGAGCAACGTGTTTGTCCTGCCACGAAAAAGTTGTCGGGATGCCTGCCAGCTTCCGCAGCATTGATGTGAAGAGTCATCTTGCTGATCAGGGCGCAGAGAACATCGACAGCCCCGATGTCTGTTTCGAATGTCATACAGGGCATAGTCCAGGGATCTGAGATCCGTTGCTGAACACAGACCGAAAACAAGATTCCGGGAGTCTCAAAGTGAACAAATCTCATGATTCAGCTGGAGCATCTGGCTGCGGAAGTCGCCCCGCGACATCAGGGCTGAATATTCTGAATCAGGGAACTCCCTGCAGCGGCGGTGGATCCTGCGGTGGGGTTTCGTGCGGCGGCGAACAACGATCAAAGGCCGATTCTCGCCGACAGTTTCTGTCCCGCGCGACGTCGATGGTGTTTGGCTCATTTGCTTTGACGCTGCTGCCAATGGAGTCCCCGGAAAGCACGGCTGAGACGCCGCTGCCAGCTCCTCTAAATGGTGGTGCAGTTTCAGCACCTCCCGCCGCTTCGGCTGCGAAACCTGTACTTTACGGTTTTCTGGTCGATACCGAAAAATGTATCGGCTCCGGAAAATGCCTGTCCGCTTGTCGTACCGAGAACCATGTGCCCGACGGTTATTCGCGCACGTGGGTCGAGCGATACGTCCACTTCAAAGACGGCACTGTGCAGGTCGATCTGGTTCCGGAAGCCGGGTACCACGAATCGACGCTACCAATCGTTGATGCCGCCCTGGTCGACAAAGCTTACTTTGTTCCGAAGCTCTGTAATCAGTGTGTCGACGCGCCGTGTAATCAGGTCTGTCCGGTGCATGCTTCGTTCACTTCGCCAGAGGGTGTGGAACTGATCGACACAGATCACTGCATTGGTTGCGGTTACTGCGTCCAGGCCTGTCCTTATGGCATGCGATATATCAACCCGGAAACCAACAGCGCGGACAAATGTACGTGGTGCTATCACCGCATCACGAATAACCAGGAACCAGCGTGTGTCGAAGCCTGCCCGGTGGGTGCTCGAGTATTCGGGCGGCTGGATGATCCGGAGAGTGAACTCAGCAAACGACTGGGTGCCGTTCGCACACAGGTGCTAAAGGAACATCTCGGTACGCATCCCAAATTACATTACGTCGGCTTATCCAAAGAGGTGGTCTGATGCACGGCCCTTCCTTCGTTTATCCGAACGATGTCCACGTCGCGTGGAGCATCATGATTGTGTTGTACCCTTACATCACAGGTCTTGTTGCTGGCGCGTTCGTCGTCTCGGCGCTTTATCACGTCTTTCATGATCATAAACTCAAGCCTGTGGCCCGACTGGCTCTGGTGACCGCGTTGTGTTTCTGTTCCTGCGCAACGGTTCCGCTGCTGCTGCATCTGCATCATCCGGAACGAGCACTTAACATTATGATTACCCCCCATCAAACGTCTGCAATGGCAGGCTTTGGCTTCATCTACAGCCTGTACATGTTATTGCTGGTTGTGGAAGTGTGGCTGCTGTATCGTCCGGAAATCGTTGAAGGCGCTGCCAACGCGACGGGGCTCAAAGGTTTCATCTTCCGCATCCTGGCCCTGGGCTCACGACAGATTACTCCAGGAAGTCAGAAGGCGGACGAATGGCTGATCGGAGTGCTCGCGATTATCGGGATTCCGGCCGCTTGCGTGCTGCATGGATATGTGGGCTTTCTGTTCGGCGGCATTAAAGCCAATCCATGGTGGTCGACAGCGTTACTTCCGGTGATCTTTTTGATTTCAGCCATTCTCTCCGGCATCGCAGCGCTATTGCTGCTTTATCTGGTTCTGTGCTGGGCCAAGAAGATCACGCCTGATGCAGACTGCGTTCGGTCGCTCTGCAAGTATCTCTGGATGTCGCTTGTTGCAGCCGTGTCACTGGAACTGCTGGAACTGCTCCACCTGGCCTATGAAGCCGGCGCGGAGTGGGATGTGCTGCGAGAACTGTTGACCGGACGGCTGGCCATTTCCTACGGATTAATCCAGGTGGCTATCGGTTCGGTGATTCCTTTCCTGCTTCTGCCTGTGGCCTTTCAAATCGAACGCTACGCTGCTCTCAGAACATTTCTGGGCACCATCTCGGGGATTCTGATTCTGATTCAGGTCTTTGCGATGCGATGGAACGTTGTCATCGGCGGACAAATGTTCTCCAAGAGCTTTCGCGGATTCGTCCACTACAACCTCACGCTGGATGGTCGTGAAGGCCTGATTGCTGCGGTCGTTGTGCTGACCATGCCATTGCTGGCGCTGTTCGCGGCCAGTCGTCTTCTGCCTCTGATCGGCGACGCGGAAACGCACACGCCTCCAGAGGAACTTTGCAAGTCCATGCCCCTGGATGTCTGCACAAGTCATCAGTAAACGATGATTGTTTCGTAGGGTGGGACCAGCGAGCATCGCGAGCGCCGGCCCACCTTCTGCAGCCTTCACGTCCGTGGGCCGGCGCTTCGCTGGTCCCACCCTACTTATCTTCGAGTCCGTCTCGAGTACCTTGTCGCCACGAACAAGGTACATTCCGTTTGGTGCGTATTGACTTCATGGTGTTCACGGCATGTGACAGCAAGTTCGCACCAGAATTCCTGCAGGGGAGATCGACGTGCGATTGTCAGCGAAGTTTGCACCGTTTTATTGGATGGCGGTCCTTGTCTTTGCATCCTGCATGTCCGCGTCAGGCCAGGATACTTCCGAGCCTCTTGACGTGGCGTTCACATCGAAGCTCGATGGGACCGAACAGCGCTACGTCGCTATTCTTCCGCCCGGTTTTCGCAATGACACGGCTTATGATCTTGTGATTGCTCTGCACGGGCACGGATCAGACCGCTGGCAGTTTGTTAAAGACAATCGGGGCGAATGCAAAGGCTCTCGCGATGCCGCTGCTGAGCAGAAGATGATCTTCGTTTCGCCCGACTATCGAGCAAAGACGTCGTGGATGGGACCTGCTGCCGAAGCAGATATGTTGCAGATACTTGATGACCTGCATGGCCGCTATCGAATTCGCGATGTGATCGTTTCCGGTGGTTCCATGGGCGGTACTTCGGCCCTGACTTTCGCTGCTCTGCATCCGGAATGTGTCGACGGCGTCGTTTCGTTAAACGGAACCGCTAACCTTGTGGAGTATCCCAACTTTCTGGAAGCCATCGCAGAGTCCTACGGCGGCTCGAAAGTGGACAAGCCCGAAGTCTATCGTCAGCGTTCCGCCGAGTTCTTTCCTGATCGCCTGACGATGCCCGTCGCGACGACCACCGGAGGCAAGGACACGCTGGTTCCAGCAGACAGCGTCCTGCGCCTGATGGATGCACTGAAGAAACAGGGATCGCCGGCAATGTCTCTGCATCGGCCTGAAGGCGGTCACGATACCAACTACGAAGAGACTCGGTCCGCGTTTCGGTTTGTGATCGAAAACCTGGCGGCTCGACGAAAACAGCAACCACAAGTGCTCAGCAACTCTGATCAGCCGATGACGATCGTGTGTCTGGGCGACAGTGTGACGGGCGTTTATTACCACACCGGTGGTCATCGAGCGTATCCGGAAATGCTTGAGCTGGCTCTGAAGGCTGCTCATCCCAAGGCCACAGTCAAAGTCATTAACGCCGGGATCAGTGGCAACACAACTCGCGACGGGCTCAATCGCCTGGAGTCCGACGTGCTGAAACATAAGCCGGATCTTGTGACAATCAGCTTTGGCCTTAACGACATGGTGCGCGTGCCGATCGAGGAATACCGAAGTAATCTGGAACAACTGATTGATCGCTGCCGTGCTCAGAAAAGTCAGGTTGTTTTGTGTACTCCGAATGCGGTCATTAACACAGATGATCGACCGATTACAAAGTTGGTCGAATACTGCGAAGTCCTGCGGACCGTCGGTCGAGACAAGAACGTTCCTGTCTGTGATCAATACGTGGCCGGTGAAGAGTTGAAGCAGCGTGCTCCGTGGACGTGGCGACTGACCATGAGTGACGCGATTCATCCCAACATGGACGGTCACAAGCGGATGGCGGAGGAGTTGTGTCGAGTCATCAGTGGAGCCAGGGTTTCTCTCGACGCCGTTCAACCGCCGTTGCCGATTCTTCAGCGAACCAGGAAACAACTGGCTGACGGCGCGCCACTTCGAATCATGGCGATGGAACCTGTTGCTGCGATGGTTGAAGCCGCCATTCGTCAACATCATCCCGATGCTAAAATTGAACTGACGACATGGACCGTGGCAGGGAAGTCGCTCGCTCAACTCGAACAGGAAG
The DNA here is from genome assembly GCA_903921605.1 of uncultured Planctomycetaceae bacterium. The sequence continues at coordinate 29,992 of CAIXQV010000083.1, read as the reverse complement.
CCAATGCGCAAGTGCGTGCCATGAAACCGGACCTGGTCGTTCTGACAATCCCCGCTGAACTCGCTGTTGCGAACGACGAGCCGACCGTGCATTCCATGTCGTGGATCATGAATTGGTCACTCAGTTTTGGCTTGCAGGAATGGGACTGCGTTGTCGTCCATCCGTCCGTGCTCACGCCAGCCGCTCATCCGGGAGAAGATTCGCTGATCAGAAAGCTGGTGCACGCTCAGCATTTGGCGTTGATCGATCGAACTTCAGAATCAGAGTCGGCCGCTGAGATCATCCAGCGGTGGTTCAAAGCCGATTTGTCGTCCCCACCGCAATAAGTCTCCAACTGAAGCGGAGTTCTGGGCCACAATCGGCCGAAAATACAGGTTTGAAGACGGGTTCGAGAGGAACTATTCTCCGTACGGCGTGAATTGAGGCAGGGTATTCGCAGGATACCTTTCGAAGTGAGCCTCAATGGTCGCTGCGCAAAGAAAATAACTCGTTGTGGATGTCTTTGTTTCTGACCGAACGCGCGACTTCTCGTAGCAGCCGCGAGTGGTTTCGGCAGGCTTTTTTTGACAAGAATGACTCATGATTCAGGTTCAGCTTCCGGACGGTACAATTCTCGAACATCAGGACTCAGCCAGTGCACTGGACGTCGCCGCTGGTATCGGCGAGCGTCTGGCCAAGGCAACAATTGCCGCCAGCATCAATGGCACGGTTGTGGATTCCATGCGACCACTGGCAGATCTTACCGATCTGCGCCCGGTCCCACTGAAACTCATCACAGAACGTGACGCCGAAGCGCTCGGTGTTATGCGCCACAGTTGTGCGCATGTGATGGCCCGAGCGGTGATGCGACTTTATCCGGGCGTCGGTCTGGCTTTTGGTCCGACAACCGGCCATGGATTTTATTATGACTTCGATCTCAAGACGCCTATCAGCGAAGAAGACTTTCCTCGCATTGAAGCCGAGATGCAGAAGATCGTCGACGCGGCCGAATCGTTTGATCGCTTCGATGCTTCTCGCGAAGAAGCCATTCAGCTTTGCAGTGATCTGAGTCAGACCCTGAAGACCGAACATATCCGAACTGGCCTGGCTGAACATCCAACGCTCAGCTTCTATCGCCAGGGCGAGTTTGTCGATTTGTGTCGTGGACCACACATTCCTCACGCAGGCAAAATTAAAGCCTTCAAGCTCACAAGCGTCGCGGGTTCGTACTGGAAAGGCAATGCGTCCAATCGTCAGCTGCAGCGAGTTTACGGGATTGCGTTCTTCGACAAGAAGGATCTGAAGGCACATCTCGAACAGATTGAAGAAGCCAAGAAGCGTGACCATCGCGTGCTGGGCAAACGCCTGGGCCTGTTCACAATCACCAGCGATGTCGGGCCGGGACTTTGTCTGTGGTTGCCCAAAGGCGCCATGATCCGTGCGACTTTGGAAGACTTCATCAAGGCCGAGCTGCTGCGTCGCGGTTATCAGCCCGTGTACTCGCCGCACATTGGTCGCGTCGAAATGTACGAGACCAGCGGACACTTTCCGTACTATCGCGATTCGCAGTTCGCACCGATCTTTGGACATACGGCCGGGCAGCTTGTTGACTACTGGATTCGCTGTCTCGATCCTCGCGAAGCGGAACCGGCACCGCCGACTCCGGATGACGAACGACGGTTGCTCGAAGCAGCTCGGGTTCTTGGGTTCGACGAAAAAGACTTTCCGATCAACGGTACCAATGATCAGAAACGCGAAGTTCTTCGTCGATGGGAAAAACAGCAGGAACGCTTCCTGTTGAAGCCCATGAACTGCCCGCATCACGTGCAGATGTACAAAGCCATGCCGCGCAGTTATCGGGATCTGCCGGTTCGTCTGGCTGAATTCGGAACGGTCTATCGTTACGAACAGTCCGGTGAACTGAACGGTCTGTTGCGAGTTCGCGGACTGACCCAGGATGATGCTCACTTGTTCTGCACCCCGGAACAGGTCGAGCATGAATTCAAGGAGACTCTGGGACTCGTCAAGTTCGTTCTGGAAGCGGTCGGTCTGCAAGATTATCGCGTCCAGTTGTCGACTCGTGATCCAAACTCTGACAAGTACGTGGGCAGTGAAGAACTGTGGGCCAGTGCGGAAGGAATGCTGCGAAAGGTGCTCACGGAAGAAAAAATGCCGGTTGTGGAATCCCCGGGTGACGCTGCGTTTTATGGTCCGAAGACCGACTTTATGGTCAAGGACTGTCTGGGTCGCGAATGGCAGCTGGGAACGGTACAGCTCGACTATAACCTGCCGAACCGATTCGAACTTGAGTACACAGGCGCGGACAACAAACCTCATCGCCCTGTGATGATTCACCGAGCACCATTCGGTTCGATGGAACGTTTCACCGGCGTGCTGATCGAACACTTCGCCGGCGCGTTTCCGTTGTGGCTGGCACCGGAACAGATTCGGGTATTGCCACTCAGCGAAAAGTCGGACGACTATGCAACGGAAGTCGCTGGCAAGCTGCGCCAAGCTGGCTTCCGTGTCGCGACGGATCTGCAGAGTGCTCGCGTTCAGGCCAAGATTCGCGAAGCTCAGATGGATCTGATTCCTTACATGCTGGTCGTCGGACCGAAGGAAGCAGAAACAAACTCAGTGAATGTCCGATGTCGTATCGACGGCGAGCTTGGTGTGATGACGCTCGACGCAGCCATTGCGAAGCTGTCCGAAGAACGCGATAAGCGTGTAATTCGCCAGATTGCGAAACCCGCAGCACCCACCGTGCTGACTCCAACAACCGGTGAGCAGAACGAGTACTGATTACAGAAGTAATCTGACTCGGCGAGCGGCAGGGCATCAGCCCTCCGAGTGTGTTTTGAGCGAATCACGTTTCAGGGAAATACTATCTGTCTTTCCCTGAGACGCTTCGCCCACAGTGAGAAGAGTCGCCCACACCGGGGCGATTCACTCAAGCGTCGGATCCTTACGCTTCGATCAGGCCTTCGCGAATTGCCCAGCGGCAAAGGTCTACTCGATCTGTCGCTCCGACAGCTCGCATGATGCGATACTTGTGGCTTTCCACAGCCTTTTCAGAAATCGAAAGCGCTTCCGCCACTTCAGAAACTCGTCGGCCTTCCGCGATCTTCAGCAATACGTCCCACTGACGATCAGTCAGCTTCTGCATCTGACTACTGGCGCAGCTTTGGAAGCGTCCGTCGCGCTGAAGCTGAATGCGTGAATTCAAATTCTCTGAAAGTACCGCCTGGCCGGCTGAGACCTGACCCAACTGTTCGCTGATCTTCTTCATCGTGTCCTCGCGAGACAGAAGTCCTGTCACACGGTTGTTCACGATCAGATCCAACTGTCGGTCCGTCAAGCCGTCACCGAACACGGCGATGCGTGTCTCACCCAGACGTACGGCGAGTTCCGAAAAGACGTCTCGCAGAGCTTTCACGATCAGCTTTTCACACACCAGCACGGTCTGAGGTCGCTGGCTGCGAATGGTCTGGATCAGTTCGGCTGCTGTCGAAACAGCGGTCACGTTTCGAAATCCCCCGTAGGCCTTAAGGCACCACGCGATGGATTCAGCGTTGAGTCGATTGGAGTCTGCAATGACCGCATCACCTGGCTGGATTGCGGAAAAGTCCAACGCGGCGTTGTTTCGATCCGTCTGTGCCTGCATGGAACCCTCACTTCTTCCTGATCGTGAAGAGCCGAAATATTCCGGCGGTGTTGAACTGCCATCTGAAGATTCAGAAGCCTCATCGTGTTGGTCAAGTTTCAGACGGATTCATTCCGAACTGAGGACTAACTTCCAACGACGGGGAGAACTCCTGGTCTCGTTCCCGCATCCATGCGGGGGAGCAGTTGAGTTGCGGGGTTCTAATCCAGCTGCGAATGTTTTTGAGAGAGGAGAATCCCACGTAGGAGAACCCCGCGTAGGAGATCCCCGCATTCATGCCGCGTGAAATCATTCATCACGAAGAGATACCTTCCAGAGACGAGGATCTCTCTGTGCCCAATTCCCGGTAGCCGCGATGCATGAGCAGAGCACTCTCTTCGAAGAGTTGTTCTACAAAGAACAGAACTCTGCAACAACTCCGACTGCGAGACCTCTGAGCAGCAGATTTTCAGGTGCGGCTGCGGCGCTTCCGCCGTTCTGTGCGTGAAACTACTGTGCTAATTCCCGCACAAAGAATGCGGTTCTGCGCTTCGAGGCCCAGGGGGTCTCACAGGCTCCATGCCCCGCGCCGGGGACAAGCAGGAACTCAAAATCCTTGCCCGCATCGATCAGTTTTTTTGCCACTTGAGTTGTCGTGGCGGGATCAACATTCCGATCCAGCTCGCCAACTACAAGCATAAGACTTCCCTGAAGCCGATGAGCATTCTCCATGTTGGAGTTGTCCTGGTAGTACTTACCCTCCAGCACTCCCATCCATTGTTCATTCCACCAGATCTTGTCCATACGGTTATCGTGACAACCACAGTCGGCGACGGCCGCTTTGTAGAAGTCACCGTGCCAGAGCAGGGCGGACATCGCATTCTGACCACCGGCTGAACCGCCATAGATACCGACTCGCGTGAGTTCGATCTGAGGCACCTTCTCCTTCAACGATTTCATCCAGAGAATTCGATCCGGGAAGCCTGCATCCCGCAGGTTGCGATAACAAACATCGTGAAAGGCCTTGGATCGCCACGAGGTTCCCATGCCATCAATCTGCACAACTATGAAGCCCGCATCTGTGATCTGATGCTGATGCCCAAAGTTCGGGCGAAACGCCTTGGGGACGTGATGATCGTGCGGCCCGGCGTAGATGTTTTCAACCACCGGATAGGACTTCGACTCATCAAAGTTCTTTGGCCGATGAACAATTCCCCAAATGTCGGTCACGCCATCTCGCCCCTTTGCGACGAATCGTTCCGGATACGAGCCACGTTCCTTGAGAACTTCGGAGGCATCGGCAGTCTCCAGCACGCATAACAGTTTGCCGTCAGCCGTTCGCAGTTCGGTCACGGGTGGCAAGTCGACTCGAGAATAGCGGTCAATAAACCAGCGTCGGTCCGGCGACCATTCAATATCGTGAGTCCCGTCACCTTCAGTCAGAATGGTCAGCTCACTGCCATCCAAACGAACACGGCAGAAGTGTTCATGGTACGGATCCTGATCCGGACGAATCCCAACCGCGAAGAACCAGACGGTATCCGTGTCTTCATCAATACGTTCAATCCGACGAACATTCCATTCGCCGGACGTTACTGGATTCATTACATGTCCGGTCGAAAGATCGTATCGATACAAATGATTCCAGCCCGACCTTTCACTGGCCCACAGTAACTGATTGTCCTGCAACCAACGCTGCTCATGCTTTCCTTCAGACGAGTAATGAACAAACGTCGAGCTGTGTTCATCAACAATCGCTCGCACCGCACCGGTGTCCACTGTGACTTCCAGAATCCGCATTCGCTGATGGCCGCGTTCGTTGTACATCATCCAGAACCGCGCACCATCGTCACTCCAGCGAATCAAATCCAACGACCATGGGTTTGGAAACAACTCGTTTGAGACTGGAATCTCTTTGCGATCTTCCATCCGAAACAATCTTGGCCGCGCGATCGGAATCGCATCACCTGGTTTGAAGTACGGGTACGATTGCAGCTTCGGTTGCAGTCGATCGGCAGGCGTTGATTCAACGTAATAAGTGATCCGCTCTTCGACACGAGTCGTCTGAAAGGCGACCACAGCTTTCGAATTGGGTGCCCAGTGAGCATCGACGCTGTCTTCAGGGAAATCGGGCAGGTCGTATTCCATTCCCATTCCTCGAGCCCGTGATGCATCGCGGCGAAATGTGTTTTCGGCCACTGCATCAGTCGTCAGCTGCACCTCGGAGCTGTCAGCTGTTGTCCTCAGCCAGAGATTATTGGACCGCGTGAAGACCGTCACCGCACCATCCGGCGACGTTGAAGCGGCGGACTCTGGTGCTTGTCGATTGCGAAGTCGACGACGAGGCGGCTCGTCAACCTTGACGTTCTTGATCACGGCTTCATCAATGACCACATTTGAGCCACCTGACTCCGCGCGGACGCAACCCAGCTCTTTCCCGTCGGGATCACTGAAGAGCCAAACATGCCCGGCAAATGTGTGCTGATTGCGAGTTTCACCGGGCTTCACGGTTCCGTATTCTCTCCGCCCGCCGGACGAATCAATCCAGTTCAAAGTTAAGGCCCGCTCCAGACGATTCTCGACCACAATCTCCGTGTCCTCTCGTCCGTCATTGGACGGCCGAACTGGCAGAAACAAGGAGGTGACCTTGTTTGCAGGTCCGGTGCTTTCGACGTTGACTTTTCCCGAATCACGTTGCAGACGAAATCGCCCCTCGGGTCCGATCAGGAGGATTTGAGTCCCGTCTTCACTGAATTCAATCTCGTTCACAGGAAGCTGTTCGCCCGAGACATCTCGCTTCAGCAATCCTGTCAGTTCAGCAGCAACGGCCGCATGATCAAACGCTGAACTTCGCGTGCCCTTATTGGCATCGACCAGAATGAATTCTCGCTTGGCATCCGGAAGATCATTGCGATACCAGAACTGCGATTGATCTCCGAGCCACTTTGGCTGGACTCGATCACGATAAACCCGCTGGGCGTCGGCTGTTTGTCCGAACGAACAGCTCGCGAACAACAACAGGACGCCCTGAATCAGAGTCAGGCCGTGTCGTTGACGTAAATGGAAACTAGTAGTCATCACATGCTCCGAATCAGAAGCCTGGACTCGAGAAAGGGAGGAAGTCATATACGCGAGCCAAACGGCAACAAACGAGCTACTGTTTTCGTCGCCCCCGACCCTGCGTCAGGGGTTTAACGGCTTTTGCACCCGCAAAGAGAAGATCATGGTCAGTGGTGCAAAAGCCCGCAGGCCCCTGAGGCGGGCTCAGGGGGGATTAATTCAACAGCTCCGTGCCAATTTGCTGCTTGACGCCAGTGCCTGATTCCACCACTGCTGTTCAGCCCAGCGATGACGAGCCCAGCCGTTTTCGCAGAAAGTTTGCGCGAGCAACATTGCGGTCCGCGGTTTCCAGTTCGGCACCATGCAGCTTCTGAAGGTGTGCAGGCTGAGTATGGATGAACAACTCATTGACGGCAGCGACATCGAGATTCGACACAAGACCGAGCCGAATGCCCATCCGCAGGCTCGACAGCAACAACATCGTTTCTTCAGAGCTGATCGAACGAGCACTCGTCAGCGTTCCAAAAGCACGGGCGACCTGGTCGTGCAGTTGTGACTTGTTGTCACGCAGCAGCAGGTCGCGAACTTTTCGTTCCCAGCCAATGATGTGCGAAACGACTTCCTGAACTTCGGCGATCAGATCCGTCTCAGATTTACCAAGCGTCATCTGATTTGAGATCTGGTAAAAGTCGCCCATCGCCTGGCTACCTTCACCGTAGAGACCTCGTACGGCAAGGTTGATCTTTTGAGCCGCCTGATGAACTTTCTGGATCTCGCGAGTCACTCTCAGCGCCGGCAGATGTACCATCACGCTGACTCGAATTCCCGTTCCCACGTTGGTCGGACAAGCGGTCAAATAACCAAGCTGAGGATGAAACGCGAACGGCACGGTCGCTTCAATCTGATTGTCGAGCGCATCACATTCCTGCCAGCAATCATCCAGTGCAAAGCCACTGTGCAGCACCTGAATTCGCAGATGATCTTCTTCATTAATCATCACACTGTGACGTTCGCCCTCACTGATCGCCACGGCGCGAGGACCATCTCCACGAGCCAGCTCGCGGCTGATTAACTGACGTTCCATCAGCAACTGGCTATCGAGCGAGGTCAGGGTCTCAACGTTCACATGGTGAACCGGACGACCGAGGATTTCTGATTTCAGAGCCGCCTGGACCTGCTGCACAATCTGAAAACGCACGTCGGCCGCGGCTCGCGTGATGAATGGAAACCCGGCCACATTGCGAGCCAGTCGAACCCGACTGGAGATGACGATGTCTGACTCCGGTCCGTCTCCGCGCAGCCATTCTCCACTGGTACGAGCCAGCTCAGCCAGACAGAAATCTTTGTCCTGACGATCTGAACTCAACGAACTATTCCTTGCAGAAAATCACGGGGAACGACAACAAGAGAAAGCACTTGCCACAACCCACAACCTCGTTAAAGAAGTGCTTGTGCGGAGCAGCGGGGCGGAATTGTAGACCGCTGACTCCGTCCGGTACAGGCACGCGATTCTGACGGACGAATTCCGGTAAATGGCCGATTTCAGAGGGCTCCGCACCAGGGAAATCTTTCAGCTATGCGATCGACCCAAAGCGAGACCTCTGTAGTCCTCTGCAGTTATGCTCCGTGATCTCTGTGACCTCTGTGGTGGAAAATGCGATTCAACACGCGCCAACAGACGATGGATCGCAGGGGAACAATCTCGGAGGTCTGGCGCCCTGCCGCTCGCCTTAGTCAGCGATAGGCATGCGGATTCTGTTGCCGCGGAGTGACTGCAGCTTTGCGATCGCGGCATCAGCAGATCGCAGTCGGCCTTCGGTCGTGCGATGAGTCATAATCACCAGGCGAGCCACCCCGGACAGATCATCCACGTCGGCCGTCTCATCCTGGCGAACACTGCTGATGCTGATCTCGTTGCGCCCCAGAATATCGGCGATGTCCGCAAGCACGTGAGGGCGGTCTGCGACAGTGAATCGCAAATAGTAGCGGCGACTGAGCTCTTCCTGAGGCTGCAGCGGAATGGATTCGCGGGACTGCAATCGCTGCAATGATTGAAAGGTAATCGCGGCTCGACCTGTGGCGTAATCGATCACATCCGCCATCACCGCCGATGCTGTTGGCATCTGCCCGGCACCAGCTCCGGAGAATCGCATCAGACCCACGGCGTCGCCTTCAATGCTGACGATGTTGTCCGCTCCGTTTGTCAGAGCTGCCGGACGATCCGCTTTGACAAGCGTCGGCTGAACGGCGATCTCAAGTCGGCCCTTCGCCAATCGCGATGTCGCCAGCAGCTTCACTCGATATCCCAGCTCAGCAGCCACCAGCAGGTCGAGCAATTCGATGTGCTGAATTCCCTGACGCACGATCGCATCCAGCGGCACGGCCGTTCCATAAGCCAGTTGAGTCAGAATAGACAGCTTCTGCGCGGCATCAGTTCCATCAACATCCATCGCGGGATCGGCTTCGGCGTATCCTCGAGCCTGAGCTTCCGTCAAAACATCTTCATAAGTCTGGCGACGATCCAGCATCCGACTCAGAATGAAGTTACTTGTGCCGTTCAAAATCGCTTCGATGGAAACAATTCGGTTCGCGGTCAAGGCCGTCGTGACTGCAGAGATGATCGGGATGCCACCTGCTACGGCCGCCTCAAAACAGATCGTGCGTCCCAGCTTATGGGCCAGCCCGAACAACTCTGCGCCATGAGCATATAGCAGCGCTTTGTTTGCGGTGATCACATCTTTACCAGCTTCAAGCAATCTGGTCACATCGGCTCGCGCAGGATTGATGCCACCTACGACATGAATCACCACCTGAATTTCAGGATCGGCAATCACGGTCTGGATGTCATCAGAAACCGGAATTCCGCTCAGATCCACATCTCGCTTCTTCGCAGGATCTCGCACGACGATTCGACGCAGCCGAATCGATCGGCCCGTTCGCTGAGTCAGCAGGTCGCTGGAAGTCTGCACAATCCGCACAACACCACTTCCGACAGTGCCGCAACCGACAAGTGCGATATTCAGTTCTGAGTTGCCCGGCATAGTGAACCCTTTAGAAGTCAGCCAACAAACGCATTTGACGTTAACGACATCGCTGGATTCCGGTTGGATCGGAAAGAAGGCAGCAATCTCATCAGTCCGGAGATCAGGATCAGCCGACATTCACCCGGGCGGTGTCACCAGAGCCGAAAAAGTCGACCGAAGAATGAGAGCGTCCCAAACCTTTTCCCGTTCAGCAGTTGAGCGATGCCGCACGAGTCATATACTGTGCGATATTCGGCTGCCGTTGGGAACGAAAGCCAGTGATCTCCATGTTTCGAATCATGACTAATCAAACACAAAATTCCGTTCTCGCGGCACAAATGCAGATTGGAGCCGTCAGCTACCTGAACTCGCGTCCACTTATCGAGGGACTTGAGGGGTTGCTGCCGTCGGCCAATCTGGTGCTCGACTATCCCAGCCGCCTGGCCGACGCGTTGTCGAACGGTCAGCTGGATGTCGCTCTGATTCCATCGATTGAGTATTTCCGCCGACCAGGTTACGAAGTGATTTCCGACGCCTGCGTGGCAGCTCGCGGTGAAGTGTTGAGCGTGAAACTTTATTGCCGAGTTCACCCGGGACAAATTCGGACGCTGGCTCTCGACGAAGGTTCTCGGACCAGCGCTGCGCTGACGAAAGTGATTCTGGCAGAACGTTACGGTGTGATCCCGAAGACCGAACCGCTTCGTATGGAATCGACCACGACAGACAGCAGTGCAGATGCAGTCCTGCTGATTGGCGATCGTGCAATGCACAGCCCGGAAGAGTCTTTCACGGAAGTCATGGACCTTGGACAGTTCTGGTATGACTGGACCGGTCTACCGTTCGTCTTTGCGATGTGGGTGGCTCGTCGCGAAGTCAACACGGAAGGCGTCGACGAAGCGTTGTCTCACGCTCGTGATCTCGGGATTGCCAACGTGGCGGATATCGCTCGGGAAGAAGCACCCCGACTTGGCATCTCAGAGACCCTTGCACACACCTATCTCACTCGGAATCTTCACTACCATTTGACTTCAGCCGAGCGAAGCGGACTGAAGCTGTTCAGCGAGCTTGCCGCTCAGCATAATCTGGTGAAACCCAATGTCGACATCGTCTATCGAGATCTCATCACTGCTTGATAAAGCTGTTGCTGGTGACCGACTCACTCCCGAAGAAGGCCTCGCGCTGCTGCAGTCCAACGACCTGGCGGCAATCGGTGCCGCGGCGAACGCTGTGACGATGCGCATGCATCCCGAGCCGTTTCGTACCTACAACATTGATCGCAATATCAACTACACAAATGCGTGTACTGCGGTTTGCGATTTCTGTGCGTTCTATCGGCCACCCAATCATCCGGAAGTGTATGTGCTTCCTATGGAAGTGCTGCTGAAGAAGATTGAGGAAACCGTTGCTCTGGGTGGCGATCAAATTCTGTTACAGGGCGGCCTGCATCCCAAGCTACCGCTGGAATGGTACGAGGATATGCTGCGAACTCTTCGCCAGCATTATCCACAAGTGAATATTCACGGGTTCAGTCCCCCGGAGATTTATCACTTCACGAAGATCAGCAAGCTGCCTCTGAAAACGGTTCTGGAACGACTCAAGGAAGCCGGCCTCGGCAGTCTTCCCGGTGGTGGCGGCGAGATTCTCGTTGACCGCGTGCGCACAGCGATTACTCGCGGCAAGGTCCTGTCTGATGACTGGCTCGACGTCATGCGTGTGTGGCATGAACTGGGCGGCAAGTCTTCAGCGACCATGATGTTCGGCCACGTGGAAACTTTGGCCGAGCGAATCGAACATCTCGATAGAGTCCGCCAGTTGCAGGACGAGACCGGTGGTTTCACGGCGTTTATCTGCTGGACCTTCCAGCCTGAAAACACCGACATGGCTCACATCCCTCCGGCCGGTGCTTTTGAGTACCTAAAAACTCAGGCGATCAGCCGTCTCTATCTCGACAATGTGCCCAACATTCAGTCATCCTGGGTCACTCAGGGAGAAAAAGTCGGCCAGCTCGCATTGCTCTTTGGTGCAAACGACATGGGTAGTCTGATGATCGAAGAAAACGTCGTCTCCCAGGCCGGAACGGTTCACCATCTGACCATCGAAACCATCCGTCGCTGCATCGAGAACGTCGGCTACATTCCTCGCCAGCGCAACGTGTTTTACGATTACATCGATCAGGCAGTGGTTTGAATCCCGGGCAAGGCCGCGGATTTTGCAGCGATAGGTGCGTCAAAAGTCGTGGGGGTATGTTTGTAACCTGCCGAACATGCTTCAGAGGCAGGTTACAAACCTGCCCCACGATGAAATCAGACTTTTGACACACACGTCTCGTCCGTAGCCTCTGGTTAGCGTCTCGATAGGCGTGCACGCATTCAAATTGTGGGCTGTCGTTGGTTCGCGGCTCGTCGTGCTTTCTTTCGCGTGCAATGCTGGCAATAATATGTGGCCTGCCAGGATTGCGACATGGTTGAATCCTGCTGATTCCCAACAACTTCCTCCGACGAATCTGCCTCCGCAAATCCGCCGGAACTCCCACCTCCTAATGAACGCGGAGCATTTCATGACCTCACCTTCCAGCGGAGCCTCACGACGAGACTTCCTCAAGACATCTGCAACGGCGGCCGCAGTGACAGCCACTTTGAGCAACGTTGCCTCCGGCATGTACGTTTCTCAGGACGACACGATTTCCATCGCTCTGGTTGGCTGCGGTGGACGCGGAACCGGAGCGGCTGGCAATGCTCTGTCCGTCGATAACGGTCCCCTCAAGATCGTGGCCATGGCCGACGTATTCCAAAAGAATCTCGATGCCAGCCACGGCAACCTTAGCAAAGAACACGGCGAAAGCGGCAAGCTGGACGTGCCACCAGAACGACGCTTCATCGGCTTCGACGCTTACAAGCAGGCCATGGATGTTCTGAAGCCTGGTGATGTTGTGATTCTGACAACTCCGCCCGCCTTTCGCTGGGTCCACTACACCTACGCGATCGAGAAAGGCCTGAACGTATTCATGGAGAAGCCCGTCACTGTCGACGGCCCAACCACGAAACGCATGCTGGCTCTGAACGACAAGGCGATCGAAAAGAATCTGAAGGTTGCTGTCGGTCTGATGTGCCGCCACTGCGAAGCTCGCCGCGAATTGTTCGATCGTATTCAGAACGGTGAAATCGGCGACATCACCATGATGCGAGCCTACCGTATGGCAGGTCCAACCGGGACAGCGGCCACAGGTCCAAAGCCGGAAGGTGTCAGCGAACTGCTGTATCAGATCAGCCGCTTCCACGGTTTCCTGTGGCTCAGCGGTGGCGCTGTGAGCGACTTCCTGATTCATAACATCGACGAGTCCTGCTGGATGAAGAACGCATGGCCGGTGAGCTGCAAAGCCAACGGTGGACGTCATTATCGAGGTGACAATGTCGATCAGAACTTCGACAACTATTCGATGGAATATACGTTCGACGACGGCACTAAATTGTTCGTCAACGGCCGTACGATTCCCGGCTGTCATCAGGAATTCGCCAGCTACGCTCACGGCACCAAGGGGCTGGGAGTTATCTCGTCCGCATCACACTGGCCGTCACGTGCTCGAATCTACAAGGGGCACAACGAAGACGCTAAGAATCTGGCTTGGGAGTTTCCTCAGCCAGAAAAGAACAATCCTTACGTTGACGAATGGAAGCATTTGATTGCCGCCATCCGCAACAATGAAAAGTACAACGAAGTCGAACGCGGCTGCATGGCCAGCGTTGTGACCTCGATGGGCCGCATGGCTGCTCATACGGGTCAGGAGATTACTCTGGAGCAGATGATGAACTGCGAACATGAATTCGCACCGGACATCGACAAGCTGACTCTGGAATCCGAGTCCCCACTGATGGCCGACGCCGAAGGCAAGTACCCAATCCCACTGCCAGGTCTCGAAAAGACTCGCGAATACGCATAACGAGTATCCGCCTTTGATCCCACGAACTGTGGTTTCAAGGCATGCTCAGCCGCCAAAACCAAAAGGCCTCCGAGTTTAATCTCGGAGGCCTTTTGCATTGGTATATTGACCGCTATCAATCGATGCGGAGGGCGATTGTCTGTAATAGCTTCCGCCAGAATCACTCTGTTCAGTACGCTCACTCCTGCACATCAGCGGAGTCGCGATCTCCATTTCGACGGATCTGAGGCGGTATGAAAAACGCCGAGAACTTCGATTGCATCGGCCTTCACCTCGAACAGAAGCAGATACGGGAAGCCTCACACTCTTGCCACTCGAGCGTCGATAAGCACGATTCCAAAAGATTCTGGATACAATGAAATGGAGTCGACACGCTGTTCCACTGAAGCTCGAAAACGATCACCGAGCGTTGGTGAGATTTCGTCGTACCAACCAACTGCGGCCTTCAGGTCCATGGCAACGAGCGGGTGAAACCGAAGTTCGCTAGCCATCAACGCGTCGCCAAAGTTCTTCGCGACTAATGGCTATCGACGGATCTGCCTTCAATTCTGACGACCTTCGGGCCACTTCGGTGGCTTGCCATGGATGCAGGACGATGGGTTCATCGGAAGCTCCGATATCGTCCCATAAGAGTTCCACGAGTCGCAGTTTCTCTGCGATAGGGAGGCTTCTCAGTTCTTTCAGATCGAAGCTCATTGGGACCCCCGAGGTACGCTCAGATACCATGCATGCGGTACCGCTACGACGTCATGACAATTGTGTCGGCCGCCTTCCTCAGGCGAAAGCTGTGCATGTTTGTCCGAGCGAGTAAATCGCCAAGCTGCCTCTTTTTGATCCGATTAGAGCCCAAAAAAGTGCTCGGCCACATGGAAGACAGCAAAGAAAGAACAGGTCCGTTCCCTGTTCCATAGGCTGCGAAGTGCATGCGGCGGGGTTGAAACCGCGGGCCGAGGTTGTCGATCTGAGACAGATCGACCTGCGTAAATCGGAACCCTGGAGAAACGCCCTCAGAACGACTGCGGCGGGCTCTTCACAGGAATCGGCTGCGATTGCTGCTGGCGGTAGAGCTCGTTGGGCATTCCCTGACCGTGCGGCTGATAAAGCTGCGGGGAACTGAGATTGGATACCGGTTGAGAAAGCATGTAGCCGGACGGCTCCGAGGAACCTCGCATCGCAGACAAGCTCTGCACAATGGTCACAACGGCCAGTGATAGCGAGCACACACTTAGAGCTGCGACCTGGACGTTGAATCGCCGAGCCAACGCTGGGGTTGTCCGACGCTGTTGAATCTTCTGCGACACATTGGCCCAGACAGATCGAGCTGCCGAACCAGATTCAGGTCGAGCCGCAGGGTCATCTCGCAAAACATACAGGGCGTTCATCGCTCGAGATGTCTCGGTGTGATACACGCGGCATTCTCCGCAATGTTCCATATGACCGGCCAACAGAGTTTCTTCTTCCGTCCGCAAGTCATTCCCGACGTCCAGATGAATCAGATGTCGTGCGTCAGAACATTCCATAGTGGCATCCCGTATTCAGCGACTACTCAGCGATCAACACTCAGAACAGAATTTTAATTACTCATCCGATGCGGCCTTTTCCCGGCTCGAACGCCGTTCTCGCCGCTCCCACGATTCCTTAAACATCTTGCGAGCTTCCGCCAGTCGCCAGCGAATCGTGGCTTCACTGCGATCCGTAATCGCGGCGACTTCCGATGTGCAAAAGCCTTCCAGATCTCGCAAAATCAACACGGTCCGATAAGCCTCAGGAATCTCGGCCAACACTATCTGCACTTCCTGCGACAGATCAATGTCGCCGCGAGGATCAGCGATGGATGGGTCCAACGGGCGATCCTGCCCCACGTCCGTAAACAAGGACCATCGCCCCCGACGTCGCACCTTTCGCAGGTGATCGTAAGTCAGGTTCACAGCCAGCCGGAACAACCAGGGACCAAATCGTCGAGCGGGATCGAACTGTTCAATTCGCTCGAACGCCCGAAGAAACGACTCCTGCACCAGATCCGTCGCCTGCTCAAGATCCAGCACAAATCGTCGCACAACCTTGAGCACGCGGCGTTCGTACCGCAGAACAAGCTCCCCAAATGCGTCATGATCCCCGTTTCGAGCCGCATGGACCAAGCGCACTTCGCTCGCGGACGGAGCTTCGCCATTTTCAGGCGAATCCGCTGCGTCGAGTGACAGGTCTTCTGCGTCCGACTCGGACATTCTAAGCATTTCGAGGCCTTTCCTGCGTGTTTTACGAGGTCCAGCCGGTTTCTGTTGGAGAATTCTGCCCGTCTGACGACACTTTTTCCGTCGCCACCAGTGCCAAAGAATAGCCGATCCTGAGTCTGTCAACGAGCGTGATTTGCGGTAGGATGACCGCTGACGGCGAACCAAAACCCAAGGATGATCGAAGTGAAGACGGATGTTCCTGCTCTGAAACGATTTGCAAACCTGCCGGCTCCCGGCTGGCTGGCCGTTTCGCGCGGAGCCGGATTCGGACTGGCGATTCTGCTGGGTCTGAATCTGATGGAGGTTTTCGTTTATTCCACCAGTGCCGTCGAAAATTGGCTGACAGATCTCCGTCCGCTGTCTCAACCAATGGGGATCACGATGCTGGCAATGGCCTCGACGTCTCTGCTCATGTTCGGGATGCGTCCAGCTTTGCCGGGACCTGTCCAATTCGCCACTTTCCTATTTGTCGCGGTCTTCTCAGGTTTCTGCGGGCGAGAACTCTGGCAAATCTCCCGAATTGCTTCCGAGCCTGATCGTACAACGGCCATGGTTCAGCCGCTGGGAATACTGATGCTGTTCGCCGTATCGGCTGTGGGAATTCTGGCAGGCAATTCTGATACAGCTCGAGGACATTCGTCGTGGATTGCAATCTTCGTCAGTTTGATCCTGACCGTTCTCTGCTTTGCAATTGTAACGGTTCAATCCGGAGGCCTGCCCGATGTGAAACCGGCGGAATCCGTGCCGACGGTTTTGGTCATCGGTGGCCAACTCCCCGCAAACGGGGAACTCTCTGAGGAATTGATCGACCGAGTTGCCACGGGCTGTCGTCTGATCACCGAGAAATCCGGAGATCGACTGCTGCTTGCTGGCAGCTCTGAAACTCAGGCAATGAAAGCTCTCGCTTTAGAATCCAAAGTGCCGGAGGAAAAGATCGATGTGAATTCGGAGAGCGGAGATATCCAATCCGCAATTCACGTTGCGGCATCAGCGACTGATGCCGAATCCGACAAGAGAGTCATCATTGTCAGTCATTGGTTCGAGCTGGCAAGAATTCGCATCGCTGCAAAACGCGCGGGGCTTCAAGTAACTGCTGTGGCCGCCGAGCAAAAACATGCTCTGTTCAATCAGAACCTGCGCGTGGCCCGAGAAGTAGTCTCACTGTTAAAATCACTATGCGAACCCACCGCTGCCTATCTTCGCAACAGTCCGGCTGGCCCAGCAAACTAACGCTGCTCTCCCAACGATAAGCCGAACGTAAACCTGAGTGTTACCGTAGTGAGCCGATCGGTGCTAGCCGCCGGCAACAGTCGGAAAGAACACTATCACCCGTGGCTGGCGTCATTTGGCTCACAGGTATGCCTGGAGACAGTCCTCAGAGACCCTGACGTTCCGTCTGAAGTAGTTCGTCCCACGTCAGCACAAACCAGAATCGGAACAGCTCACACATGCTATGCAGGCGGAGTTTTTTCATGAGCCGTCCTCGATGCTTCTCCACCGTTTTCACACTGAGCTGCAACTGATGGGCCACTGTTTTGTTGGGCAGCCCGCTTGTCACAAGCTGCATCACCTGCCGCTCCCGAATTGTCAGACAGTTCAGCATTTGCGCAGCTTTGCGTTGTCGATCATAAAGCCGCTGAACGGCCTCATCAGAACAATCTCCATGCAGGGTGCCGTCGATGCCGCGCGCACCCTGAAGTTCCGCGAAATCACCTGCTCTTAAGTTTGTTGTATCCTTCAGCATCATCCCACACGACCTTTTCGATGGCTCAGCGGCTGTCAGCGCAACGCCCGATTGTTACCTGGGGGTTACACTGCATCTCGACGTCATGGTATGAGCATCCTCACAAAAACGTATGGCGGGTTTCCGACATCAACGGTTGATTCTTTCAAGGTTCCGTCAGCAGCGGAGCCCACAATCCCGCCTGAACTTCCGGAATCTCGCCCGAAGCAGGAAGCGTCGTCTTCACCGCCTCGCGCATCAGCGTTGCTAGCTGTTCCACAGTTTTGCTGTGGTCTGCATGGTCGGCCAGATTTGTCAGCTCCCGGGGATCGGAGTCGTGATCGTAGAGTTCTCGTCCCTTCTGACCGCCATCCCACTCCGTATAACGCCAACGCTCTGTGCGGAGACTGTAGCCGAAGTACCGCCCGTCATTTGCAGCCGGGTTCGACTTGCCTGAAGCTTCTGCAGCCTTCTTGTTCTTCTGCTGTCCACCACCACCGCCTCGAGTCACCTGAGTCAAAGCCCAGCCGCGGCCGGTCTGAGCATTATCCTTCAGCATCGGAACGAGGCTCTGTCCCTGCAGATTGGTCGGCGGAGTGACTCCGCACAATTCAGCCAGCGTCGGGAACAAATCAACCTGCGAAACGGGGGCTGAAACGACTCCACCGGCACTGCCTGCTCCCGGTGCAACAATCAACATCGGAACGCGAGCACTCTCTTCGAACAAACTCATTTTCTGCCACAGTCCATGCTCACCCATGTGATAACCATGGTCACTGGTAAACACGATCACGGTATTCTCGGCGAGACCATGACGATCCAGTGACTCGATGACTCGTCCAACCTGTGCATCCATAAAGCTGATGCTGGCGTAGTAAGCCTGGCGAGCCTGACGCCGCTGCTCATCAGTCATCGTGTTCTGTTCTTTCTTCTGACTGCCGAGTCCGGCCTCCGGAATATCCGCGCGGTCTTCTTCGACTCCTTCCACAACCGGCATTTGATTGACGTCATACATGTCGAACCATGGACGTTGAGGAGCAACATACGGTGTATGAGGTCGAAAGAATCCAACCGCCAGAAAGAACGGACGCTGCTTGTCTCGCGAGCATCGCTCCAGAACCCAGTCCGCATCTTTGGCCATTATTGCATCCGTATGATGCTCATCACCTTTTGGCGACGCATACCAGCTGAGCGTTCCGCCAAACTGGTTTGGGATCAGACTTGTGATATGCGGATGCTCTTCCAGTCGGTCCACTCCGGCCGGGTTCAGTTCCAGTTCCCATGAGCCCGGATCATCGTGACCATTGGTGCCGATCGAGTTCGGAACGTTGTAGTGATACAACTTTCCGATGCGAGCCGCGAAGTATCCCTGCTGCCGAAACGTCTGAGACATACTCAACTGGTTGGGAATCGTCTGACGAAAAACCAGGCCATTGGTCTGAATGCCCGTGCTGTTGGGATAGAGCCCGGTCAGTATCGAATTGCGACTGGGACCACACAACGGAAACGCGCAGTAGGCACGGTCGAATCGAACGCCTCGACCTGCAAGTCGGTCAATATTGGGCGTCTTCACCATGGGATCGCCGTAACAGCCCAGGAGGTTGTTCAGATCATCGGAGATAATGAACAGCACATTCCGACGCTGATCGGCCGCACGAGCCGTCGGCGAAAAGATTGCTATCAGCAAAAGACCAGTCAGGATCTGACGCAGCATTGATGAGCACTCCAGGAAACCAGTGGGATTGGATCAGGAACGAAAGGAAGGGAAGCAGCGGGACGCGGGTATTGGCGTAGGAATCGCCGAAAACCCAACAGATTCTGTGGCAGCAAGTTTTTCACCACAGAGGTCACAGAGAGCACAGAGGAAGCCACGTCATCACAAGGAATTTCCTGAACGCTTACGGAAACACGCCCTGCCGTTTCAGCCTTTTCTCTGCGCTCCTCAGCGACCTCTGCGTTCAAACAGGTTTTTAATACCTCTATGGCTCAACTCTGTTATGACTCAACTCTGTGTTCTCTGCGACCTCTGTGGTTTAATTTGCTAGTCTGATATCGCCTCGCACAAAAACGATTTCAAACGTTGCTGCACAGTGTGAATCCCCGGCTTTGAAAAGAAAAGCCTTCTCCCCGAAGCTGCACGGGCGTTGTTTTCCTGCAGCACGTTGACATCGATGGCCTTCTGCTACACCATCCGTGTAAGAAGGGCAGGGACCATAACACCATTTTGGCCTGCCGGCCCGTCACCAAAGATCCCGCCCCATTGTTCGCATACCGGAATCCCTCCATGGCTCTCTCCCGATCATTTCTTCAGGCGGCTCTTGTTTGCCTGGCCATTGCGATTCTGGAAGCGCCAGAGGCTCAGGCGCAAACTCGGTCTGCCGGACTGCTGAATTTCAGCAGCGACGGCAGTATGGTCGCGTGTTCCAATCGTGATAGTGGCTCCGTCACGATCATGAGCTGGCCCGGGCTGACAGTACTTCACGAAACGCCCGTTGGTTCACACCCTGAAGGAGTTGCCTGGATTGGCAGTTCCAAAAACCTGGCCTGCTGTGTCTACGGCGACGATAAGGTCGTCATCCTGAATGGCGAAACAGGCGAGATCACAAAAACTATCGACGTGTTCGATGAGCCCTATGGTGTCGTCAGTAACTCCGACGGCAAGTCGCTGTTTGTAACTCTCGAGTATCCCGGGCAGCTTCTGAAGATCAACTCGGAGACCGGCACGATCGATGCAACATGGTCCGCCGGCCAGATGCCGCGAGGTCTGGCGATCAGCGCGGACAACAGCTTTCTGCTGGTGACGGAATATCTGACCTCGCGACTTTTAAAAGTCTCCGCCGCAGATGGGAAGATGGAGCAGACCTGGGATGGCGCTTCAACTGACAACCTGAGCCGCCAGGTTGTTCTGGCACCGGGCGACAAGAAAGCTTACTTCACGCACATTCGCTCCCGAGTTACAGCCGCACACGGAAACGGGTCTATCTTCCCCTATGCGTCCGTCGCGCGTTTGACTGGCGAAAAAGCCGGGACTCGATTACGAGTTCCGATGGATTCGCTGCGTGGCGCACGAGTCACAGCCAATCCATGGGACTGCGACGTGTCTGCCGACGGAAAACAGCTGGCAGTTGTCTTCGCTGGCACCAACGATCTGTACTTGTGCCGCATTGTGGGCGACGACTTTGTGGAACTGGACTACGACGGCGGCCTGCGACTCGGCAACAATCCCCGCGCTGTTCGTTTCGCTCCGGACGGCAAGTCTGTCGTGATCTACAATGCTCTCGACTTTGAAGTGGTCGAATACAGCCTGGCCGACGGCAATCCGAAAGCTCGTGTCGTAGTGACTAAGAACCCGCTGGGAGAAGAACTGCTGCTGGGAAAACAATTGTTCTACACAGCGCTTCAACCAATGTCTTCTCGCAACTGGATTTCCTGCTCAAGCTGTCATCCGGATGGTGATGCGGATGGTCGGACGTGGCAGCAGCCAGAAGGTCTGCGAAGTACTCAACCGCTGGCCGGGCTCTCGTGGACTCATCCCGTGCACTGGTCCGCTGATCGCGATGAGGTCCAGGACTTTGAACATACCGTTCGAGGCAAACTGATGCAGGGACAGGGACTGCTAAAAGGATCGTTGCCGGAAGCGCTGGCCGACCCCATCAGTGGTCGCAGCAAAGCTCTTGATGCGATGGCCGCCTACACCAACTCACATAAATTCCCAATGAGCCCGCACGCGAAGAATGGTCTCAGCGACGCTGCGAAACGCGGTAAAGAACTGTTCTTCTCCAGTGCAACGAAATGTGCTACCTGCCATTCCGGTCCGGTCTTCAGTGATTCTCAGCCGAAGAGTGTCGCCGAATTCGTCAAGCATGATGTGGGAACCGGTGAGGATGATCCCACGGAGCTCATGAGCCATGCTTATGACACTCCAACGCTGCTCGGTGTTTATCGTTCCGCGCCTTACCTGCATCATGGCAAAGCCGCAACGCTGGAAGAGCTGCTGACGACGGCCAATAAAGGCGATAAGCATGGAACAACAAGCCAGTTGACGTCCAGCGAAGTTGGAGATCTGGTTGAGTTCCTGAAAGCACTGCCATACGAAGATCCGGAAACCGCAGCAAAGGCAGCTGGGCTGAGGCAGGTCTTGAAGTAGTCATCTGCCGGTACTCGCTCCGCTCGGTCCGGCCTACATCCATCTGGGACTGTTTCTATTATGTCGGCACTTCTCCAGACTACTGGGCGAACATTCTGCAGTGCTTTGATTCTGCTTGCCGTGGCCAATATTGCTGCAGCCGATGAGATCAACTTTGAACTTCAGATTCGGCCGCTGCTGACCAAGCATTGCGGAAGTTGTCATGGCGCGGAAACTCAGAAGAGCGGGCTCCGACTGGATGCCAAGTCGTTTGCGTTTCGAGGCGGCGATGGCGGCCTTGTCATCAACCCGGCCCAGCCAGAAAACAGCTCTCTTATCCAGCGAATCACCAGCGCCGATCCGGGAATAAGGATGCCTCCAGAGGGAGCCGCGCTAACCGCTTCAGAAATCGAACTCCTGCGTCGCTGGATTGCTAACGGAGCCGTTTGGCCCGAAACCGACCACGATCGTTCTGCAACTATCGATCCTCGGCTGCAACACTGGGCCTGGCAACCCATCAAGACTACGCAGCCTCCGACCGATGTGGTCTCATCAAATGCCCCAACCTCAGCCATCACGGAGATCGATCGCTTCATTCTGGCAGAGCTTTCAAAACATCAGCTCGATCTTTCTGAACCCGCCGATCGACGGACCTTGATTCGTCGTTTGTCGTTCGATCTTCTGGGTCTGCCACCAACACCCGAACAGATTCAGACGTTCGTTGCCGATCCGGGTCCGAGCGCTTACGAGACACTGGTCGACACTTTTCTGGCGTCGCCGCATTACGGCGAACGCTGGGCTCGACATTGGCTGGATATTGCTCACTACGCCGACACGCATGGCTTTGAACGCGATCAGCGTCGCGACAACGCCTGGCCATACCGCGACTGGGTGATCCGAGCGATCAACAACGACATGCCATACGACCAGTTTCTCCGCGACCAAACTGCCGGCGATGCTTTGCGGCCAGCCGATCCCGATGCGGTCATTGCCACTGGCTTCCTGGCCGCCGGTCCATGGGACTTTGTGGGACAGGCTGAAACCCCCAGCCCAGTTCTGAAACGCCTCGCTCGGGCTGATGATCTGGATGACATGCTGACGCAGGTCATGACCTCCGCTTGTGCCGTGACGATCAACTGTGCGAGATGTCATGATCACAAGCTCGATCCGATTTCACAGAAGGAGTATTACTCTCTGACGTCTGTGTTTGCCGGCGTTCGCCGAGCTGATCGCATCGTCTCGTCAGACGAACAAAAGCAGTTGGCCGCAAAGAAAACGGAGCTGGAAAAAAGTCTGGACGATGCAAGAACAGAACTCTCGAAACTCCGAGGTGATGGCTGGAGCCTCGCGGATATCGTCGGCGGAGGAAACGGCCGTGGCACCGGGAAATCAGGCTTCGCCGTGGATCCATCCTCTGGAAAAGCCACGAATGAACGACGCGGTTCTCTGGAATCCGCAAAGACAAATGCGTTCGCTGTTTCAGAACTACCATTTATTGACGGTGTCGCTATTCCCGATGGAGAAGCATCCGGCGACGTCGTTATCTCGTCGACAGGATTGACTGCAAAGGACGTCCCTGACACTGGCGGCAAAGCGTGGGATGCGATTCGAAATGGTCCCGTGAATTCTCAATTCTCGACCTCGTTGAGCGATGTCGATTTCAGCACTGAGGGGCACTCGTTGCTGTCTCTTCATGCCAATGCCGCAATCACTTTTGATCTCGATGAACTTCGCGCGGCGGGGATGTCGCCTGACGTCACCTTGCGAGCTCAGGTCGGTTACTTCGGGCAGACGCCAAAAGCCGGCGCCAGCGTTTTTGTGCTGCTGGATGGCCAGAAGAAGTTTGAACGATTGGGCCTTGGAAGAGACGATGGTCTTCAGGACATCTCGCTGGCGATTCCGGCCTCTGTCAGATTCCTGACATTGATGGCGACCGATCATGGAAACGACATCGGGCACGATCAGATTTGCTTCGCAGATGCTCAACTGGAAACTGCCTCCAGCAATCCAGATGCAGGCAAAATTGCCATCGCTACAAAGCGAGTGGCCGAGCTTCAGGATCAGCTCAAGAGCCTGCCAGAGCCTGCTAAGGTCTATGCCACGGTTTCGGAAACACCTCCCGCCGTTCATGTCCAGCTTCGCGGCGATCCGGAACAAAATGGCGACGAAGTGCCCCCCGGCACAATCTCCTGCATTTCCAATCTGGAATCGGCCTTTGGCGACTCAACACTGCCAGATTCCGAACGGCGCATCGCCTTGGCGAACTGGATCTGCTCCGAGAACAATCCGCTGACTCGGCGAGTGATCGTGAACCGGTTGTGGCATCATCATTTTGGAACAGGTCTGGTCGATACTCCCAGCGACTTTGGTCTTGGCGGCAGCCTGCCATCGCATCCGGAACTACTTGACTGGCTGGCCGATCAGTTTCAACGCGACGGATGGTCTCTGAAGAAACTGCATCGCCGAATTTGCCTGAGCCGGGCCTATCAACAATCATCACATCCTGCCGACACGGCTCGTGTCGCGAAAGCTCATCAACTGGATTCCGGCAATCGGCTCTTGTGGCGTCAACATGCTCGTCGCATTGATGCGGAATCTCTGCGAGACTCCGTGCTGGCGGTCAGCGGCAAGCTGAATACGACCATGTATGGCCCCGGCTATCGCGACTTTGAGTATCAAGAAGAGTACGCGCCGGTTTACAAGTACATCACCGCGGACAAGCCCGAACTCTGGCGACGCAGCGTGTACCGGTTTGTCGTTCGGACGACTCCGGATCAGTTTATGGCGACACTGGACTGCCCGAACGCGGCAAATCTGACGCCATCTCGAAATATCACGACGACGTCACTGCAGGCTCTGGCGCTGTTGAATAACGAGTTCATGCGACAGCAGTCTGTCCATCTGGCTGAGCGAATCCGCGTGGACGCCGGGGACGGTGCGACTGAACAGGTTCAGCGATTGTTTCAGATCGCTCTGGGACGTTCTCCATCCGCTTCCGAATCAGACGCAGCAACTCATCTGCTGAGCCAGCGAGATCTCGCAGTCGCCTGCCTTGCTCTCCTGAACTCCAACGAATTTGTCTACGTTGATTGAGCCCCATGCTGGTTCCATAACCCGGGCTTCGACTCTTCCACACCCGACTGAAGGGAAACCTCACAATGATTCGTCACTCGCTTCAAACACTCCTGTTGCTTTCTTGCTGGATGACAATAACCTCCGGCCACGTTTCGGTCGCAGCTAACAAGCCAGAATCATCCGACGCCATCAAGTTATGGCCAAACGGCGCTCCGGGATCGGAGAGTCGAAAGCAGGAGCCCGAGAAGGTTGACGAAGGGCCAGGGAAGTGCAACGTGTCCAATGTGCATGATCCCTCGATCACGCCATTTCTTCCGGCGCCCGACAAAGCCACGGGAACCGCTATCATTATTGCTCCGGGCGGCGGGCATCGAGTTCTTTGCCTCGGGCATGAAGGCGACAGCCTGGCAGAATGGTTCGCTGAGCAGGGCATCGCCGCCTTTGTCCTGCGTTATCGATTGGCTCGCGAAGAAGGTTCACCATACACCGTTGATGACCATGCCATGGCCGACACTCGCCGCGCTCTGCGACTGGTTCGTGCGAGGGCCGAAGAATGGAAGATTCGCCCTGATCGAATCGGCATTCTGGGCTTCTCTGCCGGAGGTGAACTGGCCGCGTTGAGTGCCATGCAATCCGATAATGGCAACCCGGATGCTGTCGACGCAATTGAAAGAGCAAGCTGTCGTCCGGATTTTCAGGTGCTGATTTATCCGGGTAGTTCGAGCCGCTTTACGGTTTCCACCGGTATGCCGCCAGCGTTTATTGCTCTGGGAGCAAAGGATCGAGACGACATCGCTCTGGGAATGGCGGACTTGTACCTCAAGTACAAAGCCGCCGGAGTTCCCGCTGAGCTTCATATCTATTCGAACGCTGGTCACGGCTTCGGATTCCGGCCAGACTCAAAAACAGCCGCCGGGTTGTGGCCTCAGCGGCTGACGGAGTGGCTGGTCGACAGCGATCTGCTGGAGAAGTAATTCAACGGCAGCGGCCGTTCGATTTCGCTCGTAGTGCTGGCTTACGCCAGCATTTCAGTGCGAGTCAGGGGCCTTTTACCGACTGAAGTCGGCACTACGAATTAAGGGACACTAGCCGAATCGACGGAAACTATTCGTCTAAAGGCTCAGGCTCAGGTGATCACTGTTGGTGTTTGCTAAACCACCAATCCTATGGTCGGTCATCGTAGACCGTCACGGATTCGGAAACGATCAGTGGCTTCTGCATTTCGTCGTACTTCAGAAACGCCTCTACAACCGCGTTCTTGACAGCCTGCTGTCCCTGCAGAGTCAGCTGGAATGTCATCTGTTCGTTCGGCCCGATCTCGAGCACTCGGTTGTACTTCACAACGTTGCCCGCCATCAGTTTTCCTGGAATCTGCCGCGTACCTGCCGCCAGAACTTTTAGTTCTGTTGGCACCTGAACGGACATTTCCACATTGCGAGCCACCGCTGTGCCGCGATTGTCGATCGTCACCGTAAATCCAAATCGTTCGCCAACCTGAACAGGTTCATCCTGACGACTGATATCAGCCGTGACATTGTGCAGATCTTCAACAATCACGATTGTGTTTTCGGTCAGCGGAGTTCTGAAGCCGGCGTTCTCGGTCACTTCAACGATCGTTTCCATCTGTCCGGCTTCTTCCGCAATCAGTTCGACTTCCAGCACCAACTGCTTGCCAGCTGCCAGCTTAGGAACCGACCACTGAATGCGGCGATTGTCCGGATTGTAAACGCCGCCACCGCTGGCAGAGACAAATCGCAGGCCCTGAGGCACCTCTTCAACAACCGTCGCATTAATCGCTTCGAACTTGGAATCGTTCGTCACGATGTTCTGATAAGTCGCAGAACGTCCGACATAGCGACGCTCCGGACCCAATCGTTCCAGTGTCAGCTGAGCTCCCACCACTTCGATTTCGGTCTTGGCTTTGGCCGCCGAGATCCCCGAAGAGGTCACTTCAGCGGAGACAAGAATCAAGTCGCCCGGCTCAGCCGCAATGACAGTCAGATCAACACTTTCTGAACCGCCAGCGGGCAGATTTTCAATCTCATACTCAAGGTCGCCACCTTCAGGATGTTTCAATCCCGGAGGCAGCACGCTCCGCAGAACGACGTTTGAAGCATCGCCTGATCCACGATTTCTGATCGAGTACGTCAGTTGAACTTCGTCACCGACTTTCACTTCGCTCGGTCCTGTCAGCTCCAGTTCCAGTTTTGGAGCGGTAATCACGGTGGCAGACTTAACCTGAGCTTTGAACTTTACGGTCGCGACACCATCAAGAGTTCCTTCGCCTGTTGGGCGAATACGAACGGTGATCTCTTTCTTTTCACCCGCCCGAAGTTCGCGGAAACTCCAGGTGAGCTGATCGGAAGCGCGGTTGTATTCGGCGACTGGCTTCGACTGCACGAACTCTGCGGCTCCACCAAGTTCATCATCCACAACCACGTCATAAGCCGATGATGCGCCTTCGTTCGTGACGAGGATTGTATAATCATGAGCGACGCCAACGGTCGCAGTGTTGGGAGCTTTCTTCTGAATGGTCAATTGAGGCCGCATCACCTCGGAAACGGTGCGGGTCGATTCCGGAGTATTCGATTCTCGATCACGTCCCGGACGAGTGACTCGATCCGGGAGATCATCGGCGGCTGGCAGCGGCTGTGAGTCATCTCGACGCGGAGTTGCCGGGTCTGGTTCAAAAGGCAACGGGCTGCCGGAATCATCCGGTTCAGATTCACGATCCCGCTCAGACCCACCCGTTGATGGCAGAGGAACATCCGCTGGGTCCAGAGGATCCAGTGCTGGCTCCGATGGCTCATCTGGCATAAACGGCAGCGTTTCTTCGTCTTCCATCGGAGTCCCCGACAGAGGTGCAGCCGGAGTATCTGTCGTTTCAGGATCCGCATCGAAAGGAGCTGGCTCGAAACTCGGTATCTCCTCATCAAGGCTCCGACTCGGAGTTCGAGGGTTCGATACTGGAGGGCTCGTCACATCCGGTACCGGATCAGGCAGAAACAGGGATGGCTCATCCGATGAAGCTGAAGTTCTTCGGACAGATTGGACTGGCTTCGGAGCGGAAGCCGTCTTTGGAACCTTTGTAGCAGTCGAAGCGGCGTCTGATGCAAACGTCGTTGGTGGAACATCAGCGTCGATTGTCGGTGTCGGCTGCAAATCAACCGTAGCCACGGGAGCAGCATTTGAAGCAGACAAAGTGTTGCCAGTGCCAGTTGCAGCAGTCGGTTTCACGGGGGTTGTCGTTGATGCTGTCGGAGATGAGGCTGCCTTTTGCTCCTTCTTTCCTCCATTAGGAAAGAACATCATCGTCTTCTTGTCCGAAGACTTGTTGTCTTTTGCTGCAGTACCTGCCGCAATTGGTGCAGCTGCGTTTGTTGCAGCGATTTCATTAGGAAAGGGGATCACTGGCGCATCATCATTTGCCGCCGGAAGTTCCATCACGGGGACCGAGTCACCTGCAGCAATTGTTGACCCAGCCGCCGAAGCTCCATCAGGATGAAAGCTGGCGGCCTTCACGGAGGTCTTTGCAGTCGTGCTGGGAGAGGCAGAGGTGACAGCTGTGTCGAAGTCTGCTGAGACTGCTTCACCGGCCGCCGGCAACTCTGTTGAGTCACTCTCTTCGGGCTCCGTCAGGGAGACAGCGAACGGACTGGCGTTGTCTGTCAATTCGTCTTTATGAACGGTCCGCTCTTCGGCTGCACCAAAGAACTGGCTGTTATTCGCCGGAGGCGCCGGCCGTCCCACACCAGCCCCGGGACCGTCAAATTTGTCCGGACTGTTCGCGCCGTCAGCAATTGACGCGGCAGCCAATTCTTCATCAAACGGAGTCGTAGCGTCGGGAGTCACGGAGATTTCCGTTCCCGTCGACTGCACAGTCACCCCGTTGACGGTCGAATTGCGCGCCGGCAGTCGATTCTGGACTTCCAGAACGACGAGCGTACCTATGCCAATAATGCCAGCAGCTGTTAACAGCTTCCATAATGAACTTTGCATGGGAATCCCTTCCCGCGCCGGGCCAATCCTGTCATCGTCCCACCTCCCGCGGAACTCATGAACGGCGCATGTGCTCTAAGAAGTAGCAGAATCCGCCGAATGGGGGAAGGCGAGTTTCTCAGTTTGCCCGGAATCCCCGGTCGTCTTGAACGTCGCCGTGCCCACGAAAACCGACCAGACTTTGCGGCCCGAGGATTTCACGTCTCCCCAAACAACCCATGCCGCCGGCTTTAACCTCCCCTGAGGGTTGGCCAGGATTATTGTCTCAGTCCAGATACAAGAACTCGTTTAGGTTCAGGGCCACAAGGAAAAAGTACTTACGAGCCTTCTCCGGCGAAAGATCGTTCTCCTTCTCCAGACTGCTGATCAAGTCCAGTCCGCGATTCACTTCTTCCTGAGATGGTTCCCGTTGAGTGACTCGGCGCAAAGCCATTCGCACCTGAGCTTCCAGCGACTCCGGATGTTGCTCGGCGGCCATCTCGGCAAACATGCTCGCCTGCTCCTGCATGAATTCGCTGTTCAGGAGCCCCAAAGCCTGAGTCGGCTGAGTCGTTACGAAGCGGACCGGACATGTCTGATCCGTATCCGCCATGTCAAAGCTTTCCAGCATCGGATCCAACAAGGACCGTTTGACATGGATGTAGATACTTCGTCGAGCTGCATCTTCCGGCGACGAAACTCCCCAGCCAGCACCTGGTTGTGACTGGCCCGCTTTGACCTCGTCCGGAATCTTTGTATAGATCGAAGGCCCAAACATGCAATCGGCCGACAGTGTTCCATTGGCCCAAAGAATCGAGTCTCGAATCTCTTCGGCCGACAGACGACGCATATCAAATCGCCACAGATGATCGTTCGTGGCGTCTTTCGCCAGAGCGTCTTCACGTCCGCGAGAACTCATCTGATAGGCCGCAGACTTCATGATCAGACGATGCATGGACTTCATCGACCAGCCTTCTTCCACGAATCTAGCTGCCAGCCAATCTAGCAACTCCGGATGCGTCGGCTTGCTTCCCTGAAATCCAAAGTCACTCGAGGTCCTGACAATTCCGCGTCCAAAGTGAAACTGCCACAAACGATTAACCATGACTCGCGATGTCAGCGGATTCTGTGGACTCGTCATCCATTTCGCTAAAGCAGTACGGCGACCTGTACTGGCAGCATCCTCAGCCGGAGCAATGATTTCCGGAACTGGC
>CAIXQV010000082.1 GCA_903921605.1 uncultured Planctomycetaceae bacterium | reverse complement strand
GATTTGATTTGACGGTCGGTGACGGACGACACGAAGCCATTGACCTTCTTCGGATCCGAGTTGATCCTGGTCCAGAAGCACTGATCGCGGACGCCATCGCGTTCTTCGCGGGGGATGTACAATCCGGAGACCCATTGGCAGACCTGTCTCGGACCGGATCTGACCGCACTCAGCTGGTCTGGATTGGCGTGCTTAAAACGAACGTCCTTAAGCATGACCTCATACTCGTATTGTCGAACCGTTCCGTCCTGAGCCACGGAATACTGGATGCCGGCCTTCCGGAGATTTCGGTAAACGTTGACCCGCTGGCGTTCTTCGAGCATCGTGATGTCCTCAGCAGTTGAGTGATTTAAGTGTCCCCACACTCTTTCTGAGATTTGTCGGGAGTTCCGGGGAAGGATTTGCCTTCCCCGGAGCAGATTTCCGGAAGTTGTTTGAGGGCTAGTTCAGTTTCCGAGTGGTCGCCTTGGTGACCTCATACTTCTGGCCGTCCTGCAGACCAGTGAGCCGCGCTTCATAACTGCCGGAGGTTGAGCCACCTCGGCGGCCGGCCGACAGCTTGACTTTCGTTTCAGTCTTCAGCCAATCGGTCGCCAGGTCCGTCTTGAGCCTCACAAGTTCGTTTCTTCGCTTGGCGAGGATCATTCCGGTTGACGTGTTGTGGGTGAGCAGCTTCGCGGCATCCGTTTTTCGGTTGGCCTGAAGTCCGGCCACGAATCCTTCGCTGTAGGCCGCCCCGTCGCCCTTTTGAACGCGACCATAGCGGAGTGATGCCATGGCAGTGATCACTATCCGAAGCTCGTTGTAGACTTCGGTGGCCAGCTGGCAGTCTTCCAGAATTCCGTAGAACGTGATGGTTCCGAGTGGCTCTCCGCCGTTCATGACGAGCCCGGCCGGCGTCCGTCCCACGGTGTGATCTTTGTAAACTCCGATCCCGCCCACAAAGTCACGCACGAAAGCTGCGAGGAAACCTTCCCACGCACAGACCTTTCGACCAACGTAGGCGTTGGCTCTTCCACGTTCTGCATTTCGAGCTTCGGCAAACTGATCCTGCTCCGACTCCTGCAGATCTTCTTCGCTGAGGTGGTGGGATTCCATCATCCGGGCAGCGATCCGCAGAGCAGACTGAATTTCGTTTTCGCTGGCGGCATCGTCTTTTGCGATTGCCAGAAGTCCCTTGAGACGTGCTTTGATTGCGTCGAGATTTGTCATCGGTCGAGTTCCTGTGTTGGTTGTGTTTTTGTTGTCCCCACACTCTCTCTGGGATTGAACGGGGGTTCCGGGTTGCAAAGTGGGATTCATCGGGAAGATTTCCGGAAGTTTGTCAGTCGATGCTGTGCTGCTTCAGCACCCTTTCGATCGCGTCGATGGCTCGCTCGACTGGTATCACATGGTGTGGATCGCCGTTCGAGCCTTTATTGAGGAACTTCCAGCACGATCTCCGTGCCTTGATGAGGTCGAACACGAGCCCGTCCAGATGGTCCCAGCACAGCCGATCGATCATCGCCAGGTCATCGGCAGTCACCTCTCCGTTGCAACGGTGTTCCTGCACTGCCTTCATGATCAGGTTTCGATACTGCTCGACTCGTTCGGACGTCAGGTCTTCGTCAACGACCCAGGTCAGTGTGAGGGTTTTCTTCGCCATCGCAGCGCTCCCGGTTGATTCACAAAAAAAGGCACCACCCTTGCCACAATGGCCGGGTGATGCCTCTCTAACCGTTTTGAAACTGGCCCGGACTACAATGTTCCAGGATTATTCATCCTCATCCGCGGAGTCATTATCGATTTGGTGATCGATCTCCATGACCTTCATGACCTGGATGCTTCCCGTGGTTCCAGCGAGCCCGACTAAGAACATTGGGTCGATTGCATTGCGACTGAATTTCAGTCTGGCGGTGACCTCACTTTCACCGACGCTGATTCGATTGCATTTGCAGATCCCTTCACGGTATTCGTACGGGTCTTCCATGCCTTCGAGCATGCGCTGCTGTGGAGGATTCGGATCCGTACTGAGACGGATCAGGAGTTGCCTCTGAATGAACAGATGCCTCCGTCGTTCTGGGATGTTTGCATCTGCGATCGTAATGCCGATACCAGCCGTTTCGACGCCGAAACTTGGTCCACCGAACTTGACGGCACAAGAGAATTCAGGCTTTGGACCTGTGTCTTCCTCCTGCGTCTCATCGGTTTTCGATTTTGCTTTTGTCACCTTTAGTCCTCCTGCCCTATCGGGTAATCCAGTGCCGTCTGGGCCAGCCGGCACTGGTGGTTTTTACGAACCAAAGAATCCTTTTTCCGGATCGAGTTCACGGAACTGGCTGCGCCTGCGATCGAACACCACCGGGATGTTCCCAGTCATGCCGCCGCGCTGTTTGCCTATTATGATTTTTGACTCCGCCCCATCGTCTGAGTGATGCAGGAGAATCACGACATCGGCATCCTGTTCGATCGAACCGCTCTCTCTGAGATCCGTGAGCCGCGGGGGACGGTCCTCTTTTTCGGATCCTCGGTTCAATTGACAGCCCACCACGATTGGTATCTTCACTTCCTTGGCGAGCAGTTTCAGACCGCGTGTGACTTCGCCAATTTGTTGATCGCGTGTTTTCCTTGTGTCCTGAACCCCTACCAACTGCAGGTAGTCCACCACGGCGAGATTTGTGCCGTATCGACGAACTGATGCTCTGATCGCCTGGCGTATTCGATCGATCGTAAATGCCGTTTCTGTGAAGTGGATTGGCAGACCTCGCAATATCGTGCGGTCGATAGTCTCTGTGTACCGCTCAGCCAGTTCATACTTGGCCATCTCCAGCGAGACGATCAAAGCGTGAGCGTTCTTTTCCGCGGCACACTTCGCAATCTGGCCGAGCAGCACACTCTTGCCGCCGCCCGGACGTCCGGCCGCCACGACCAGTTGGCCCGGCGTAAATCCGCCATGCTTCAGGTAGTTGTCGACTGACCGCAGTCCGGTGGAAATGCCATGGCACGGGTTCCTCTCCATGTGTTCCAGTTCATCCACGGCTTCTGCCATAGATGCGAACGCTTTGCCGTTGGTGCCATCGATTAACTGCTGGATTCTTTGGTCCAGTTGTTCGATGATTTCTGCCGAGGTCGCAGCACCGCCTTCGTAGGCGTACTTCATCGCGTCAGTGCAGGCATTGATGATTCTTCGGCGTCGAGCACATTCCCGGACGATGCCCGCGTAGTAATTGACGTGGGCGGCATGGGGGACAGTTTCGAGAATTCGCTCCAGATATTGAGCACCACCAACGGCTTCAAACTTGCCTGTTTTGACCAGTTCCTGAGCCACCGTAACGGCATCAATGCCACGATTCCCGGTACTCCACATTTTCTGCAACGTCATGTAGATCGTCTGGGCCGGCATCGAGTAAATGTCGTCCGGATCCAGCGATACTTCGTCCAGGTAGTTTGGTCCCAGCATCAGTGAGCCGACAAATGACATCTCCGCGTCCAGATTCTGTGGCGGCATATGGATTTCAGACATCTTGCTCATGCCACACCTCGCTCAGCCCGAACTTCCTGCAGTATCTTTTTGAATCGAAGCCTCTGGATCTTATCCCCGGAATCGGTCCGTGATAGCACACCAAAACCGATACGTTCCGCGGCAGCAGCAACGTCCGGATTTTTAATCCTGGGGATCACATCGTGAGTGTTTCGGAGATCTCTGAGGTAGTACCGATTGATGGTCTCAAGGAGATCCAGAAACATGAGGGAAATTTCATCATCAGTTTCCGTAACGGCGGCGGTCGCGGCAGTGGCTGGCCTCCCGCACGGACGTCCGCACCATTCGGTGTTCCAGATTTCGTCGGGAATGCCTTTCCAGCCAGCTTCGGTCGCCTTG
>CAIXQV010000081.1 GCA_903921605.1 uncultured Planctomycetaceae bacterium | reverse complement strand
TCAAGGCGTCGGCCGATGGGCTCGCCGCTACTGTGGATCGTCAGGATAAGTCGATCGTAGCAATGACCGAAGAAATAGCCGTGATGGACAAGCAAATGACGGATTCTAAGGCGGATCTTGATGCAACTGCGAAAGTCAACAGCGACTCCAAAACAGCGATGCAGACAGCAGACCAAATGATGAAGACTCTGGCTGCGGAAGCTGCCCCAATTGAAGCTCAATTGGCTGCAGCGAATGCAGAACTGGCAACAGCCGAGCAGGCCGTTCAGGCTGCCGCAACTGTCGTCGAGACGCGTCGGCAGGTGCTGCGACCTCAGTTGCAATTGAGTCAGGCCAACTGATTCATCGCAACCTGGACATAGATCACCAAGGGCTCTCTGGAGATTACTTCAGAGAGCCCTTTTCGTTCGGTCAGCCTTATGTTGTCCTCAGTCTACTGCATCCACGACGATGCGAAAAATATCACAGAGCGCGCTTTTCATTTGCGCTACCATGCGTTTTCAGGTCCTGAAGCACCAATGATGCACACATGGGGAAGAGTAACGCCTCAAACATGGCTCCGCTGAGCGACCGCACTTGCCGGGGAATGTCTGAACATCTATTCTCCACGACTCCGGAGCCGTTTACGTCCGATGCCTGCGGTTTGTTGATTTAGTCATGGATTGAGCATACGTGTTTACCGCCGAGCCAGAGGCGACGGCTTCAACGAAGGCCATCGCCTCCGGCTCGGTGGTAGACGATGAAATCAACACATCCCCCGCGAGGTACGGAAATCGCCAGTTATCAAGAGGCAGCAGGCTTCCAGACTGAATTGCAAGTGCCTCACGGAGACATGGATGTCCCTGCTTTTGAATGTCATCTTTGCCAGCCATGCTCGCAGCACTCATCACAAGTTGGCCCTGGATGCACTAAGGCATCTGCAGGGCGATGAAGCGGCTCAATGGGCCGATGTTATCATCAGCCAGCATGCGGCGTATCTGGAGGGAGCCAAAGCTCCGGACGATGACTTCAAGGACTTCAAGAATCATGTTCTGCATGTGAAGGAGAACTTCTGGGGCGGAGCGGTATCCTCAGCAGAGCACTGGTATGGCCAGTTCATTGATCATCTTCGTTCGGCCGAATGGAAAGAAGCGGCCTATGCAGCGGGAGTGCTAAGCCACTACTACAGTGATCCTCAGATGCCGTTTCAC
Organism: uncultured Planctomycetaceae bacterium; assembly: GCA_903921605.1. The sequence continues at coordinate 4,131 of CAIXQV010000081.1, read as the reverse complement.
ACTGGCCAGACTGAAGCAGAAGGCGCGGTTCATCGAGCAGCGGAGTGGAGTGTCACAAAGAGCTACGAAAAGCTGCGAACACTTCTCGAGCAGGAGCTAGGGGGATATCCGCGAGTCAACATGTCTGCAGCGGAGAACTGGCTTGAGGAAATGGTTAAGTCCGGCGCGGTCATGGCGAATCAGTACTATGACCTGCTGATCGATCACTATAACCTTGCCGTCGGAGTCAAGGACCCGCCAGCCGGGCTTGATCGAGTCGCGCAGGAGGCGGTCGCGCGTTGTCTTGGTCATGCCACCATCGGCTTCGCAAGGATCCTTGAGCGGGCCTTCGAGGAATCCTCAGTTCGAGCTCCCGAGGTCACACTGACAATGAAGGCCGTTCTGGCCACGATCAATGTGCCAATTCGAACAATAGTCAATCGCCTTGCCGACGCGAAAGACAGAAAGATCGTAGAAGCGATTTATCAGGAAGTTCAGGAAACCGGAAAGGCCGTTCATTCGCTGCCGGAAAGCGAGAAGCTGGTTCGTCAGTTCCACGCGGCGGAGGTTCGCAAAGTTTCGATGATGGTGCTGAATGCCGAGCCTGCTCGGCCTGCGGGACAGAGATTCGGGAAGCCACTCCATGAGCAGAAAACTATCGTTCAAAAAGCTGCGTCACAGCCAGTCAGTAAGCCGGAAGTATCGAAAGACGTCTCACCGGCGATGAACCTTAAGCCTGAATCCGCACCCATTGCGATTCCTTCCGCAAAGACTAAAGAGATCAAGCCAGATGACGGAGCGATGTCGCCTGTACATGAAGTAAAAACGACAGCAGTCATTCCTGGAGTGACTCCGTCAGTCGTCTCTCAGCCGATTCGTTCGGCCGCTAAAAGATATTATTTGAAAACGGAAGCTCCGATCGTCGATGCGCCGTCAATTGGTCCAAAGACGGCCGCACGCTTCAACGCAATCGGGATGGTCACGGTTGATGAATTCCTGAATGCGGATCCGGAAACGACCGCCAGCAGGCTGGCTGCACGCCATATTACTCCGGATGTGATTCGCGAATGGCAGTCTCAGTCGAAGTTGATGGTTGAAGTTCCGGGACTGCGAGGCCATGACGCACAGTTGCTTGTGGCTGCCAACGTGGCAAGTTTTGAACAGCTTCGCGACAGCAATGCGGACGAACTTCTCGATGCTGTGCGGTCGGTAACCGCCACTCCGCTCGGCAAGAGCATTCTGCGAGATGGGGCGGCTCCGGATCTGGATGAAGTCAAATCCTGGATCGCCGCCGCTCAGCTGGAGCCTTCCGAATCTTTCAACGTACCTGCCAGTGAACTGCTCGCATAGTTTCTGTTTATCGCTCGAGCAGTTGCGCCGGCAAATGCAGGACAACACCGCCGAACGCCTTAGCACAGACCGTCTCTCGACGGAGAAGCCCGGACGAACGCACAAATCGAGCGATTCGTGAATAATGCGGTGCCCGAGGCGTACTGTTCAGCATCGAAGGGAAACCAGAGGTTCAGTTTAGTAGCCCACGCGCCCCAACTCGGAGGAGAATCTCCGTGGGCGAAAAGAATTAGGCGGGTGTTTTGGGCTGCTTTTTCAACAGTGCACATTGCGGGTTAACTTGTGTTCCCTGGGGTGAGCTTGATAATGACAAGTCTCACGGGCCCCCACTCCTCGTTGGCAACAAGGATCAGACATGTGCTTCACGAGCTTTCTCCTGACCCAGATCACAGCGTCCCTGCTGTCGCTGCAACCACCCGAACTAACGGGACTGATTCGACAATACGACAAGGACAGTGGGGCGATTCGGGCCGAGTTCAACTTACGGGCACCAAAACAGACTGAGGACTTGGTGCAGAGTCTTCGCCGGATGCAGCAACAACTAGCCCTGGCGTCAAAGATCTCCGAGGCTGAACTGATCCAGGAGTATCTGCAACGCTACAAACCCCAAAAGACGGGCTCCTTTGGCAGCAAGGGTGATGAAATGTTGCCGGCTTCAGCGTTAAGGCTGGTACTGGAACATGACAATGGATTCGACGCTGCCCACGCCGACACAATCAAGCGTCTCAAAGAACTGGACGCGAAGTTTGAGGCCGCGTTAGAAAGGCTGCGAGACGACTTTCGAGAAGCGAGTGACACCGACGCTGCAAACGCAATTGCAGAGTACATGAAAACTCGTGAAGTGAAGACCCCCGCTGATCCTTTTGTAGCAGCGTCGCAAAAATTCGACAAGGAAATACAACGAGTCAGAAGCGCAGCTCGGACGGAATCCCGAGCAAATGCATGTGGCCTGTTGGTAGAACTACGCAAAGTGCAGAGCCGCTATGAAGAACAGGAAGACCTGGATGCAGCCCTGAATATTCGCGACATGTTACGTTCACTGCTGGAAAAAACTTCAGACAGGGAAATGTCATTACGCCTCAGTAGTGATCGTCCCCGGTTACCAGTCGAAGCAGAACGATTGATTAAGGGTTTCATTGAGGACACCGAAGCGGTTGAACGAAGAATCACGATTGAAATCAAGAACGATGTGCATGAGTTTGATAAAAAACTAGAGGCTGAAGTTGCTCGGGTTCTGGCGACTGAAGACCTAGAAGCCGCCTATTCGCGTCTTCAGCAGATTCATGCATTCAGACAGTCCTATGGACTTCCGGGAGACGAGAGCAAACCTCTATGGAATCGTGAGACTTCTGACGTCGACTCACTGAAGTTGAGCGATGAGAGTCGCGATGTTGTCAATGAATTCAGGAAGTCTCTAAACAAGCGATGCGAAGAAGCGGATGCGTCAGAGCAGCTTCTCCGCGATGAGCTGACAGCAAAACTGGAACAGATTCTCCTGCAGGAAAATCTGCTTTCGAAGGCTCAGAAATCACTAAAGAAGACGATCGATTTTCTATACGCCGATTACACGTTCGGAGTTCGGGGTCTCCTGCTGTTTGAAGTGGATGACGACCTGCCTGAGGAGGCTCTGACTGCTGTCAAACAGTTCGTGGAAAAGACCACCGGGCTTCGCAACGAATTAGTGGCAAGCCATCAATCCGAATTGTTGCAAATGACGCAATCGCAGACGTCTATTCGTGCCCGGCTCATTGAACAGAAAGAATACCACTACGCTTTTGGGGCCATGGCGTCTGTTCCTCTGTTGACTCCCTTGTTTCAGCCGATCTCCGTGCTTGCCGACAGCGACTCTAATCTGCGGCAGGCCAGAGCTGCTGAAGTTCTGGATGTTCGAGAAGGTGAAGTTCTGTTGCGCTTTCAATATCAATCGGGCTCAGAATGGCGTCCCCGTTCGAACGTGTTTTACAATCCCGGGGATTTCCCCGCACCGCGTCCAGAGGAAATCGATCTGCCGCGTTTTGCGGCGTCCGGTTTGCCGGTGCAGCCGAACACTCGACTCCGACCTGGGCAAGAGGTGCTGGCATCAACGGGTGTATTCTGGAAGCACGCTACAATTGTCGAGGTTTCACCGCTTGGAATTAGAGTTCACTGGGGAGGCACAACCGGCAAATCCTCTGATTCTCTCGTCCATCGTGTTCAATTGCGAATACCCGGCTCTGCTGATGGAAAGGAGGCCATGCAAGACGCTGGCAGCGCTCCACCAGGGTTGTTGGGCGGATCCGGCGGGGCATCGTTTCGAGAGGTGAATCCTGGAAACAAGCCCATAGCTGCACTTCGCGTTACAACCGGAGAATGGGCTGGCGTTGGTTGTATCCGTCGAGTGGAACCATTTTGGGATCGAACTCCGAAGGATGACTCCTCCACTGTGGTTGCGAAAGAAAATTACGCTCTCGGTGCGGTCCACGTCGAGGCAACAGAGTATGTGCACGCTTTGAGGTTTGAGTTTATGCGGGTCGGCGAGGATGGCCGGCTGAATCCTGAAGATTCGTATCTCAGTGACTGGTTCGGAACGCGTGGGAAAGCGGAGGCAAGGATTCTGACAGGGAAAGGTCGATCGGTAATCGGGTTCTTTGGTCGTCGCCTCGCCGTTCTTGATTCCGTGGGAGTGGAATTTGGAAGCTTTCCGGAAGAGTAATCATGAGTCGCAGGCATTGCCCGCCGGTCGCCTGTTCCGGGCATCAACATCCAACGCGATGAGTGTCATTTTTCTCTGGAGTGACTCGTGTCTGATCGAACTGTAATTTC
>CAIXQV010000080.1 GCA_903921605.1 uncultured Planctomycetaceae bacterium | reverse complement strand
GTCTTCATTATGATGGCCAGTCGACCTCTGTGGCATACCGATCTCTGGGATCACCTGAACTACGGCGATCAGATTCTGAGAACCGGAGTCGTCTCGTCCACGGAACCTCTCATGCGGCTTTGCCGTGGCGTTTCCATGGTCAATATTCCCTGGCTGGCTCAGGTGGGATTGGCCACCCTGAATGCACGTTTCGGATTGACCTCTCTTCAGTTTGTCTATGCTCTCATGATTGCGTTGAGCCTGGCATTGGTCTCATGGCGAACAGTCAAAATGAGCAAGTCAACGCTGGCCGGAATTCTGGCAGCTGGGATCTTCTTTAAGGTCAACCTCGATCAACTGCTGGTGATCCGACCACAGCTCGCTGGAGTTGTCTTCTACTGTGTAATCGTTGCCTGGATGCTGGGACGCGATAAACACACCCGAGCCTCATGGGTTGGTCTGCCGATCCTGTTTGCTCTGTGGGCCAATATTCATGGCTCGTTTTCCATGGGTCTTCTGCTGATGGGATTTGCGGGGATTGGTCGCTTTGGCGATGTGCTTGCGATCTCGAAATCATTGCGAATCGCTCTGATGGAACGAGAACTTCACCGCACGATTCTCCTGACTCAACTCTGTGCATCCGCCGTTCTGCTGAACCCAGCAGGGATCGGCGTCTATCCTGAAGTCATGAATGTCGCCGGCAATCCGAATATCGAATCCATGTTCGAATGGGACGCGCTGACTCTGCGTACGTCTCAGGGACAATCCGCAGCGGCAGCCGCGTTGCTGGCATTCTTCGCGATCAAGCTGAGTCCTCGACGAATGCACTGCGGGGAGATGCTGGCTTTTGTCGTTACAGGGCTGCTGGCTGCCTGGTCGGCTCGAATGCTGAACTGGTGGGCTCCTCTGGCCGGAATCATCACCGGAACTCATTTGATTGCGGGAATGAGACAAACAACAAAGTGGCTGCGGAATCCTCAGCCAGGCAAGGGAACCGGCCTGATGACCCTGGTCAATGGCGGTGTTCTCTGGATACTGTTTGCTCTGACTCCGTTCGGGATTCAATTGGTCCACGGTCGCGTTCCTGATGCCAATCGACAGGTCTCCGCTGAAACGCCGCTGGCCACTGTCGCATTCCTGGACTCCATGGAAAAAATTCCACGAGGCATTGCGTTTGTACCGGCAGAGTGGGCCGGATACGTCATGAACCGAGGTCCAAAGTCACTGGAGCCAATGGTGAATCTGCATGTGCATGTGACTCCGGAACAAGTCTGGAACGACTATCTCCGCATCGCCAACGGCCCTTCCGACTGGGACGGACTGATGAACGAATACGGTATCAATCTTGCCGTGATCGACAAGGATCGTCAGCCAGCTCTGATGAAACGGTTCAAGGAAAGCACGGAATGGAAGGCTCAATACGAAGACCGACAGGGCGCCGTTTTCGTGAGAAACAACCCGATCTGACCATTCACACGATCTGTCTACCCAAAGTCGCTGCTGTCTTCATCGCGACTGCCGATCACCCTGGTCATGGAACTCGAAAGACTGTGCAGGATCTGAAATGAATATCGTTCGAAACTCACGCCGAAAAGTCTCACTGCGTACGTGGCTGACCGTCCAATTGGCCTTTGGCAGTGCGTTCGCCGCGTCGTGGTTCTGCATTCCCGGAGTTCGTCAGCAGGAAGTCATCGCCAAGGTGACTCATCGAGCATTCGCCTTGGATGTAAACCTTCGCGACTCCCAACTGGCCACTGTAACTCCGTTTTACGACGATGCAGAAGTCGTGTCGGATGAGGAACTGGCAGGGGTCCTGAAAAAGATCGTGCCTCGTTTCAGTCGCAGTCATCTGCGTCCCAATCTGGTTGAGCACGCGTTACGAACATGGGGATCATCGATCGAGTTCAAAAATCCCGACGCGATCTCCGGGCCTCAGATGAGTGACTTCCTGACGGACACCGCAAAGTACATGGACTCGTGGGGCAAGAATAATCCCCCGCTGATGGAACTCACCCCGGATGGCGTTCATGTTCGCTGGGGCAAAGAACCTTCCGGCTCCGTTCATCATGACCATACACTGGCGGCCCTGACCGAAGCAGGCTTACTTCTTGACGCGCCAGTTTTCACAACCGCAAGAGCTCTCCACGTGCGTGACGTGCTGTCAGAGGCCCTGCGCGATTTCCGTCTGGATGAACGCGAAACCGAATGGTCGGCCCTGGCGTTTACGCTCTGGCTGGCCCCTCAGAAATCCAACGTCTGGCACAACGGTGAGGGGCGACGAATCACGTTTGATATGGTCGCCGAGCGATTGATGCGGAACCATAAACGCGATGGCGTTTGTCTGGGGACACATCGAGTGTACTCGCTGATGCTTCTGCTTCGCCTGAACGAACAATACGGCGGAGATCTGATCACGGCTGAAACACAAAGTCAGATTATGGACTATCTGAAGACCTGTCGAGACATGATCATTGCCTCACAGAGTCCGGATGGTTCGTGGCCAGCAAACTGGACAGACGGTGCTGAGGCGGAAGCCAAGGGCGACCCGAAGGAGAAGGGCTACAAGCGAGTCATCGCGACGGGCCATCATCTGGAATGGCTGTCCATCGCGCCGCAGGAACTTCGCCCGCCCCGCGAACAAGTCCTGAAGGCTGCAGACTGGCTGATCAACAACGTCAACGAAACGCCACAATCTGTGATTGATCAGAATTACACGTTTTATTCACATGTCGGCAAAGCTCTGGCCATGTGGAGAAAAACGTCACCCGCAGAGTTCTGGACAAAGTGGAGAGAAACGCATCCGGAATACGAAGTGTTTGAGGCCACAGATCCCAAGGTCAATCAACCTGCCCCGGAGACACATTGACTTCATGCATGCAGCCCAGCAGAGATCTGCGTTCCCGCGATTTTGCAGAGTCGTATTCGGCTGCATCGGGTCCAGAACGAATTCTGACGTTCTGCTATGGCTTGCTCGCATCAGACGCTATCTCCTTCAGCACCTCAGCTGTTTTATCATCCCAGATGTCGATCAGGTGATCTCGCAGCATGGGGCGGAACGTTTCCTTTTCCTTCTGCATCGGCATTTGCGAATCCGCCCGGCTTGGCATGTGGCAATCGATACATCGTCCCTCAGCTGCAACCCCCATTTCCTTCACAATTCTGCAGTCACTGGATTCGTGGCATTTAAAGCAGCGTTCAATGAAGAGCTTCGCATTTCCACGCTCCTGATGATGTGGATCATGACACGTTGTGCATTGCATATCGGTGCTCTGCTGAAAACACTTGCTCAGTGCCATTCGAGCCTGCTGATTGGCTGAATGAACTCCTCCCGGACCAGACTCTGAGTCGGGGGGTATCTTCACGAAATCTGCCAGCTGGTCGCCCGGCCGAAAGCTGAAAGGATCCTGCAATGGCTCACCCGCACCCGAGTGACACAATGAACACATATCGATCGATCGTTCCCGAGACAGATTTCCAGGATTCACAATATGTCGGGCTGTTCGATCGTCAGGCTCACGCCGGTGATATTCAACATGTTCTCGACCCGGACCGTGGCACTTTTCGCACGTAATTCCGAGTATCGATGGCTGTTCCTTGAAGCGATTCAATGGGACACCGGATTGTTCGATCCATGTACTATGGCATTCAAGGCAGCGTGCGAATATGGGTCTGGCAAAGTTTGCAACACCATCAACATAACCTGGGCTGTTGACCCATTCGCCAAGCTCCGTAAAGTGACTCACGGGAAGCTCATACAGACACTGATCTTTCCAGTAGAGAAACGTCTGCCCATACTTTGCAGATCCTGTCACTATGCCGATTTCTTCCTTGTGTTCGAACTCCACGCCTCGACGCAGCACCACCACTGACTGATAGTACTTGTCGCCGGACCGAGACATCTCAAACAGCATGTCAGGGGTTGCTGTACGAAGGATATTGCGACCTTCACCAAAATCATCCGGAAGAGATGTTTCGCTGGGGAGGCGGCATGTCCTGTAATGAGCTGTCGCTGCTGAAGTCTCGACATAAGCGGCGTGACACTCGCGACAGCTTTCCGGCCCGAGGTAGTCTGCTGCAGCCACAGCAGGTTTCGACAGGGAGAGTTTCTGTTGCGGAGCTGGCAGAAAAACAACTTTCTTTCGGGTGAGATGTCCAACGGTGCCCGCATAGTCTTCGGGACTAATGAAGAATACGCCGTCTTTCAACTCCTTGAGTGGGCGACGAATTCCCTCGCCCACTCTTACCTGATCTAAAGTCAGAACAGCATAGATGGCTCCGATCGTGATCACACTGAACAATGCAAAGACTACTGAGTGCCTTCGTATGTAAGTTAACATCAAGGTCTTGCTCCATCAGTATTTCCTAACCGCTGCCTCAAAGCATCTCCAACCAGACTGTCTCCGCAATCGCGTGCAACCTGTCCGAGAATCCGCAACAGTTCCAACGGACAATCTTCGATTGTCTCAATGGAACGTACGCTTGTACGCAGATCCTGAATTCGTGCGACAAGAGCCTGGATCCGTTCGATCTCGGCTGTTTCCTGTCGAGAACGCAATACCTCCAACAGACGGTTCATGGACTGCCAATCCATTGGATGCAGCTTCAATGCGGTACGATAGGCCTCTTCAGCCTCGCCAAATTCCTGCTTCGCATAGTGAACCCAGCCCTTGTATCGCCAGAATCGGTTATCCGTCTCAGCATCAGCCGGAGCCTGAGACAGCAATTCAACCACTCGGTTAAGTCGTCCTTTCACAATCTCGGCGTCTATCTGGTCGGCCAGCAGGTTTGCATTATTCGGGAACCGTTCCAAAAGATTCAGAACCTGCATCTCCCGTTCATTCATGACGGCATCAGCATTAACATCTGCCGTCTCGCCGGCTTGTGTATTATGCTGTTCTCGCCACTGCAGCGCGCGGGCCACGAGAAAGACCTCTTCCTCTGGAGAAGTTGTGAGCCACAAGGTATTCAGCTCGACCCCCTGCGACATATTCAGGCTGTCTGTGAGAAGGTAGTAGATGTAGGCATCCTTGGGCTCCAACCCCAGGCGAATGGCCTCTTTGAACTGTTCCGCCAGCTTTTTTCGCTGCAATGTATATGCATAGAAGCGAATCAGCAGTGCGTGCGCCTTCGCGGCCCGAGGTTCCAGCTTCAGCAGTTTTCTGCACGCTACCTCGCCATCAAGTGGCTGGTTGGCTGGTCCAAACAGGAGTTCAGCTTGAACCAGAAATGCCTTCGCGGCCTTCGGAGAAGTCACCGGAATTTCGCCAAGGTATTCAGCAGCTTCGAGAAATCGGTTCTGGTGCTGCACAGCATCCGCAAGATACAACCATGCATCGGCCTCGTGCGGTTCCCAATCTGTCCACCTTCGACTCAATGTCTCAAGATCTTCCCAGCGTTCCTCCTGCTGAGCTTTGCGGCACATCTTCTGTGTTTGCGACCGCACTGCATGGTAACCGGCCCACAAAGCCATCGCCACAAGCAGCATGCCAACAACAAACCAGTATCGACGGAGTTTCAGAAAGCCACTTCGTATTCTGTGCCCGCTGTTTTCGGTTTGCGGCCGTTCAAAATCACTCTGCTGATCACTCATAGATCACTGCCCTGGAATACCCACGCCTGACGGCAACATTAGGCTCAGACAACATTCCTGTATCCACTCGACGAGGTCTATTTCTCAACATTGCTCTTCTGAGAGACCCCGGATTTGTTCAGGTATCGCTGCAGACACTTTGTATAACTTTCAGCCCCACATTGTTGTGAGTATTTCGCAAGTCGCACATACAAGTCTTGAGAAACGGACAACATATCCGGCTGCAACAACAACTCACGTTCCAGACTGCGGCCATCCGATGCCAACTCACCGACCACCACTGATTCGTCCATCCGACCTAGCGCACGCAAAAGTTCGGCAAGGTGAAAATGTGTTCGCCAATCCAGACAATGCAAAGACAATGCCCGACGATAACATCGTTCCGCTTCTTCGTACTCCTTGATCCTCGCAAAGACCCAGCCTCGAGCGTGCCAGAAACGAAAATCAAGGTCGGCAGAAGATGTTGCTTGTGTCAACACTTCTCCGGCGCGAACCAGATCTCCGGACTGAATAAATTCGCTAAGATGATAGACCTGTAACTCCTGATTCGCTGGAAACGCCACGAGAAGCTCTTCCAGCTTCTCGCTCCTTTCACTTTGCAGCTGCCGCACTTTCTCCGCTTCCGACTCATCGTTGGTCGGAACGGCACCTTCAACCGACCTCGCGAAATGCAACGCCCGCGCCACCAGAAGCAGCTCGCTCTGAGGGAAATCAGTCAGCCAGCGCTCTGTGTTAGGGATCCCGTTCCTCAGTTGCAAACCGGGCCCCAGAAAACTGTAGACGAAAACCTCCGGGACTTCACACTCACTCTGCAGCGCCGCCTGTATTTGGTCCTGCATGGCTATTTGCTGTTGCGACATCGCATAAAAGAAAACCAGTCTGCGATGACTATCCCTATGGTCAGCCTGCACCCTCAGGATTTCTCGGCACACCTCAGCACCCGCAAACGGATCGTTGAGGGGTCCGAACTCCAGATCGGCCAGCATGGAACGCCATGGAACATCGTCAACAACCTGGCACGGATATCCTTCGAGAAACTCTTTAACCGCACTGACATCACGAAGCGTTCGACCAGCGGTGGCTCCTTTCTGGCGAGCCTGTCTGCTCTCTGGTGCGTAGCTTTTCCACTTGCGAGCTGTCCGCAAAAGTCGGCTCCAACTGCCCGTCTGTTCCAATCGAGAACATTCGGCCGTCAAAGAGCGGATCTGCCACACATTCCATCCGGACAGCAAAAGTCGAGCCCCAATGATGACCACGACAAGAAGCAAAATGGCTTTCAGGCAGCTTCGCAGACGTTGAGACATCTCATTCTCCCCCACCATGGACAATAGCCCACTTTGCTGCCTGCTGTGGGCTCGATGGTTCAGTCACAACGATTGCCTGATTCAACGGAACATTTTCCAGGAGACTGGTTTCCCCGTTTGTCCACTCGACACGCAGGGAACAGACCTTGAGAGGTTCCGCAGAAGCAAAGTTAAGCTGTGATTGCACCGCAGAACAGTAGCTTGTGCCCCCCACTAACTCCTGCATTTGAGTGACACTTCCCATCTGTGCACTGACCCGAGTGCCCACAGCGGAACGCGCAGATTGCCTTCCGATCAACTGCACCTGAAGCCAAGTCCCTTCCTCGCATTCATTCTGAAGCAACACGATCGGACAATCATGATGAACAACGCAAAGGTCCAGTTTCCCATCATTATCGAAATCTCCGGTACCAACGCCGCGTCCAACAACTGGGCGCCTGAAATAGTCTCCGGCAGAATCTCCAACATCGTCCCATGTGACACCGTTATGCGAAAACAGTTGCGGAGTCATGCGATAACCGCTTCCGCCCGATTCCTGCGGATTGATATGTCCGTTCGCCACAAATAACTCCATGCGCCCGTCCTGATTCAGATCATTCATGATCGTTCCGAACGCCAGTCGTTTCATCGTCGGCACAACCAGTCCGGCGATTGCCGTTGTATCATAGAATCCCTTATCGCCAAGATTCGTATAAAGCGTGTTCCACTCGTTTGTGAAATGGGTCAGATAGAGATCAAGGAAGCCATTGCCATCATAGTCACCGCAGCCGACCCCCATACTCGCCTGAGCAACACCCTGCGCATTGACAGCACATCCCAGCAAGCCGGCAGTTTCTCGAAAACTCACAGCGTTCTCACTCAGAAAAAGGAAGTTCGCCGTGGTATCGTTTGCAACGTAGATATCCGGCCAGCGGTCGTTGTTGAAGTCCGCGATGACCAAACCTAAACCACGATTTCCCGGTCCGAATAACCCCAATGACCGGGCACACGGCTCAAACCGTCCGTCTCCGAGATTTCGATAAAACTGGTCGGGGACGGGATTAACATCCTTGGGATGACAAATGGACGGTGTTCCCTGTTCGTCGGCACACGGCATTGGTCTCCGCGGGTCGTAGTCGCAATAGTTGCAGACATACAGATCGAGATCGCCGTCCCGATCCAAGTCACCCCAGGCCGCACTAGTACTCCATAATGATTCCTGAAAGCCTGCCTCGGCCGGGACGACCTCAAATGAGCCATCCCCCTGATTGTGATAGAGTTGATTCTGACCGACATTTGTCACAAAGAGGTCGTCAAACCCATCGCTATCGAAGTCACCTACGGCAACTCCCTGTCCGTAATCATGGTTCCGAATCCCTGCGGCCTCGGTCACGTCCTGAAAGACCTGCCCGTGCTTATTGCGAAAGAGTCGATCAATCGGTTGATCCATCGCACCTGAGCGTGCCGGATCTCCTCCCTGAGGGAAATAGATATCAATGAACCCATCGTGCTCGTAATCGATCCATCCACAACCACCTCCTGTCGCTTCCACCATCAGTTGCTGTCCACGTGCCCCGTTGTCATAGTGAAAGTCCAGACCAACACTGGATGTTACATCCCGAAAAGCAAAGTTGTGGGACATCTCCTGAGTCATCGATTCTTTCGCTTCATTCGCCTCCTTGTCGCCGCTGCTGAGTTTGGAGAATACGCTCGATATGCGAACCTCTTTCTGCTCTTCCGCTACAGCATCCTGCGGCGCGTCTTCCACAGTCGCAGGGGAAGCTCCTTTGCTGCATCCGGAAGCCATTAGGACATAGCAGACATAAATGATCCACCATCCGCCCCTGAAATCATTGCGCAAGATCATTTTTGGCTTGGTTCTGCCTTTCGCTCGGCTCACAGAAAATTGTAGCCTGCTAGTCATGGAGCGGTTCTTCTTTGATCACTAAGTTCTGATCAACGGACACATTCGTCAGAGATCTGCGGGCACCTCCTGGCCATAGAATCTCTATTTCACAAGACTCCCGAGATTCCCCTAAACCAAACACCAGCCTTGGCTGACGACTGCTGCAGTAACTTCCACCGCCGTACAGTTGCTGGGTCAATGTCGTTTCTCCCTGCCGAACAATGACCGTGCTGCCAATGCCCCGGCGATTTGAAATCGTCCCCCGCAGGTCGATCGATATCCAGTGACCCCGATGCGACTCATTAACCAGCACTTCGGCCGGTCGATTGTGATGAATCACTGCAAGGTCGAAGTCTCCATCGTTATTAAAATCGGCCTGGCTGCATCCCCGGCCAATCTTCCGAGTGGCAAAATACTCTCCCGCTCCAGCACTGACGTCTCTCAGAACCCTGCCATCAAAACTCATTAACTGAGGTGGCATCTCCAGCACTCGCTTGCGTCCCAGATCATCAATGTGACCGTTGGCAATAAAGACATCGTCATTCCCGTTTTGATCAAAGTCTTCCATCACGGTACCAAACCCAACCCATGGCAGAGTCGGCTGAACAGCCTGAACATCGGCTGTCACATCCCTGAACCCAAATTCGCCAAGGTTCTGATATAAGGTGTTCCATTCACCCTCAAAGTGAGTCAGGTACAAATCCAGCAACCCATCACGATTAAAGTCACCTGGGGCGACTCCCATGCTGGCTTGCGCCGAACCATTGCTGTCAAGAGCACAACCAAGTCTTGAGGCAACGTCGACGTACACACCATCTGCTCCTCGCTGGAACAAAAAATTTGCTGTAGCATCGTTAGCCACATAAATCTCTGGAACACGGTCACCGACAAAGTCAGCAATCACTACACCCAGCGCGCGATTGCCTGGTCCGCTGAGTCCAAGTGTCTCTGCTGATGGATGAAATACTCCTGCACCGTCGTTCAAGTACATTTCATCCGGAACAGGATCCACCTGATTGGGCCCACACTGTATCGTCTCTCTCGCTTCATTCAGGCAGATCTGTGGATCGTACGGGTCGAAGTCGACGTAGTTGCAAACATAGAGATCCAGATCGCCATCCGAATCTATATCACCCCAGGCCGAGCTTGTGCTCCAAAGATGGCTGTCCTCGCCCCCCCAATGATCGACGAGTTCCAATGTTCCATCACCCTGGTTCCGGAAAAGCTGATTTCCTCCGATGTTAGTCACAAAAATGTCTTCAAAACCATCATTGTCAAAGTCACCCGCGGAAACACCCTGCCCATAGCGATTCTCATTGAGACCAACCGATGATGTTACATCACTGAACCGACCCTCACGGCACCTCCACATCCTGTCCGTAAACTCCGAGCCTGGTGGTTTCGCATCTGGAACCCCTCCTTGCACGAGGTAGAGGTCGCATGCGCCGTCGCAATCAAAATCAAGCCAGGCGCAACCACCGCCCGTCGCCTCCACCATCAGGCGATGGCCACGGCTGCCGTTCACATAGTTAAATGTCGGCCGACAGTCGTTAGAAAGAAGCGTAAAGCGTAATGTCTCTCCAACGGTCGAATCAGCAGTCGTTTCAAAAGCCCTTCGCAATCGCTCCAGCGGGATACCCTGACCCACAATAGATTTCTGTGGCTTCATTTCAACGGTCTGAGTCGTCGAGGGCGATTTCTGAGCAACTTGTGGCTGGCATCCTGAGGAATAAGACACCAGAAGAACGACCAGGATCCACCTCACTGTCAAAACGTATGCTGAAGTCACTTTCCGAACCTTGCGCTGAAACGAATTCATGTAAGCCGTCGGTCATCCTTCCACGCCGGTCAACGGTGAGAACCATTGCAAACGCTAGTACGCCAAAACACAACATATCAAAAGGAAAACCTTTTTGCCGACGGATCAGCGGAGGTGTACTCGACCATTCGGCTTGCAAAGCAGAATAAACTCAAAAACTTCAAACGAAAAATCCCTCGGCCACGAAAATCGCAACCGAGGGATCCATGATCGCGTCACAGCAAAGGCCTGCAACAATCTAATACCAAAAAGTCTTAGAACTCTCCAACGACTTCACCCTTTGCCCGGGTCGCTACGGCACGGCGAATCGTCCAATCGATATTCTCACTGACGAATCTTACGGAACCGTCGCAAAGTGTCACTTGGCAACCGCCAGTGTGCATGCTGCTCCACTGGTCACAACGGAAGTCACCGTTAGGGTCTGTGTTGGGCGCCATCTTAATGCTATGAATCGCGTATCCGCTCATCCACAGAGCATCACCCTTGATTTCTTCAGGTCTTTCCTTCTCATTCCAGTGCATGTCTTCCGCGACAGCTACCGTGTTGGACGTTCCGTCCACGATGTTGGCGATCGTCACACAACCATGCCATCCAAAGACACCATCGTTGTTGGAAATCGGAGGCACATTGACTTCCTGCGGACCACTCCACTGCTGACCGGCGTAAGTTGCGAATGGACAATCTCGGTGAGCACCCTGACCGAAACCCATGCTCCCCACGTAGTCTGTTCGAGCCCCGTCAACGCCGTCCTCCGGTCCCCACGAATAACCCCGAACTGCCTGATTTGTTACCTGTTTAGGCTGCGGATTGCTTGGGCAAAGAAATGCAGTCACCACTGTACGCCGAGCCCTGATGTTTGAGGCCGGAGCAGAAGTTGCACTTCCGGGACCGTCGCCGATAATTCTAGTATATGCAGGAGCACTTGCGAAGCCATTCATATCGATCGACTGATACAATGGTGCCTGCTCAATATACGGCAGGATGCGAGCCAACCAGCTGAGGGTTGGAAGCCCTGTCGGGCCAGTCGCCACATTGTATCCGCCGCCGGTAAATGAGTTGTCAACGGTGATTTCATTGGAAGCAAAGGTCCCAAAGACGTCGTGATAATTGTGCAACGCCAACCCCAATTGCTTGAGGTTATTCTTGCACTGAGTTCTACGAGCCGACTCACGAGCCTGCTGCACAGCAGGCAACAACAGAGCAATCAGGATTGCGATAATCGCAATCACAACCAGCAACTCAATGAGCGTAAACGCTCTTCGAAGCCTAAGCCTCATCATGACAGAATCTCCTTTAGAATAAAAAATAATGCAAAAGACACAAACCCTGAATTCTCAGAGCGCTACATCGATAACGTTGGTCTCAGCTTTCACTCCCACTGTCTTGTCCGAGGTATCCACTTTTTGATACTTCTCCGGATAAGGTGACTCAGCTTTAGGCGGCCCACCTTTGCCGGGACCGGCACTCATTGCCTTCATCATCGCCGCTTTCGTCGCATCCGGAGACATCGACAGAGTGATTTTGTAGCTTCCCACACCACAGCCTTCACGACCATCAATCGCCTGCAGTACGAACTTTCCGCCAGCGCCAATTGTCGCCGTTGCACCAACTCCGGCTGGGTCAGTCGGGTTGAATGTAATAATGCAACCCGCCAAATCCCCGCT
>CAIXQV010000079.1 GCA_903921605.1 uncultured Planctomycetaceae bacterium | reverse complement strand
TGAGCCACACGCATATCGGCCTCGGCCTGATCAGCCGACAAACGAGCACCGATATTTTCGCCGACGTCGATATCAGCGATGTCGATCGACACGATCTCATAAGAAGTCTGTGCTTCGAGTCCCTGTGAAAGCACGGCCTTCGAAATTGAATCCGGATTCTCAAGCACCAACTTGTATGAACTGGTCGAACCGATCGCCTGGACAATCCCCTGACCGACTCGAGCGATCACGGTTTCTTCGGTCGCTCCACCGATCAACTGCTGGATGTTTGTTCGGACAGTCACTCGTGCTCGCGCACGGAGTTCAATGCCGTCCGCGGCCACAGCAGACAGAGTTCCCTGAGTTCGCTTGGGATCAGGGCAGTCGATCACTTTCGGATAAACGCTGGTCTTCACGGCCTCCAGGATATCGCGGCCTGCCAGGTCAATCGCCTGAGCTGTGTTCCAGTCGAGCGGAATGCCGGCTTTATCAGCGGCGATCAAAGCACGGATCACGTTGGGGACGTTGCCACCAGCCAAAGAATGAGCTTCGAGAGCTTGTGTTGAGATCGGATACTTCTTCAATAGTCCTGCCTGAACCGCCATGATCTTGCTACGAACAATGACCACGGGATTCACACGTCGGAATCTCATGAAGATCAGATCCCACAGGCCAATACCAGCCCTGGTCATTTTGCACTGCAGCCACAGGCTGGCATACTGAGCAAAGATGGCCAGAAACACGATCATGACGAAGAGCCCAAAGACCACAATGCCCCATTCACCGGGACTTAGCTGGGCCAACAGAATGTGAGTCATGAGAAGCTCCGGAGCACTGGCCTTGTTTGTCAGGCATAAAAGACAGATTCAGCAGTCAACTGCTGAGGGTTTACCCCTGAGGGAAGTCGAAGTCAAGCGGATGGGGTTCTGGCGAGTTCCCCGGCAGTGAATCCGGGGGCGTTTTGGTCGCCGCGTTTTGTTCCGAAACAGCCGGATTACCGGATTCCGAATCCGACGGAGTTGCGGGACGCACCACGACTCGGTTTCCACGAACAGCCACAGCGACGACAGGCGAATTCGGCTCGATCAGCATTCCAAGGCTCTCTGAATGCAATCGTTCACCATCGATCACAACGATCCCGCCTGGCGTCATCAGACTCTGTGAAATACCGGACTTTCCGATCAGATGATCGAGCGGTCCCGGGGCAGGAGACTCATTTACCGGAGCCGGTTTAAGAATCATCCGATTACCGAGCGGAGTCTTCCGGATCAAAGTGATCGCCCCCATCAATGATCCGGGGATTCCAGCGGTCAGCAGAATAATGTACGTCCAGAAGAAGCCCGGACTGACACCCCACCACGCTTTGTAAGCGCTCCAGAAGGAGACGATCAGGGAGACTACAGCGGCGACCAGGATCATTCCGAAGCTGGGAATGAAAAACTCCAGCCCCAAAAGGAACAGTCCGACCAGCAGCATCACCGTGGCCAGAATACCAGCATCCGGCATCAGCATCACTCTTTGTATAAAACCTCAGGTGTCGCAGACAATCCTTGAGCATCGCATGATGTTCAAGTGAGGAATTATAGCCATTCTCCCACGGCGTAAACAGTGGTTGAGCGGAATGGTGCGCGGTTCAGGCGGCAGCCGACTGGTCGTTCCACGTCAGGTGCGATTTGAGTTGTCCAGAAAAGGCCCAGAAGTGTCTGTCTCCAGACACGGTAAAGCCATTGCCCGGAACTCAGTTCTTACGGGCTCGCCAGTTCGGCGGATCTTTTGGAGCAGAAGACCACTGAGACGTTGCCGGACGAGCGGACGACTGTGGCGACGGCCCGCGCCATTGTGGCGGCTGAGCACCAGCGGATGATGCCTCAACGGAGTTGACAGGCTGAGCCGGGGTATCAGTGTAGGAGACATTCCGAAACGGAGATGATTCCGTAGCCTGCTCCTGCGGCATCGTGTAGTTCTGATCCTGGTCGTTTCTCAGAGGACTGCTGGCTGTCGGAGCGGTCTGCGCTGGATAGTCATTAAACGCCGACTCATTCTGTGCCAATCCTTCATTCGACGGTTGATTGTCGAACTCAACAATGCCTGATTTCTTCCGATTACCGGAGATAATTGGTAGATCTTCTGGCGCCGTTGAACGTCGATTCTGAGATGCTGTTGAGGCGACAGGCTGAGTTGCCCGTGCAGCGTTCGGCTGCAGTTTACGAGCAACCATCGGAGTCGTTACGACACCACGGCCAGCCTGTTCAGGATTCAACTTGGTCAACATGGCTTTTGACTTGTCGGCAGTCTGATGATCCGGATGAAGGCTCAGGGCGTTCTGGAACCATTCGGAGGCGTCGGCATCTTTTCCCTGCTCGTGCAGGATGTAACCGATGTTGTAATGGGCTGCAGGTTCACCGACAGAGAACGACAGGTTTGAAAGAGCCTGGTCGTAGTTGCCGACGCGAGCAAAGGCCACGCCTAGTTCATAACGACAGTCCTGATTTTCAGGATCGATCTCACACGCATCTTCAAACGCGCGGATCGCTTCGTCCCATTTTTCCTGCTGAGCATACATCTGACCGATGGAGATTCGAACAGCCGTGCTTTCCGGATGATCTTTTACCAGGTCAGTGAGAATCTGTTCGGATTGTTTAGAACGGCCTGTCAACATTTCAATCCGAGCCATCCCGAGGTGTGCTTCCAGATTGTCCGGGTAGGCAATTTGTATTTCACGATATTTGCGTCGCGCTTCAGCGTATTCGCCGATATCTTCCTGATAGCGTGCCCATGCGAGCAGCGTCTTTTCAGGGTTCTTCTTCAAAGTCTTTTGAGCGGTGATGAATTCCGGACTCAGCTCTTCCTTCTCTGACTTGCTGTGTGAGAAACTCTTCTTCAACGAGGCGAGCGCTGTTTCCTGTTTTTTTTCCAACGGAGCAGTTTTTTTGTCTACGGTTTCTTCAGACGGGGCTTCGCTTTCAGAAGCCGCAAAGGGCTTTGCCCAAAAGTGACTTTTTCCGGACGACGCGCAGCCCGCTGAAGTGCCGAAGGCGGCGACAAGCAGCAGAGTTGTCAGAGATTGTCGTTTCATGTCGCACCTCCATGTGCGCGAGCCTTGTAGGCTCGAAAGTCACGACTACTGATCGAACATTCAGAAGGCAGGAAGCTCTCCAGAGTCCCTGCGGCACGATAATGCAGTCCTCTTCTGCTATTCGGTTGTCCTTGGTCACAACTTCAGCAGGAACTGCGCATCAAAACAGTTGATCAAATGACCCTCGCGGACGAACGACATGATTCGGCAGAATTCATCCGGAAGTGTTATGAGAGGCCATTATCTTCCATCAGACAACGCTATGGCGTCGAGCCGGAGTCGGAGCTACCCGACGAGCTACTGCTGCCGCTTGCTGAGGCAGATCCCAGTCGTGGAGCAGGAATCGTCGACATATACATTTCGTTGATGGCCTGAACTTCAGCCGCTGGTCGTCCAATCTGCTGGCAGTCGCGAATCGTGACCATCACTTCTCCGGCATTCTGTGAGCATTTCGCCATTGCCAGATTGACTGTGTCTGTTCGCATGACATCCAATGCGGAATCATAAGTCGACTGGATGTAGATTGCTCGGCGTTCGGGCGGAACGACGTGCAGAATGTACTGCAGGTGAAGTTCACCGGATCGAGTCAAAGTCTGGTCGTTGAGGTCGAAGTGGCGATCGTAAAGAGTCGTTTCTTCCTGCCAGCCCAGAGCCGTCTGTGTTTCCATGAGTACCGCGACTGATTCACGGTCCTGGCAAACATACGGCAGCGGCCAGTAATGTTCTGAATAATAAGTGTGCGAAAACTGCTGGGGTGGAAGATTTGTTCTGGGCCGAGCGGGCCAAATTTTTCCCTTCTTGTACTTCTGACGAACCCCGGGCGGCAAAGCGGCTTTCTCAGCCCACCACGCGTCTGAACCAGGTTCCTGGCAACTGGTCGGATCTTTATGCCCGAAAAACTGTGGCCCCGAAGAACATCCCTGCAATGCTCCCGCAATCAGCAAGGCAAACGGAACAGCAAGCTTCTTCATGGCGACATCCACTCAGCGACGGAAGCATATCCAGATCGGCTGACCTCCCAGTCAGCAGCCCTCTGTTTCGGCAGTTCCTGCCGACCGAAGTCGGAGGGGACCGAGAAAACAGAAGGGTTCATTATCTTCTTCGACGTTTCCCGTGTCCTGCTTACACACAATCAAAAAATGGCCGCCAGATCAGTCTTCTGGGCTCGGGACAATCTGAAAACTCCGTTGCACTTCGCCTATTTTCTCATTGCGAACCCTCATTCACGGTTCATCAATTGAAGTTGCGAGGGGCCACGACTATTTTCAGCTGTGACGGTTGTCGAAAACTGGGTCGGGATTTCTATTGGCTTCGATGAATAAGAAGCTGGTGGACTGTTGTTTCGGTTGCGGATTTTGTGTTCTCGTTTAACGGCGAGCCGCAGGCGTAGGCGAAATTGGGCAACGACGCCTGCGGCTTGCCGTTAAACGATTAAATCAAAAGCCTGCCTGTGATGGTCGGCTGGTTTTGAAACACTCTGGATGATGGCTTCGGGTTTTTCAG
>CAIXQV010000078.1 GCA_903921605.1 uncultured Planctomycetaceae bacterium | reverse complement strand
TCCATCCGCCCGCCAACTCGTATATCGAGATGCAAGAGCCGAACACAGTGGTCGCTTGCCTGACAACACCTGGATCCTGCGACCTCAGGACATGCGAAACGGCGGGTTCCTGGCTGACCATGACACGTGGTTCTTTCCCCGCGTGGCCGGAACGTTCAAGGAGCGAGCGGGCTTCCATGGCTGCCAGATGCCGGAACAGCTGCTGGGGCGAATCATTCGCTGTTCCTCACCCGCGGGAGGTGTCGTTCTCGACCCATTCGCGGGTTCGGGCAGCACCCTGCTCGTGGCGAAAAAACTGGGCCGATCGTATCTCGGGTTTGAACTCTCGGCGGAGTACGTCCGACTGGCGAGTGACCGCATTCATCAGGCCAGGATGGGCGATCCACTCGAAGGCCCGGCAGACCCGCTGTCGAGTGCTCCAGCGACACAGGCGGGACGCAGTCAATTCAAGAAAGAGGCCCAGCCCGATCCACAGGGAATGGCAGCTGCGTTCGAAGAGGCCAGCGACGGATACTCGGTCGACCGGTTGATCGCCGATCCAGTGCTGAACGCGAAGTTCATTGATGCCTGCGGTGCCCGGGGATTAGCGGGCCGACCACGTGACTGGAACCTGGGGCTTGTCGGGCTACGAAAGAGCGGTGAGTTACAACTGGAAACATCGGCGAAGCGAACCGACATGTCGTGGGATCAGCTTGACCCCCTGCTCTTTGCCAGCGAGATCGCGCTGCGAAAAATGCTCGATGCTGGTTACCTCAGCGTCGATGAAGTCCTCTGTGATCCCACCGCAGCTGCGAGATTCGATGACATCGCGAGAAGTCTGGCCCCGGGCCATCGCACGCTGCAATACCGGTGGGCAGCATTGAGGCTGCGCAAAGATACCCGCTTGTGGCAGCGGGCCGCCGAGGGGGTTCAACCTCCGACCGTAGGAGCGTTTCGGGACCTGTCCGCCAGTCAGATCGCCCGGGAGCCTGACCAGCCGTGCGTCTATGAGATTTTTCTCGAAGATGCCCCCGAGTTCCCGGTCTATGTCGGCGATACGATCCACCTCCGGAGCCGCCTGGCGGCGATGGAACAACGCCTGACAGCACTCGAGGCGATCCTCAAAAAGCCGGGGACCTGGCGATACCGTCTCCTCGGGGAACTCAACGCATCATCGACTGAACGTCGCGGGGTCCAGAGCCTCCGCATCAGTCAAATCCGCCCGGCCTTGAACTTCCTCGACCTGGGAGCGGCAGTTGCAGAGGAAACGGCAGCCATCAAATAAAAAAGTCCGCATGGCAGTTGACCTGCAGCATGCGGACTTCAGACACGATGAACCCAGATCAGGGCAACCGCTGATTGTTGATCAGGAAGGTGCCGGTTGACACTCCCGGTTCGATAACCAAAGGAACGATGTTCAGGAACACAGATTGAGGAATCGAGTTGTTCTGGTTGTCCACACTCGACAGCCTGATGTTTCCAAAAACAGAACCGAACCGGATCCCGATTTCGGGGTTGTTCAAATTGTCATCAAACATCCTGATACTATTGCCGTCCATGTTGACAGACGTATTCGGTCCGTTAATGGTCTCGATATAGACCCCCGTCCCATCCGTCGTATTGAAGGCGATATCGTTCCTCGAAATATCGATGACGTTATCAGAATTGCGGAAGAACAGGTCGATGGCTCGTTCATTTCCATTGGCCGTGGCGTTTCCGTCCATCGTGAAGCCTCTGACATTCGGTTGGTTATTGGCATCTAATCCGAAGTTGTCGATGATCGAGAGTCTCGTGCTACCGTAGAAGTCGAACAGAATTCCTGTGTCATCCAGGCCGCCTCCGTCATTCAGGACATTCCCGGAATAAACCACCTTGTTCACAATCCCGTCGTTGTTCACAACCGCGGCGTTGCTCACGCCCCCCACGTTGTTCGACACCAATCGCACGCCGAGCTGGCCGCTGAGAGCAGACATCCGGATATGGTTGTTCGCGATTGTGGCGTTGACGATGCCGTTCCAGCGGGTGCTGATCGCAGCGTTACCCGCAGTTCGGTTGGAAGCGAATCCCACAAATCCTCCCGCAAATGTCCGCCCATTGTTCTGGACAATCAGATTGAGCTTCGAGTTGTTGGCAGTCGCGAGAGTGCTGATTGCAATCATGTCTCCGTCACCCACTTCTGCGGGGGTATCCGAATCGCGGAAGATGCTGTCATCAATGGTGATGT
>CAIXQV010000077.1 GCA_903921605.1 uncultured Planctomycetaceae bacterium | reverse complement strand
TTCATCGCACGCTTTTCCGGCATCAGGAGCACCGGAATTGACGACGGCCAGAAAGGCCGTCTTTTTATTCGGAGCCATCCAGATTGTGGCATACCACGTCTTGTTGCTGCCGTTATGCATCAACACTTTGCCGGCTCCCCAAGGCCGGTCTGTGCTAATCCACCCGTAACCGTAAGGGTCCGCCAGCGTGACGAGTTGAGGATCAAACTGCTGCAACGGGGTGTGAAGACGTTCGAGGGTGTCGGGCTTTAGCAACGAATTCTTTTGCTTGAAAGTCCCCAGATGCAGTGACGCGAAGCGTCCCCAGTCATCAAGCGTCAAGTGGACGGTTCCCGCAGGACCAAGAACAGCAGCATTGTCGACTTGCACTGGTACTTGCTGGTTCAATTTCTCGATATGTCCCCACGGCTGATCGATCGCGCAATCAATGCTGGGGGGACCGAAACCAGCGGACTTGATTCCCAGTGGTTCGAACAGGCGTGAGGTAATCAGATTCTCCCATGTTTCGCCCGTGATCTTTTCCAGCATCGCGCCGGCGGCAACAAATCCCACGTTGGAATACAAATAGGTCTTGCCGGGCGGATGATCTGGCTTCTGGAAGAACACCTGACGCATCATCGCCAGTCGTTGCTCGGACAATGAATCGTCCGCCCCGAGTTCACGCCAGGCAACGTTCGCCGGAACACCCGCATAATGCGACACGAGGTGCGAAATTGTGACAGGGCGATATTCCTCATGGATCTGATCAGAGAACTCTGGAAACACATCCGCGATCTTTGTGTCCCATGTCAGCTTTCCTTCATCAATCAGCATCCCTACAAGAGTTGCAGTCATCGCTTTCGTGCAGGAGCCGATATGAACCTTATCGTCGATAGTGAAAGGTTCCTCGTCTCCTTGTTTTCGAACACCAGAAGCGACCTTGAGCGACACTTTTCCGTTTTCAACGATCGCTGCAGCACCGCCGGGCATGGCATAACGCCTTACGATGTCGTCAATTCCGGCCTGAACCGCCTTTGGCGCTTTTTCAGCGACAGCAATATCCGAAAGCAGAGTTAGCAAGCAGACAACGAGCAACAGATATCGTTTCATTGAGATCTCGAGCAGGCTGGATGTGGTTTCAGAACGCGACAGATACCTTTGTAGAATCGAATTTCCCGTGTGCCTGTTCCTGTCATCAGCTGGCCACGCTAGTCTCCGGTGTTAACCCGAACGCTTATCACGGCGGTAGGGTAGCATATCCGAGCTCGCCCGCTTCGTGTGTTCGTGCAGACGATTAGTCTGGTACGCTTCGATGAGGCGTTCGAGCATTTCGAGACGGTAGCGAATTCTTTGGCCTCGCTCGGTGTCTCGCAGGCAGCGAGGATGATTGAAGACGCGGATTTCCTGGACGTTCGGGACGATGTCGATGCCATCGCGAACGGCTGCGTCGACAGATTCGAAATGGTGATGTTCCGCCAGCACGATGCGGTTGGGTTCCAGCACCAGCGTATAACCGTAGTCACCGTAGGCTTCGGAGAAAGCTCCGTCGATCGTGATGGCTTTCCCGCTGCGTTTCAGAGGTGACTCGCCCTTCTCAACCTTCACGGGCACGTGTCCATTAACGATCAATCCACCTTCTGCAGCCATGCCAAATTCGGCCAGCACTTTGTCACAGAATTCGACTTCGTGAATCAGTGCGAAATAGGGATCTTTAGTCTCATGATGAGATTTCTTGTCCTGAATAAAGTCGCGTTCAAACGTCGTAATACGATCCTTACCGAACAACGGGGAACGAGGACCACTCCAAAGATACCAGAGAAAATCCAGATCCGGCTCGGCCACGTTCACGACCGCTCGGCGAACAACCGTCTCGATGCTTTCGAAAAGCTTACGGCCCGCCAGCAATTGCCCGTCGACGCTGAGCGGCAAAAAGTTCCCCGCGGCATCAACCGGCACGCAGCCATGAAAAATCAGGCACTCGTCGCGGCGCAGGTACATCGAACCGTGGCCGACCATAAACCGGATCTGCTCCTGCAGTTTCTGGCTGTTCAGGAACGAATGCTTCAGGACTGCCAGGCACGAGAGCTCTTCATTGGTCAGCTTGTATGGGTCGGTCGGATCAATCGTCGGAAAGAGCTTATCGCGAAGATCGTAGACAGTCCCATCAATCTCGACAGTGCCGCGAACATGGTCGATGCGGTGCAGCAGGCGTCGATGATCCAGTTGCCACTGAGGATTCCGTTCAAGCAACTGGCCTTCCAGCTTGAACTGCATAATGGCCGCGGCTTTCTGCATGCGCGCTACCACGTCGTTTGGCCGCATGCCGCCGCTTTTCGGCATAAAGAACTGCGCCGGATCGTCAGCGTAAACCGTGCGAGCCAGATGTTCCAGAGGTGTCAGCGGAATGCTATAGCCTTCGTCCAGTTGCCCAATACGGCGATATCGCAACGACACGCGGAGCACCGTGCAGATCAACGCTTCGTTACCCAGAGCGGCCCCCATCCACAGTGCGTCGTGGTTGCCCCAGATGAACTCCACGTTCGGCTGCAGACGAAGATATTCGACAACTTTGTCGCCTCGCGGCCCACGGTCCCAGCAGTCACCGCCGATGATCAATTCATCAACGGCCAGATTGCGAATGAGTCGCCCGACCAGATGAATCAGATGCAATGCTCGTCCGCGTTTGACGAGTTCATCCAGCATCGCTCCGATAAATTCCGGCCCGCGTTCGGTGGATGGAGAATGCAGCAGCTCCAGCAAAAGTTCGCTGTACTCCGCCGGAAAAAGCCGAGTCGCCAATCGCAGACTGTAGTTCGACACGAGATATCGCAGGAGTTCTAACTGAGGCTGCAAGGTTCGCGTCGCGTAAGCCAGAACTTCCTGAGGCTGAGTCAGTGTCTGGCGAAGGCGTTCGGTGACTTCCGCAGGATAGAACGTGAGTTTCAGGAACTCCGCCATTTCCAGGGCATTCATGCGGCCGGCAAACATCTCTTCCACCAGAGGTCGCAGAGTTCCCGAGGCGTTGTTGATCACATGCTGCAGCTTCTTGTCTTCGCCATGAATGTCGCTTATCACATGCACCGCGCCTTTGGGCAGCGTCTGCACAGCGGCCAACCGAGCGACCTCGGCAATCGCCGCGTCAACATTCGGGTACTCCATCGCCAGCAGTTCCAGCATGGCGAGATCGGCTTCGGGCCGTTTAAAGGACAAAGAGGCGTTGGACATTGGGGAAGTGGATTGTGGCAAAACCAGGGGGAATAATCAGGAAGCGCTAAGCATATTGATTCACCGCCAACAAGAGAACTCCGCAATGGCTCAGGACAGGAGTCACGTGCAGAGGTGGAAGCCGACTGCCTAATGTCGATTCTTGTGCGGTGTCTCCACTTTTAGTGCGGTACTATGATTCGTCTATGTTGTCGAACCGGTGCGTCGCAAGGATGCGGGCTGCTAACAGTCCTCTTGTTGCACCTTCTGTTCCTCTTGGTTTGTCCACAGATGAACGCAGATAATCACAAATGACATG
>CAIXQV010000076.1 GCA_903921605.1 uncultured Planctomycetaceae bacterium | reverse complement strand
TGTGTATGAAACCTGGGATTTTCCGGATGGAGCTTTGCTGGCGTCTTTGGAAGTTCGGCACCGTATCATTCGTGAGATCCGTCAGTTCAAGCCCGACCTCGTGCTGACTCATCGACCGAATGACTACCATCCCGACCATCGGGCGGTTGGTCAGTGTGTGCAGGATGCCTCTTATCTTGTCAAAGTTCCTCTCATCGTCCCCGATGTACCCGCGCTGAAGAAAGATCCGGTGGTGGCGTACATGCCGGACCTGTTTACGAAACCCCAGCGCATGCAGCCGGAGATGATTTTGAACATTGCAGAACAGATCGACACAATCGTCTCGATGCTGGCCTGTCACGCTTCACAGGTGTTTGAGTGGCTCGCCTACGAGCAGGGCATTTTGGAGTCGCTGCCAGCCGATGAAGCAGGGCGGATGGCATGGTTGAAAGCGTGGTACACAAATTATATCCGGCCGCGTGTCGCTCATTTCCGCGATGAGATTTCTCGTGCCTTTGGCGACGCTGGTTCGTCGCTGGAGTTTGTCGAAGCTTTTGAGATCAGTGAATATGCACTCAGACCTGATGCGGCTTTGTTGCTGCAATTGTTTCCGAGTTGTCGAGCGACGCGAGTTTGAGTTCCGGCATAATTTTTTTAACGGCTAGCCGCAGGCGTTAGTGCGATTCTAACCAGGGAAGTTTGTTCACAGATTGGCAAGACTGCAACGACGGTGAACACGCGATTCGAATGGCCGTATGGTCGAGAAGAAACGCAGTCGCCTGCGGCTTGCCGTTAAACGATGATGCTCGCAGAGTGTTGGCGACGCCGGGCGTTCGCTACCATGAGGTCGGTACTGCATTGTAGGTAAGACTTAGTGAAAGTGTTTCCCCATGCGAATCAACACGGGTTGTGCTCTTAATCTGCTCATTCTGCCGTTTCTGATGACCACTGCGGCCGCGGCTGATGATGCGGTCAACGACACTAAAAAGGCAGCTGTCGATGCGAAGGATGCACAAGCCGCCGATGCTGTTGATGCAGAGATCATGGCGATGAATAAAGAGCTGACCTCAGAACTGGACGGCCAGTTGAAAGCATTGCCGGCGATTGTAGACACGGATGCTGATGCCGTCGGGAAGTATTCGCGTCGAGGTGATCTGCATATTTTTCTCGGTAAGTTTGCGGAAGCCGAGACAGACTACAAGAAAATGTCAGAACTCAAACCGGACCTTGATGCATCCCACTGGCGACTGGGCATCGCAATGTATCTGGCCGGACACCCGGAAGATGCGGCAGCTCAGTTTGACAAGTACCATTCGTTCGACAATGTCGACAGGGAAAATGGAATCTGGCGCTATCTGTCCCATCGAGCTGCGTTTGGCAAAGAGAAAGCGCGCGAGCAACTGCTGAAGTACGAGAAAGACGACCGGCCTCCGTTTCGTGAGGTGTACCAGTTATTCGAAGGCACGATGACGGCCGATCAGGTGCTGCAGTCAATTTCGCCGGACTTGCCTGAATCGTCGCGACAATCTCGGCTGTTCTATGCGCAGTTGTATGTGGGACTGAACGATGCTGTGGAAGACAAGCCGGAGTCCGCCATTAAGGCTCTGCGCGAAGCCGTAAAGAACGAATGGCCGCGCGAAGCGGGGTTTGGTCCTGACTACATGTGGCATGTGGGGAGACTGCAATATCTCCGACTCAAAAACCCCGCAAAATAACGATGGCTGTTAAGTTGTAACGGTCATATCGATTCTGCCTGTTGTAGCAATACCTGTGCGATTGTACCGGCAGGATGGATTATGCCAGTCCTGTCTGTTGCTCGGGCTGGACCAGTGGTAGCGGTCTCGTCGCGCGTCGGAGAACGATTCTTCCGGCTGTGTCGACTGTAGGCGAATCAAATGAAGCACAGCCGCTGCGTGAGTCGAAATCGATAAGACCGTGCCAGGTGGAATCCTGGAACGAACGGGAAACTCAGGACCAGACGGACCGTCAGGGCTGGGTCTCACGACGACTCATTTTCCGGAAGAATGCTCAGGGACGAGCGTTCTCCATTGGAGAGCAGCAGGATGCTGACCCGAATTTCGCGCCGAAGAACTCGCCGGTTTATTACCTGGCTGGTGCTGGGATCCATGAGCATACCCGGGCTGTCCGGATGTTCGCGCCAGTTCTGGCGGAAGCAGGCGGACAAGGATA
>CAIXQV010000075.1 GCA_903921605.1 uncultured Planctomycetaceae bacterium | reverse complement strand
GTAACTTCAAGGGATGAACCCGGCGGAGGAACGATTGAGTTTGACCTCGCTGTCGTAAACCCTCAGGATTAATAAGAAACCAACCACTGCTACTTGCCGTCTGGCCACAATGTGGACACGATGTAAGAGGACGTTCCGGAGGTTTCACATGACGCGCGTGTTGCGCAAGTACATGTCGGACTGGTGCACAGGCCGATGAACCACCGGGGCAGGCCCGGTGGCGGAAATGATTGTTCCGCGGTCTGTGATGTTTGTTGTTTGATGCAAGGGTTGATGTTCTCATGAGTGCTCGGATTATTGATGGCAAACTGATTGCCGAACAAACCCGCAACGAAGTCGCTCAGGCCGCGCAGGCTTTTCGTGAACGCACGGGCGTGACGCCGCATCTGGCCGCAGTGCTTGTTGGCAATGATCCGGCGAGTGAAGTCTATGTTCGCAATAAAGAACGCGCGTGTCAGAAGGCCGGACTGGCCAGCACTTTGCATCGCCTGTCCGGAACAACAACGCAGAACGAACTACAGGATCTCGTACTGCGGCTTAACTCCGATCCAACCGTGCACGGAATTCTCGTCCAGTTGCCTCTGCCAAAACATATCGATGCCACTTTGATTCTTGACGCGATTCATCCGACGAAAGACGTTGACGCTTTCCATCCGGAGAACGTCGGCCTGATGCTTCAGGGGCGACCTCGATTTCTGCCGTGTACTCCCGCCGGTGTTATGCGTTTGCTGGAAGTGTCGGCGATCCCGACTTCCGGGCAACACGCCGTCGTGATTGGTCGCAGTGACATCGTCGGCAAACCGATGGCCGCTCTGCTGCTTCAGAAAGGTGCTGATGCCACTGTCACTGTGTGTCACAGCCGAACAAAGGACATCGCCGAAGTCTGTCGCTCAGCCGACATCATCGTCGCCGCGCTTGGCATTCCCGAGTTTCTGCGCGGCTCGATGATTAAACCGGGGGCCGTTGTTATTGATGTCGGGATCAATCGCGTCGGTGAACGACTGGTCGGTGACGTGCATTACGAAGAAGCCAGCTCAGTGGCTTCGGCGATTACACCGGTTCCCGGTGGAGTTGGGCCGATGACAATCGCAATGCTGCTTGGCAATACGCTGAAAGCCGCCTCAATCCTCGTACCGAACAGTGCTCCAGGCGTGTGAGAGTTTGCAGAGCTCGTCGATGACCGCAGCATCTTCACTGCACGCCACGATTCCCGGATACCGCAGCATTCCCGCACGAGTATCCATCCAGAGTTCTCGATAGTGGACCGGCTGGCGATTGTGGACCCAGACCGCATCACCGCCACGCACTCGAGCGATATGCATGGACACAGGGAAGTCATAGATATTGGGTGAATGGATCAGCGATCCGGCATATTCGCCAGTGGCCATCAGCGGATAGATACTGCCCTGCATTTCGTCGGACGTCCGGCCCTGTAATGATCGTCCGTTGACCTGCAGTTGGTCCACTTCTCTGGCACGCTGAGCATCCCGCTTCTGGAAGCCGATCAGATAGATTCCCGCTCCAAGCGATTCGCGTCGAGCGATCAGATTTGGCAATTGATCGAGAACTTCGCGAGCTGTCTTCGTGACATCATCCGCTCCGCAGACAATTCGCTCCGGAGTGACCTCAACCCATGTTCCTGTGGGGCCCATTTCCGGCGCGAAGACCAATGAATAATGCGGAGTCGATTCGTCATGAAGATGCACAATGATCGAATAGCCATTACCAGTCTTGTCCCGATACTGTTTTGTTCCGTCGATGGGATCGATAGAGATCGCGAGCGGGCTGTCTTTTGAAAACAGAGCCATGTCGCCAGTCGTCTCTTCACCTTCGATGCGGCAGGTTCGCAGAATCGGATCCGCGTCCCGTAACGCCGCGACAAGAAGCTCCTGAACTGACAAATCTGCAAGAGTCAGTGCATCTGTGTTTGCGTTTCCAGACGACTTGCCATCGACGGCTATATTGAACTGACGTAACCGCGCCGCAACAGCACCGCTCCAGCGAACAACGGGGGGAAGCGCAATCTGCAGCGCACGAATGATTTTCGGGATATCCATGAGCTTTGTTTCTTGAGTCGTTAAACGAATAAATCAACCGGACCGCTAGTGCGTCTTCAACGCTTGAACTTCGGGTTCTGCACATCAGGCGCTGTGCGCTAGCCCACGGTTCAAAACCGGACGCTAGCGTGTTCCGGCAGATTCTGGAAACCCCAAATCTAAGCGTTGAAAAAGCACCAGGGAGAGATTGACATGATGGTCCAGTAGAAGAATCAGCAGACAGGTGAATGAAGGCAAGAGAATGAAACACAGCGCGAAGCCGAATCAGCGTTCATTCTTCTGCCTTCATTCTCTTGTGAATCGCTGAGGATCCTATTGAGACCAGCTTGAGTGGCAGCTAGTGCGTCTTCAACGCTTGAACTTCGGGTTCTGCACATCAGGCGCTGTGCGCTAGCCCACGGTTCAAAACCGGACGCTAGCGTGTTCCGGCAGATTCTGGAAACCCCAAATCTAAGCGTTGAAAAAGCACTAGCCGTTGCTGTTTTTTCGGCTGCATTGCTGCAATGCTGAGCGAGCGGATTCCAGTTGTTCCGGGGACAGTTCCTGTTCGACTGGAAGGTATCGAGCCTGCTCATAAGTGTTGGCCAGCGTTTCAACGGCCGCTCGATATTCCGGAGTTTTCTCCAGAATCGCTTGCTGCACAGTTCGATGCGTCCACCACGATTGGACAGACTGAGCAGACCGCAGGGCGAATTCATGAAACGCGCGGACCACGTCGGCTCGACTATTGATATCAGCAGGCTTGAGCGGCGAACCTGCAAACTGCAATTCCGCTGCGTTGGCGGAGCGCAACTTGACGTGACGAAGCCCGAAGAACGCAATGGCCAATGCGGCCAGAACGCCGGCAAGTACCAGCACTGGAGTGAAATCAAATTCGCCGCTGAATGCACTCGATGCGGAGGATGGACTTGATGCGGACGTGTTGCCGGAGTTGGAAGTTCGCGGCGGTCCGGCGAGGATCCCAGAGGCCGACTTACGAAGTGTGTCGATCATCGAGTTCGATTCGGACGGCGAAGGGGGAGTCGCAGTACGGTCACCGCGAGATCTTTCGGGGGGATCATTGAACTTGGCATCTTTGGCGATCTTCACCAGATCATCTTTCAGACCATCCAGCATTTTCGCCATCGATTTACTGAGTTCAGGATCCGCCTTCTTCGCTGCTTCCGTTGCTCCATTCATGGCGTTTTCAATTGCGGACTTACTTCCCGCTGGGTTGCCTGCGATTTCCTGAGTGTCGGCAGGATTCTGTGATGGAGTGCGAGGCTTCCTGGCTTCTTCTTTAGCACGCTCGACAAGCTTTTTCAGCGTGTCGCCGAATCCGCGTTGCTCCAGTTCTTTTGCGATATCAATCGGAGGCTTGTCAGATTTTTCGTTCCTCTGTGGCGATGAATCGTTGCCGAGCCGCTCAGTATTCTCGCGACGCAGTGTGTTCTTCAAGCGTTGGATATCTTCTGGCTTTACTGGGCGTTCCATGTAGAGATCCTGCGGCACTGAATGGCGTGAATCTCCGAGGTTTAGCGGCGTTCGGTTCGGATTGGACTGTCGCTCTTCTAGCCAATTCGTTCCGGGCGTCGATACTTTGTTTCCCGAATTGTTCCCCATGTTGCTGCCGGGGATTGGGTCTGGAGACAGCTTGAAGTTCTTTAACTGCTCCCGCAGAAACTCATCAACATCCGGCAGAGATTCCGGCAACTGATCACCGTTGCTGTTGTCAGAATCAGGCTTCTTCGCCATTCGATTATTCCGGTTTGGCGATGGATCAACGCTGTTTGAATCGGCGGAGCGGGCATCGTCGTTTGAGTTGGGTCGAGCAGGCTGACGATTCGAGGACGGCAATTCCTCTGTTGGCAACCGCCCCGAGTTCGATTCTTTATCAAGCTGCTTCATGCGTTCGAGCGTTTTCTGAAGATCCTCAAGTTGCTTCCGCGCGGTTTCGGGATCAATTTTCATCCCTTGTGGTGGATTTGAAAATGACGGATTCGGAAACGCAGGGCTGCTGTCTGAAGAATTCGCGTCTGGGGAATTCTCCCGATCATCTGCTCCCGGTGATGTATTTGGCGGGGTCACAGGATTTGGAGAAGTGCCTGGCAGCTGACCAGGCTCATTGCGATTCGCGTTTGGTGCGGGACTGTTTGAGGAATCAGCCGACGGTGATTTTTTGGCCTTCGAAGTCTCTCGTTTGCGAAGCGGCCTGCGTGGTGAAGCGGCGCTGCTATTGCTCGAAGAAGTGTTATTGTTGGCCGAGTTCTTCGGCTCGGGCGGCATCACTTGCTCATCTGCCGCAGCTCGGGAATCCGATTCGCCTTGAGTCTGCGTGTCCTGAGAAGCATCCGGTGACTTCATTCCTGTATCCTCCGCCAACTTCTTCAGGAAGCTTCGAAGAGAACGCAGAGATCCTGGTGGAGCGTCGTTAGCGGAATCAGTAGTTTCAGAGTCGCTTGGCGCAGACTCGCCAGTCGCTGGTTCCTCGGGACCAGGAGAATTTTCTTCGCCAGGTTTCTTAGATCGTACTTCTGGTGAATCATCGCTTTTCACGGGATCCCGCTGAGCAT
>CAIXQV010000074.1 GCA_903921605.1 uncultured Planctomycetaceae bacterium | reverse complement strand
TTCTGGATGTTCGGTTCCGGAACACTGAGACGGCAGAACAGAGGTATCTTCAGCCGGCAAGCCCAGTTCAAACTGCAGAGACTTCGCGACGGCCGTCCAGTCTCGACCATTGGCCGCAAATCGGATCACAGGACCAGTCAGAGGTACTCCCGGAACGCTGAGGCAGGAAATGGTTCGCATCACTTCTCCGGAAATCACTGAATTCCGGACGTCCTCTGTCGATTCAACGGGGACACGACGACGCTGGTGCGACAGGAGGCAACCGTGGCTCTGAGCAAAGATGTCGATTTTCTCTTTGTCAGGCATCACGACAAGGATGGAGAGCCGATCGTCTCCATGGATTCCTGTGCAGCATCCTATCGCAGCAGCCGGGGCCACCAGACTGCACTGCAATTGGGAAGCCTGGAGGTGTGTTTTGATCCGCTCCAGGTAATTGCGGTCAACACCATGAATCAGCAACAGTGACTGTTCCCGATCTTCCTGCGGCAGCAGCACGTAATCAATACTCTGCTCACCGGTAGATTCTGCAAACAAGGCTTCGGATTGAATCATGGCCGTTTCGTGGACCTCGCTGGCTGCCATTCGTGGCAGTGGGACGCGAGCAAACGACAGACAATTTCGCGGAAGCAGAACGGCTACTTTGGGATTTGATATCTGAAATCGCTGCAAGTGAGTTTCAAGGATGGCGGCTGCTGGCAAACGCGTGGCTTCGTCCAGTTCCTCTGCAGGAACGGTTACAAATTGCCGGATGAAGAGTTGGCCGCCACGTTGCTCTGCATGAACCAGATGGCAATCTGCTCGACCCGGCAGAAACAGCAACCACGTTCTCGACGAACCAGACTTGCGCAGTCTGGACCAGAGCCGTCGAAGAGGATTTAAAGACTTATTCATAACTGCTGCTCAGGTAACAGGAACGCGACGGCAAGTTGCAATGGTCGTTGAGATGAAAATGATTCCGGTGTGATGGATGACGCACAGAGTTGCTCGCTGAGAGCTTCAAACGGCACGGAGAATTTGCAGCGTGATTTCATCCTCCACCAACGGACTTCTGCAATGCTGCACGGAATGACGCGTCACCGGGCGGAAGATTCAGTCGCCTGCTCACCACGGGGGGCGAAGCGGTCCCGTCGATTGTGACCTTCCTGCGATAAACGGCACCCTGTTGAGGTGAATACGCGCAAATGGTCCCGGTGAAAACGCTTCCTCGGTCTGTCAAAAACGGGGCCAGCCGGCGAATCTCTTCGATGGTGAGAACACCTTCGGAGATCAGCCACAGACTGGCCGGGCCATTGCCGGATTGTTTACCGAGTTGACGGTCACGAGTTTCCAGTATTTTATTCAGCTTGGCTTCGGAAAGCTCCGGCAGCCCTTTGAGAAGTTCTCGCGGTGCCGTGTTGACGTTCAGCCGTCCTCGCAACACTTTCGTGGGACGCGTGTCGAGTGCTTTATCCAGCAGCGTCAGGGCTGCTTCGGCTCCGTTCCCAGTTGCCTTCCAGGGACTTGTCAGGACTTCATCTTTCCCGCCAATCACGATGCGAACATTGGTCCCAATGAGATCAAAGAGACTATGAATTTCAAATTGCGGAGCTCGAGTCAAATCCATTCCGGCCACCGTCGAGTCTCCCTCTGACGGCTCGGGTAACGCAGCCTTTCCGCGAAGCTGGTCATCAAGTCGACTTTTCACCGACTTTTCGGGACGCTTCTTTTGAGCACCAGCCGGACGCTCAAGAATTCCTGACAGCCTGACCGCCACAATAAACTTCGCGCCGTCTTCCCCCAGTTGCTTCTTGAGTTCCTCGTAGAGTTCAGGAAGCTTTGGAGAGTTGACGATCACGCGGTCCGATTCCTGCGCTGCGGCTTCACCGGCATAGGTGGTCAGAAATCGAGCCCATCCCATGGCTTCGTAAGACGTTGGGACGTCAACGCGGGATTTCTGCTTCGGATCATACGTGGGTTCCGCAAGATCGAATGCGGTCTGGACCCCAAAGAGCATCTCCCGCGTGACACCACGAACATTCAGAAGCTCGGAGAGGTCCTGAACCTCATCGTTGGGTGGCAGGGCTGCGTCACCTCGTGAAAAGTAATAATTTCGTTCTGCACCGAATTCCCGGGGGGTGTCATCGGCATCAATCCAGTCAAGGAGACTGTCCGCCAGAGCAACAGTCATATCGGGCAAATGCATCAGCTGTGCTCGACCATCTTTGGACTCGCGAGCCAGCCAGTTGATATCAAGTTTTGAAGACTCATCTTCAAGGCCGAAACGAAAGGACTCCCCTGCCCCGGGTCCCTGTACGAACACTGGCGATACGACTGAGTACGTCATCGGAGCCAGCTCTGTACCCTCGCTGATATTGCTGAACAATTTTGGATTGTTCACAGTGTTGCTGGAGGACCACTCGGTGGACTCTGGAAAAGCGGACAGCCACGTGGTGGCAGAAGCCATGCAGGCCCGTGCCGCGATTTCATTACGAGTTCGCACGGCCAGAGAAAGGTGACACAGCAATTGCTCGGAGAACTGATAGGCCGACAGGGTCCAGAGCACTGCAATGACCGCTGCAATCGGGAGCAAAATGCCCTTCCGAAGTCTGGCGGACCCTTGTTTGTCAGTTCGTCGTTTCATGGGAAATGCTCCGGTGGGAGCATAAGTCAGAGTTTAAAGCCGCGGAGAAAGCCCCACATACATTCCGGAATGATTCAGAGACCTTAGACGTTCCAGGAACAGTCTGGTCATCGCATGAATGAATGCGACCGCGAATTGTGTGACAGCAATGTCACACGATCCGAAAAAAGATGACTCCCTTCACGATGTTCTCCAAAGTCGATGGGACATTCCCGCTACTCTTCACTCGGGTTATCCAGCAGGAGTGTGCTGACATGTTGTTTTGAGGCAGCGTTTGTTTGCTTTTTGGATCGTGACAGAATCGTGACACGGATTGCTCTCGGCAGCGACTGCGTCAACACAGAATCCCACTCCGGCTTCCAGTTAATGCCGTCATAGAATTCAAAACGGAGTTGCAGTGGAGACTGAGACAGCTTACGAACTTTGACCTCTGCGGATGATCCGGAGAAACTTGATGAGGCCTGTATTCGCGGGGCCTCCATCAGAACGGGCTCCTGCAACAGGGGTCGGCTCACAGAAGCTCGAAGTCCACTGAGTTTGCTCAACAGGCTCGTTCCTGATTTGGCAACGTTGCCGTCGCAGAATTCGGTCCATTGGGGCATGATTCCGGCTGTATCCGCAGCAACGACGCACAGTTCCTCTGAATTCCCGTAGAGCAGGCCGGGCAGCAGTTCCGTCTGCTTTTCATCCTTGACGACGACTTCCGAACTTTGAGCAACGGACTCCTTGCGAACGACGGACCTGGCAGGATCCGGACACTTTCGGATTCGCAACAACACATCCTGAATTTCGGCGATGATCTGCGGTCCGGACAGACAATCCATCGCTTCCGATTGCCCTTGCTCCTTGAGCTTTGCAAACTGAAACAAGGTTTCCGAGAACAGCGAGACAATGACGCCGATGATGGCAATGGCCAGCAGAACTTCCAGAAGAGTCATCCCTTTTGCTGAGGGAGAACGGTACGGAAATTCAGGACGTTTTGCTCGGCGAAGGCTTCTTTGTTTCATCGTGGGTTACCAGCCTGTGAATCAGACTTTTCCCTTGCGATCGGAAAGAGTCGAGTGAGCGAGCAGACCGGTTTTTTGTCAGTTTCAAAGAACACCAGGACCGTAACTCTGCCGACGGAAGAAAAAGGACCACTCTCAACCACTTGCTTCCATCGCCAGTCACGAGCAGTTTCAAAGACTCCTTCTTCCGACGTGACAGCAGAGGTTTTTTCTGCGAGAGCTTCCGCAATCCTTGACTCGCACATTAAAGCCGCGCGAGTGATACGCTGCGTTTTTTCTGAAGAATTCAGAGCGTTGGTCAGGTACTGAGATGATCCTGCGACAGCGATGGCCAGCACGAATGCCGAGACCGAAACCTCCAGCAGAATTGAACCAGCACGCCGGCACGGCTTACTGCGGAAACGTATTGTCGAAGACCGTTTCATCATGATTCCTGTCGGATCCTCGCCTGCCCGGTAGTTCCCTCCAGATCAACAATTCGTCGACGCTTGCCGCTGCGAATTTCCAGAGAGTTTGACGTACAGCGGCCGTCCGCATGGAACCACAGACGGCAACTGTTGTTCGTTTCACCGCGGGGCAGTGGCCGATGCTTCTGTTCAGCCACTTCAAACACGCATTCGCCCAGAAGCGTCTCCCAGATCTCGGCATCGTGATCGAATTGTGAGTCGAGACGAACCGTTCTGTATTTTTGTCCGTTGGGCATGAATTCAATGGCGTGAGGAACCCCTTCATTAGCAGCCTGCGCTGACGCACGGCTGAGAGTCAGCACAAATGATTCCACTGACTGGCTTAATTGATTTTGTTCCAACCAGCTCCACAGCGCTGGGAATGTTACCGCGGAAATCAGACTCAGGATTCCAAGGACCAGCAGCATTTCCATGAGCGTAAATCCTGAGCCGGATGCGATCGCATCTTTATCAGCAGTCTTTGCTAATCGTTTCATTTTCCAGCCCCGGATCTCCGCGCCACGGCTTTCTCAAACACGTCGTCATCAGTGCTTTCTTTTCCGTCAGGACCCACGGAATAGACCTTGAGTCGAGGTCCGGAATCTTTGGACTGACGACATCGCAACTCATAGCCCCACGGGTCGATCGGCGATGACTCCAGATAAGGTCCGCTCCATTGCGGATCAGAGTCCTGCGCTTCGAGCAGTGTTTTGATGGCCATATCGGATTTGGGCCACTTACCGCCATGATCAATGGCATACATTTTCAGAGCCTGTTCCGTGGCCTTGATTGAAATCAGGACGGAATCAGACTGAGCTTTGTTCTGACGGCTCAGGAGGTCGGGAACGACCATCGCTGCGATCGCCCCGAGAATGGCCAGCACCAACAGAACTTCGACCAGTGTAAAACCAGATCGTCGCGATGCTTTCGTGGCTCGGCTTTGTTGACGGCATCGTGCTGATTGAAAGTTCACCATAAATTTCTACTCCACTGAGTACACTGCAAAAACTCTTTGATTCAAAGATCCGATGATCACTAGCCAACAAGGCTTGAAGATCGCAGGATCGGCATGATCAAAGCAAACACAAACAATGCGACGATACTTCCCATGACGACGAGCAGTGCGGGTTCAAGCAGCTTCAGCATGGCATCCAGCCGGTTTTGAATCTGAGACTCCAGTGAGTCAGCCGCACCCGCCAGAATTTCGTCGAGGCGATTCGTGCGTTCTCCGATGTACACCAGCTCGCGGTACTCTCTGGGAATCCATTTCACAGATCGCAGTACCTGAGCAAAGCTGGTGCCCTTGCGAACCTGCAGAGCACAGTCCAGCACCACATCGTCTAATGCCGGACTTCCACTCGCACCGGCACACAGAGCCAGTCCCTTGTCTAACGTAATTCCGTTTTTCAGCAGCGTGCTGAGCAACCGCGAAAATCTTCCCATTGAGATCAACAGTCCCAGGCCTTTCAGGACTGGAAGCGAGAGGCAAAATGTTAGAAAACTGCGGCGAAAACCGGGTTTTCGCAGACCGACGACCAGTCCGCAGACAGCGGCAAAGGACATTCCCGCGAAGAGCAGGAGGTTATCCCTCAACCACAAGCTTCCGGTCAGCATCACTTCAGTCAACACCGGCAACTGACCACGTTCACGCAGACCGGAGAACATCGGTTCGAATTTCGGAACGAAAAGTGTCGACAGGACCAGAAACATCAGGCTGCTGACGGCAATCAGGAAACCAGGATAGCTCAATGCTCCCAGTACTCGGGATCGTAGTTGCAGCTGTCGCTGAGTCAGTGTTTCCAGTTCCTTCAGAGCGTCGGCCAGAAAAGCACCTTCAAGGCTCGCACGAACGATGGCGATTTCAGCCTGCTCAAACATGCCCGGATAGTCGGCCATGCATTCTGCAAAGCTGCGACCATCAATGACTTCCGCGTGAATAACTCGCAGAATCTCAGCAAAACGAGGATTCGAGGCCACGTCGCCGATCAGCTTCAGAGACTGTGCCAGTGGCATACCGGCCTTCAGCAGCGTGGCCAGCTTGCCGTAGAAGGCACAAATCACGGATCGAGGAACGCGGTCGGAAAAGACTCCGCTGGCAGCAGCCTGCTCGGCAATTGAAACAGGCGTCAGAGATTTCTGCGATAACTGACGAGTCACTGCACGTCGAGAAACAGCGTCCAGTGCTCCCTGAACTCGATTGCCGGTCAGATCAATTGCTTCGTAGGTGAAAGTTGTCATGGTGCCCTGTCTCCGTGTCTGCTGTTTCGATTTCTTGTCAGACCAACAGAGGCAAGGCACATTCCATTCGTGGTGCGAGTTGCGTAATCCGCCGTGCCATAGCGGCTTTCGAATGACCGACTCAGGGAATCCCCACCTGCGATTCCGGAGCCCGACGCTCGGGAAAAAACGGATCTCCGTCGGCAACTCTTAAATTCACACGGGAAGTGTTCGAGGACTTCCCCTCGCAGCCTGTTTGTGTGATCGTGAGCTGTTTTTTACGAGGTTCCTGAGCAACAAAAGCCACAACAAATGATGCCTGTTGTCGACGGATGTTTTCCTGACGTGTCACCTCAGCGCGAGCAGGACACCCTTACTCCGACTCGCGGGCAAATTGAGGCCTGATGCATCAAAACACTGATTGACACCTCTTATTGTCGACCTAAGTTCTCAAGGAACACCTAACAAAACCGGGACGGGCTTCTGAGCAAACAAGAGGACGCTTTCAAGTCAGCATCGGGAGGGGGCCTGTCCCGGTTTTGTTAGTGCCTCTAGGTATGGTTTCCGCATGTGTCAGATGTGCTTGAGAACGGATCAATGTTTCAGTTGTCTCCACTGGTCAGAATCGCGGTCGATCGGGGATTCGTCCCCGCGAGCGAAGTGCAATCCTTTCAGGGGCTGGATTCCCAGAATGTGATTGAAGCCATCCTGCGGAATCCGGCAACGTCGGAACGACAGTTTCTGATGGCCATTGCCGAACACCTGGCACTGCCCTTCGTGGATCTGTCGACAATTGAGATCGTTGATTCCCTGATGCGGATGATTTCTCCGTCCATCCTGTTTCGTCATCAGGCGATCCCGGTGGAACTGAATGGAGACTGTGTCACAATTGCCGTCAGCAATCCGTGCGTCGAATCTCTGGGCCAGGAAGTTGAACAAGCGACCGGACTGGATGTTGAACTGGCACTGGCGGAAACCAACCAGATCCGCACACTTCTGAAAGACCGACTTGGTATTGCCGGGGGAACTCTGGAAGGCATGCTGGATGATGACAGCCGACCAGCCGATGCAGTCACTGAGGGCGACGACGAAAACAGCCTCGCGAACGAATCTTCGATTGTCAGGCTGGTGAACGAACTTCTGAGCGATGCGATTGCTTCAGGAGCAAGTGATATTCATCTGGAACCGTCGCAGCATGGATTCGGCGTGCGTTATCGCGTCGATGGACTGATGCTGGATCAGATCGTTTCCCGCGAGATGGATCGCTTTCACGCCGCCATTGTCAGTCGTCTCAAAATTATGGCGATGCTGAACATTGCCGAAAAACGTCTGCCACAGGACGGTCGAATTCGCTTTCAGGCTTCCCGTGAAGAAGTGGATGTGCGTGTCTCCACAATTCCGATGATCCATGGAGAAAGCGTCGTGCTGCGACTGCTTCGCAAAGGACGCAGTCAATGGGGACTGGCTCAACTGGAGCTGCCAACCCATACGGCCAGGCAGTGGCAGCAGATTATCAACCGCACCAATGGAATCATTCTGGTCACTGGTCCGACCGGCAGCGGAAAAACGACAACGCTATATCATCTGCTGGCGGAAATTCGAGCCACACGTCCTGATGCGAAAATCATCACGATTGAAGACCCGGTGGAATACTCACTGCCGGGCGTTCATCAGATTCAGATCAATGAGGCGACCGGGCTGACATTCGCCAGAGGATTGCGAAGTGTGCTGCGACACGATCCGGACGTGATTCTGCTGGGAGAAATTCGCGATCAGACCACCGCACGACATGCGATCGAAGCCGCGTTGACCGGACACCTGGTTTTGGCGTCACTCCATACCAATGATGCGGCCGGTGCATTTACTCGTTTGATGGAAATGGAAATTGAACCGTATCTGGTGGCCAGTACTTTAGTGGCCGCGGCTGCTCAGCGTCTGGTCCGTCGACTCTGTCCCCTGTGCCGAAAAAGTACGCAGGTGATGCCGGGCGAAGAGAACGTCATTTTGCCACAAGGTGCGACCATCTATGAACCGGGAGGATGCCGGGAATGTCTGGGCAAAGGATTCAAGGGCCGACTTCCGGTGCTCGAACTTCTGCAGACAGATGCCGCCATTCGCAAACTTTGTCTCGAACACGCATCCTCTCAGGAGATTTCAGAAGCCGCCACAAAAGCCGGCATGCGAACCCTGATCGAGTCAGGATTTGAACGAGTGAGTGAAGGGAAAACGTGTCTTGCTGAAGTCCTGCGCGTCGCCGGTGATGCTCAGAATCGACTTTGAGCGACCGACCTGATCAGGGAATCGGGCGTCATCATGGCACTGTGAAAGTTTGTTGTGAGCCGATCGCATCGTTAGCTCGGTGATTACACCACGCTCTTAGTGTCACTCGCTTAAGCGTCGTCCTGCGGCAGCTGAAAACAAGATCGTATTGATCCGTCGGGATCAGCGGCCGAGTGCGTTTCATATGACCAGCCAGACCGCCGCGCTTCTGTAACGACTTCGGCTTGTGTTTCTGAGGCGTCTCTTCGGGGCCTTCTGTCGACGGTGGCCGCGAGGAATCTCCGGAGTTCATGCCCGGCAGTCGCTCCAGCTTCTCCGGCCGTTCGGCCAGCATCACAAAACACGCTCGAGCCGCAGGACCCCACTCCGGTCCGACGCCTGCCAGGGGATGTGCACTGGTTTGATGATCGCCCTGTCGCTTATCTATGAAACTTGATCAATTCGTCATGCCCAGGGAAGACCAGTCTGTGGACAGTTACTGCGATACCACGACTCACTAAAAGTGAGTAAACGAAAGCATAACCCCCAAATTGGGCCGAACACTCAAATGGTCAGAGAAGAATCACTTCCACTGGAACTCATGCAAAAATCCAGTTTTCGGTTTGGATTCGCGTGGGCCAGCACATAGGATTTGTCACCTACTGGTTGGAATTTTCGTACCCCGGCGAGTTGATTGCAGATGGTGGGTTTTATGAACTGCTTCATGATAGCCTGAAGCCATTGAAGCGAGAGCATTCAACCGTTCGTTTCTTCTGATCTCTTAAACGGTTTGACGACGTCATTCCATCGGAAAACGTTTTTGGTGGAACCACAGCTCATTTCGTCTCCCACGCACCCCTCTGCATCAAAGCCACGGCTCAATGCAATTGGCTCGTGTAGTTTCCAGGACTGGGTGCAGCAGCACTGCAGTCCTGCGTTCACCACCTATCAAACCGGTAAGCGGTTTCTCGTCGGCCGCAAGTTCGCCAGCGAAGAGTCGACTCCCGTCAGCGAAGCGGACGAAAGGCTGTCGATCTTTGAGCGGACTGACAACCACTGCCGGGGAATGCGTGCCTCTCCGGACGAGCATGAAATGGCGGTCGGTAGCCTTTATCTGCCGCATCTGTCACTGCTGCCACCTTCAAGTGCGTTCCAGGAACTATCAAACTGACGAGTCCGCATAATCCCCTACGTCAAACGTTCCCGATAGATTTCACCATGCAGCTCACGAAATGGCTTAGCCAGATTTTCTCTCAGAGCGCATCGTTGCGACTCCGTGAATCTCGCAACGTGACTCGACGTCGTGCACGAGGGGTGGTTCTGGAGCAACGGATACTGGAGTGTTTGGAATCGAGAATCTTGCTGACGTTTGGCTCTCCGGTGTTCACGTCCAGCGCCAGCCACAATGTGGCAGAGAACACGACGGCCGTGGCTACAGTCACAGCGACTGATGCCGACCTGCAATCCCAGACGGTGTCGTTCGCGATCACTGGAGGAGCCGACTCGGCCCAATTCTCCATCACCAGCGGCGGCGTGCTCACATTCGTTGCGGCACCAAACTTCGAAATGCCGACCGATACTGACGCCAACAACACCTACGAAGTCGAAGTCACAGCAT
Organism: uncultured Planctomycetaceae bacterium; assembly: GCA_903921605.1. The sequence goes on along the minus strand of CAIXQV010000074.1, from coordinate 756 downwards.
CGGACAGTGGTACACCGGTGTTGACCACGGTCCAGAACGTCACAGTCACGGTCAGTGACGTCAACGAGCTTCTGACGTTGATCAGCGGTAGCACAGGCTCTATTGCCGAAAATGAGGCTGTGAGCTCTGTGACCTACACAGCCGTTGCCGTCGATCCAGATACAACCGCGCCGAATAACAACATCACCTATAGTATTAAACTCGGCGTGGATGATGCGGCCTTCGTGACAATCAATGAAACAACCGGCTCCGTGACATTGCTCGCATCCGCAGACTTTGAATCAAAGTCCAGCTACTTGTTTACCGTGGTGGCTACGGATGGTGGCTCGCCAGCTCTCAGTGCTGAAACGGTCGTAACGGTGAGCGTCGTCAATCAGCCCGAAGGGACGGTCGAGAATGATGCGTTTGTTTTGACATATTCGAGCACCAGCGTGGCGATCACCGTGGCCACCAATGGCGCTGCGGCAACCAGTCTGGGTGCGTTCCCGCTGGACCCACCACTGACGCTGTCCGGTCTCGGCGGAACTGATTCGGTGCGAGTTGTTGGAACCAGCAGTGCAGACGCCCTTACCGTGAGCAGTACCGGTCTGACGGTGAATGGGGCCAGTTTGATTCTCACCAGCATCGAAAACCGTACTCTGGCCGGTATGGCCGGAAGCGACATCTACCAGTTCGACGCCGATGCGCCTCTGGGGCTGTTCAGGCTGGATGAAGCGGGGGGCAGCATAGAGGGTGAAGCGGGTGGCGGCACAGACA
>CAIXQV010000073.1 GCA_903921605.1 uncultured Planctomycetaceae bacterium | reverse complement strand
CGAGCCACATCGTACAGGCAGCGCCAGATGTGAGCCGTCAGGTCAGTGTCTTTGATCTTGATGTGACAGGTTTCCAGAGCAAACTTGTTGCCGGACTTCTGAGCGATGTCGTCGCGAACGGTACCGCTTCCAAAGCAGCTCACGTACTCGGCAAGACCATCAACCAGACCAAGGCACGGGCTGACGACGTGAGTTGCGTAGTGCATTGGGATCATTTTTTCCCAATACGCCGGCCAGCCATCCATGTCCTGAGGATGTGAAGCGGCCAGATGCTGAATCTTACCGAGTTCGCCCTTCTTGTACATCTCTTTGATGAACAGGTATTCGCGGCTGTACACGACGGTTTCGGCCATCATGTACTTCAGGCCGGTCTTCTTGACCTTCTCAACAATCTGTCGGCATTCGTCAATCGTCGTTGCCATTGGCACGGTGCACATGACATGTTTGCCGGCGTCGAGAGCCTTCAGTGACATCCACGCATGGTCGTTGATTGGGCTGTTGATGTGAACGAAGTCGATGTCTTTGTCAGCCAGCACTTCGTCATAGGTGCTGTAACGCTTGTCGATCCCAAACTGGTCGCCGCACTTCTTCAATTCCGCCGGATCGCGTCGGCAGATGGCTGCAACGTGGGCATTCGGATGAGCCTGGTAAATCGAAATGAACTCGGCACCAAAGCCGAGTCCGACCATTGCCACATTGAACTGCTTCGCCATCGTTTGCTCCAGAAGTCGGTTGGTAAAGAATGCGGGTTCGCTGCTGTTCGCATTGAGTTTCGCAGATAGTGCCCTGCAGGACATCGACTCGCCATGAGAAATCGCGCAAAAGACTTGAGTTTTTTCACCGAGACCCAGATAGTGACGCGGAAAACATTCAGTCCGATCAGAGGCGAACTCATGAAGAATCGTTCCGTTGCATTGCTGCTGGAAACCTCCAACGCCTACTCCCGTGGCCTGTTGGATGGCATCATTGGTTTCGTCCAGCAACATCGAAGCTGGTCGGTTTATTTGCCGGAACAGGAACGAGGCGCTGATCCGCCAGACTGGTTGCGACGCTGGAAAGGCGATGGCATTATCGCTCGTATTGAGACCCATGAAATCGCTCGCGCCGTTCGAGCCACTCGCCTGCCTGTGGTTGATGTCAGCGCGGGTCGCTTCATTGAGGAAATCCCGTGGCTCGAAACTGACGACCAGAGAATTGCTTCGTTGGCCGCTGATCATTTGCTGCAACGTGGCTTTCGGAATCTGGCTTTTTGCGCTGATCCGGGATTCAAGTGGTCCGTCCTGCGCGAGCAGCAATTTGCGAGGTCCGTCGCAGAAGCGGGAGCTCAGTATTTTCTGCACGAGTCCGTTCCGCGAACAGATCCAGGTTATTCATGGAATCGTGATCGCAGAAGTTTACTCAACTGGCTGCGAAAACTTCCGCGACCAGTTGGTATCATGGCATGTTATGACATCAAAGCTCAGCAGTTACTTGCGATCTGTCGCGATGAAGGCATAGCCGTTCCGGATGAAGTCGCTGTCATCGGCGTCGACAATGATCGCCGCCTGTGTGAACTTTGCGATCCACCACTTTCGAGTGTTGTGCCGAATTCCTGGAAGACTGGCTTCGAAGCCGCTTCCCTGTTGGATCGCATGATGTCTGGCGAGAACGTCGGCAATCATCCGCGTCTGATTCCACCGCTCGGTGTGCAAACTCGACAATCCACAGATGTTCTCGCCATCAACGATCCGGACATCGTCGCGGCGCTGCGATTGATCCGAACAAAGGCCTGCGATGGCATCAGTGTGCAGCAAATCGTCAAGCAGATCCCGATGTCTCGACGAGTCTTCGAGAGTCGTTTTCAGAAACTTGTAGGCCGCACACCGCATGCCGAGATTCTGCGTTTACGTATTGATCGTTGTCGGCAACTGCTTGCAGAAACGGACCTTCCCCTGACAGAGATCGCCCGTGCCGCCGGATTTCCTCATGCGGAGTATCTGTCCGTCACTTTTAAGCGAGAAGTCGGCGAGACACCTCGCGAGTTTCGCAACAATAACCGTAGCTCTCAACGAAACACGCCTCGTGAGCCGAACTTGTGACCGTTGCGGAAAGCTATGGTGCTTGTCCCGCGGAGCCCTGAGATAAATTCACAATCAACTCCGGTATTGGAAGTTGTCGGGGGAATGCACAGCCCATCACCAGCGACTCGGCTTGAAATCGGCACCACGTTTGAGATCAGCACTCGAGAGTTCGCAGGTCGTTCGACGAAGACGTGTCGTAGCCGCTAGAGTTCCGAGTATTCGAAAACTGAATTCACTACGACAAGACCTGTACCGATTTTGGAATAGCCTGAGATGAGCCTGAAGAAACATCCAACGGGAGATTACTCGTTTGTACCGGGCATTGCTCCTTATTCCTGTGGAGTCATTGCGAACGAAGGCTTCGAAGTCGTTCACGTAACACTGCGAACGATGGTGGGCTGGCGGCAGGGATTTGACTTGATTGACATCTTTCTTCGGAATGCCGGACGACCGCATGCCGCGCTGTGTGCAATGTCGTTGCGTTGCCCGAAGCCATTTACGTTTGAAGGCTTCAGCGAATTCAACTTCCAATACGCAGCGATCCTGAAAGATTGGGGCGTGTTTGTTGATGGAGTGAATCCGGTCGCCCGGACACATATCGCACCTCGACTGGTGCCGCCAACGGAACCATCCTTGTATGCCTTCGCTTTCACACGGCCAATTGCGAACGGCGACGTCCCGACATTTGTGGTTGCGGGGGCAGGAGAACTACCGGAGGGCATCCTACAGCGTGACGGTATCATTGAGCTGGAGAACATTTCTCCGGGCGGCATGAAGTCCAAGGCTGCATTCGTGATGGATCTGATGGAACAGCGACTGCAGAAACTGGGAACATCGTGGGATGCGGTGAATCGCACCAACGTTTACGCCGCACATCCTTGTGACGACATCATTCAGAATCTGATTAATCCGCGGATCAGAAAAGCAGGACTCTTTGGAGTCACATGGCACGATTCTCGACCGCCAATTGAAGAAATCGAATTCGAAATGGATGTTCGCGGCGTGGTTTCTGAAATCATGCTCTGAGAGGCACTACGCTCGAAGACTGCAGCCCAATGGCAGTCACTATTCATCAAAGCAGCAAGCAGACACTGGGTGCCGTCAGCCATCACTTCAATTCTGAAGGCTACGGCATTTGCAAAATACCTGCTACTGTTCAAAGTGAGTGCCTTTGAACTCCGTCCTATTGCTCACTTAAACACATCCGGCACGAAGCCGCTGGGGCTGTTCGAACCAAATGCGTCGACTAGGCTATCGTCCGCCGTTGCTCATCAGTCGAACATAGTGTTGCGAGAACTGTTCCAGACTCATTTTGTCGAGTCGAATGCCGGCTTGTTCGAACATGCCGCGAGTTCTTCGGCTGCCCTGCCACTCCTCGGGATCGACAAAGCCGTCGCCATTGCCGTCGAGTCGCTTGAATGACTCGGATGCCATCACTGCTGGATCGCCGCCGCCCCATCCGCCACGATTGTTGCTGTCCTGACCGTTTGGTGGTGTACTGCCGGGCTGACCGTTTCCTGGTTGACCATTGTTTGAGGTCGCTTTGGACTTAGTGGGAGTTGCATTCACGATCAGCAATCGCTTGCGTGTCGTGGAAGCCACTGCATCCTGGTTGGCGGCTGCTGCATCAGCGATCGCGAGTTCTTCAGGAATCAGAAACCCATCCGAATCGATATCCATTGAGTCGAACTTCTCGAGGTCGACTCGGCGAGTCAACATCCATTCGTGCATCGCAATTTG
>CAIXQV010000072.1 GCA_903921605.1 uncultured Planctomycetaceae bacterium | reverse complement strand
GGGGGTCGGTCTATTCTGCATTATGCCGACAACAAGTGTTCACCGGAATTGCATTTCGCACGGCTTTCTCGCATTTCACAGAAGACGAACAAGGCCACTGTGAATTCTCCGCGTGTGCTTGGAGCAATTTCGTCGACCTTTGGGGCTCAAGGCGGAAAATCATTTCGCCCACACAGAGATCGTATTGCCGTTTCAGACAGTGACAATTGGCCTAAGCGAGAATCTCGTTCACCACATGGCCGTGCACATCGGTCAGGCTGACATCGCGACCACCAAAGCGGAACGTCAGTTTCTTATGGTCAATTCCCAACTGATGCATGACCGTTGCGTGAATGTCCTGGATCATCAGCGGATGTTCGATAACGGAATTCCCAAATTCGTCCGTCTGGCCGTAAGCCATTCCACCCTTGAATCCACCACCCGCGATGAAAATGCTGTAGCCATTCACATGGTGATCTCGACCAGCCGTTTCGGAAATCGCTGGTGTGTGCGGCGTGCGTCCCATTTCTCCGGCCCAGATCACAATTGTGTCATCCAGCAGGCCACGTTGCTTCAAATCAAAGATCAAAGCGGCCACTGACTGATCCGTGATCATGGCATTCTCGGCATGATGCAGCTTCAGATTGCCATGCTGATCCCACGGAGAATTGTTGGCATGAGTCAACGGGCACGTGATCTCGACAAACCGAACTCCCGCCTCCACAAGCCGTCTCGCTCGCAGGCACTGCAATGAATAATACTTCTGAAAATCGTTGGAGCTGTCGAGTCCATAAAGTTTTCGAGTGGCCTCGGTTTCGCCTGAAACGTCGGCCACTTCGGGCACAGACGTTTGCATGCGAAAAGCGGTTTCGTAGTTTTTCACGGCCGCGTCGATTAACTGCCGTTCCGGTGTTTCTGTGGCGAATGTCCCGTCCTGCTCTTTCAGCAATCTCAGCTTGCGACGTTGTTTCTCCAGCGAGTCACCAGGCTGGATATTGTCGACGGTTGCCCCTTTCGCTCGCAGTAGCGTGGCGGAGTTCGTTGCCGGCAGGAAGGCACTGGAGAAGTTTTCAAAACCTCCGTTCGGAATCCAGTCATTGTTCAAGAGGACATAGCCCGGCAGATCCTGATTCTCAGTCCCTAGTCCATAACTGACCCATGATCCAAAACTCGGCGCCAGTCCTGTGACTCGCCCTGTGTGCAGCAGGAGATTCTGTTGACCGTGCAATGGCTGTTTGCCCACAAGCGAACGCACAACGCAAAGATCATCCGCCAGCTCTGCAGCATGAGGCAGCAAATCACTGACCCACAGCCCGCTTTGACCTCGCTGAGCAAACTTCCACGGACTACCGAACCAGACTCGCCCGGCACTGCTTTGTGACAGCTTTGAAACTTGTGAATCGCCGATTGGCTTTCCCTGCTGCTTCATGAGCTCAGGTTTATAGTCAAACGTGTCAACATGACTCGGCCCGCCATCCATAAAGCACAGAATGACATGTTTTGCACGCGGGCGACGGGTTGCCCCCGGAGTTGCGTTGTCTGCCGCCTTCGCATCAGAGAGCAGGCCGGCGAGCGCGAGTAATCCGAATCCATTTGAGGACGCGGCCAGCATTTCACGTCGCGAGTAAGGAATCTGCATCTCGCCTGTCCTTCATTTTTAGTGCGAACATCTGACGGGAAGGCGACTCAAAACGCCTCTTCATTGCACAAGATCTCTCCGCATGTTTTACGCGGAATCCCCCGCCGGTGCCAGTCGGGGCCGTCTGTAGCTCCTGCCTGCCGGGCATCACTTCGCGGCCTGCCGCGACCTGTGTGCAAGTTCGTGAGCGAACTGGGCCAGGATCCTTCCGCCAATTGCACAGGGGTTCGTCTTGCGACGAGAAAGCTTTCCGGCAGAGAAAATCGACTTAACGATCATCCGCGACTAAACCGGATGAGCCGAAAAAAAAGAACCCAGCATCTGTTTAAGGATGCTGAGTTCCTGGAAAGTCATAGTCACACTAAGTTGACGAAATCAGGCTGGAGTCGAAGTTGCTTCGGCTTCAGCAACCGGTGCTTCATCAACACCGCCGTTAAATTCGAGCTGCTTCTGATCGCCCACTTCCTTAATGCTGACGTGAATGGCGTTCTGGCCATCGAAGGTGCCTCGCAGAAGTTCTTCTGAAAGTGGGTCTTCAATGAATCGCTCGACACTGCGACGCAGCGGACGAGCACCGTAATCCAGCCCGTCGTCCACTTCGCCCTTGTCGATGATAAAGCCGCGAGCTTCATCGCTGAGTACCAGACGCTTGCCGCGTTCTTTCAGGCGATCGTAAACCTTGGCCAGTTCGATATCGACAATCTTCATCAGCTCATTGCGAGTCAGCTTGCGGAAGACCACAACTTCGTCGAGACGGCCGAGGAATTCTGGTTTGAACTGACGTTGCAGTTCGTGCATCAGATTGGTCTTCATATCATCGTAAGACTTCTCCTGATCGCGATCACGGAGCGTATGAAGCCCCATGCTGCCGCCGTGAGCCATCTTGCTGGCGCCGGCGTTCGTGGTCAGAATCAGAATTACGTTCTTGAAGTCAACTCGACGACCAAAGCTGTCGGTCAGATGGCCTTCTTCCATGATCTGCAACAGCATGTTGAAGACGTCCGGATGAGCCTTCTCAATTTCGTCCAGCAGTACGACTGCATATGGACGACGACGAATCTTCTCGGTCAACTGACCGCCTTCTTCGAATCCCACATATCCCGGAGGAGCACCGATCAGACGGCTGACGTTGTGCTTCTCCATGTACTCGGACATGTCGATTTGAATCAGCGCGTCCTGGTCGCCGAACATGAACTCCGCCAGGGTTTTGGCCAACAGGGTCTTACCCACACCGGTCGGGCCGGAGAAGAGGAAGACGCCCGTTGGACGCTTAGGATCCTTCAGGCCACTGCGACTGCGGCGAACCGCTTTGCAGACCTGAGTAATCGCCTGGTCCTGACTGATTACGCGTTTGTGAAGTTCAGCTTCCATCTGCAACAGACGCACAGCATCTGCGCTGGACAGACGAGTCAGCGGGATACCTGTCATTTTGGCGACAACTTCCGCAACGACTTCGGCGTCAACAACACCGTCGGTCTGGCGAGATTTCTCACGCCATTCTTCGGTGAGCTGATCCTTCTTTTTGCGAAGCTTGTCAGCCTGATCACGGAATGAAGCCGCCTTTTCGAACTTCTGTTCGGCAACAGCTTCTTCTTTCGCCGTATTCAGCCGCTGAATTTCTTCTTCCAGCTCCTTCAGGTCCGGTGGACGAACCATCGATTTGAGGCGAACTCGAGCACCCGCTTCGTCAATGACGTCGATGGCCTTGTCAGGCAGGCAACGTGCGGTGATATAGCGGTTGGACATTTCAACCGCTGTTTCCAAAGCGTCGTCGGTGATCTGAACACGGTGGTGTTCTTCGTAACGATCCCTCAGACCTCTCAGGATTTCAACGGCCTGCTTCGCAGACGGTGGTTCAACCATCACGGTCTGGAAACGTCGCTCCAAAGCCGCGTCTTTTTCGATGTACTTGCGGTACTCGTCGAGAGTTGTTGCACCGATACACTGAATTTCACCACGGCTCAGGGCTGGCTTCAGCACGTTAGACGCATCAATCGCGCCTTCAGCACCACCGGCACCGACCAGAGTATGCAATTCGTCGATGAACAAAATCGTGTTCTTAGCCCGACGAACTTCGTTCATCACGGCCTTGATACGCTCTTCGAACTGACCGCGGTACTTCGTACCCGCGACCATCATCGCGAGGTCAAGCACGATGATTCGACGATCCGCCAGAATGTCTGGCACGGCATTGTCAACGACCATCTGGGCAAAGCCTTCGACGATCGCAGTCTTACCAACCCCGGCTTCTCCGAGAAGAACCGGATTGTTCTTCTGGCGTCGGCAAAGGATCTGGATGACTCGTTCAATTTCGCGTTCTCGACCAATGACCGGGTCGAGCTTCTTCTGCTTGGCAAGTTCGGTCAGGTCACGACCAAAACTGTCCAGAGCTGGTGTCTTGCTGCGGCTTGCGCCCTTGGCGGCCGCACCAGTGCCAGCGGCTGCTCCGCCACCACCTCGTTCTTCTGAACCCGGCTCGGCTGATTCCATGCCGTGCCCCAGCAGGTTCAGGACTTCGTCGCGAACATCTTCCAGCTTCATGCCGAGATTCATGAGAACCTGAGCAGCGACGCCTTCCTGTTCACGCAGCAATCCGAGCAACAAATGCTCGGTGCCGACGTAGTTATGGTTGAGGTTTCGAGCCTCATCCATCGCGTATTCAATGACTTTCTTCGCACGAGGCGTCTGAGGCAGCTTGCCCATCGTGACCATATCTGGTCCGGTCTGGACAATCTTCTCGACTTCAATGCGGATCTTTCGAAGATCGACGTCAAGATTCTTCAGTACGTTGGCAGCAACGCCTGAGCCTTCTTTGACGAGACCAAGCAGGATGTGTTCCGTGCCAATATATTCGTGATTGAATCGCTGAGCTTCCTGATTAGCCAGCTGCATTACTTTACGAGCACGATCTGTGAAGCGTTCGTACATTCGACTTCCTCGTTTTCGAATCTTCCTGAAGTCCCAAAAGCAGTTCGCTCTCAGGAACAAATTGTTCCGCGACTCACCGAGTCAGCAACATATCCGTATATCCGTTTAACCACATGGATGCTCCCCTGCGGGACTCACACCCTCGATCTTGGTTGGCTGACAGTCTCCGGTGACACCGGAGACCACCTCCCTGAACTCTAGCGCCGAAACGAACGCATTTGAGGAAATTCTGCAGAAGTTTGGTGATTGCACCGCCTGAGTTGTCGGAAAAGTCTGAGCGTTCCAGCGTTCTGGCAAACACTCTCCCCTGAAAACCCGCACTACTTTGACAGTCAGAATCGTGGCATTTGCCTCAACCGCAAAACCCCTTACAACCTACGCCGCCACATTGACATTCGTTTGTTCAGAACTGACAACACCAAATGGCAGAGCGAATTGCATACCGGATTCTAGGGGGCATTGTACAACGGGACAAGACAAGGGATCTGCCGATTCGAAACATCGAGATCTTCGGAGCACCTTTTTCGCGACAACATACGGCTTTGACTGGTGCGACTGCCAATTGAAATAATGCCGATACGGTTGCACGGCTCTCTGTTGATGGGCGATCCGGGGCGTTGATTTCATCGTTTAACGGCAAGCCGCAGGCGTCGTTGTTCGATTTCGCCTACACCTGCTGCTCGCCGTTCAGCAAAAAAGATGAATACGCTTCAATCAAGAGCCCGCCATTTCTTGACGCCACGCATCCAGCGAATGCCGCCGGTTGATTTTGTGGCCCTTCGGCTTGTCCAGTTGGCTTCAGCTGGCATTCGATTTCGAATGCGGACCAACAAAGCCGAGTGAAGTGGGCACTACGATCTGAATTTCTCGGTCCGGACACGACTATCCATATCACTTCCGACTATGATGCGAGTTGGTCCAGTGACATTCTTGTGGTCCGCCGTTATCGAACTGAACGCCTTTGAGAGGAACGCCCTCGTGATCATTACAGGAATTGATGTGTGTCCGTTGACGGGAGCAACAGTCGACGGTGGCTGGCCGCAGGGGCATGAGCCTCAGGAGAATCTGCATACACTGGTTATTGTGCACACAGACTCAAAGCATGTCGGTTTTGGCAGTTGCTTCACATCCGGAAAACTGATCGTCGGGGCTGTCGAGTTGCTGTGGCCGCTGCTGAAGGGCGAACTGGCGATTGAACCAGAACGCGTGTCCGAGAAACTCCACCAGTCGACATTCTGGCAGGGCCGAGGCGGCTCGGTGACGCACGCCATCAGCGGCATCGATATTGCCTTGTGGGACTTAATGGGTAAGGCCTGTGGCCAGCCGGTTTCTCGTTTGATGGGTGGGAATTATCGAGATCGCATCAAGCCCTATGGTTCCATTCTGTTCGAGGAACCCGAGGCACTGGCAAGGACGCTGGAGAGCGTGGTCGCTCGCGGTTTCAAAGCCATCAAAATGGGCTGGCGTCCGTTCGGTCGACGTGATCGAGCTTTCGATGAACTCCTTGTTCAAACCGCGCGAGATACCGTGGGCGATAATGTTGAGCTGATGGTCGATGCCGGCGGCAGCGAACAGTTCTGGCCGCACGGAACGAACTGGGCACGCAACACGGCGATGATGCTGGCGGATTACGACATTACCTGGTTTGAGGAAGCTCTGCCGCCAGACGATATCAACGGCTTTGTCGAGTTGACTCGTGTGTCGCCGGTGCCAATTTCTGGTGGCGAAGTGCTGACTCGACGCCAGTCTTTCCAGCCGTGGCTGGAGCGTCATGCGTTCGACATTATTCAGCCGGACGTGACCAAGAATGGTGGTCTCAGTGAATTCCGCCGCATCGCTCAGTTGGCTCAGGATCACAATGTTCAGGTGGTTCCTCACGGCTGGAACACGGCCGTTGGCCTTGCGGCTGACCTGCAGATTTCCGCGTTTCTACCTGTTGCTCGTTACGTCGAGTACCTGACACCGTGTGCTTACATTGACGAACTTCCCGCCGATCCTTTTGTGATCGACAGCGAAGGATTCCTGCAGATCCCGACTCGACCAGGATTAGGCATCGACATCGATCCTGCTCGATTGAAGCGGTTCTGTCCGGACAGAATTGAGTTTCGCTAAGGAGAGCTCAGCGGGATGTGGGAGTGCTGTTGATCTCATTGTAATCCGAAGAGGTTGTGAATTTATTGGAGTCGTAGGGTGGGACCAGTGAGCTTCGCGAACGCCGGCCCACCGATTCTCCGCATCCCTTTCTCCAAATCCCTGATGGTGGGCCGGCGCTTCGCTGGTCCCACCCTACAATAAACTCACAGCTTCTCCGGGCCTGAAAGGCGCAATTTCAAAAAGCGTCAGCGAGGGGACTCGTTGGCGTGCGGCTCACGACTTGAAAGCTCGGTTCATTCCCTCACTGACGCTTCCAAGTTGTCAAAACCGAGGCCATCAATATTCCGCAAGAACATCCCGACAGTTTCAACTGTCTCCAGAAATCAACAACGAATTGAAAACACATGTCAGGCGATCATTCAGCCGACGGACACGCCGGCACGGAAGCTCCGATCGGGAAGGCGATAGCCACTGGAGTCTGTCTTGTTTTTGGCTTGGCGGGATATTTGTTGAGCCTTTACGGGACAACTCAGGCGGCTGCCTGGTCGATTGTGGCGTGCGTTGTTGCCTATATTTCGGGTGGTAGCGGGCCTGCCATCAGTGCCATTGCATCTCTGAAGAATCGTCAGCCTACGGTCGATCTGCTGATGATCCTGGCGGCTCTTGGAGCAGCCGCGATCGGTGAGTGGATGGAAGGTGTCGTGCTGTTGTTCCTGTTTTCGCTCAGCGGGACTCTGGAAGAGTTTGCGATGTACCGCACAACTCGGTCGATTGAATCACTGATTCAGCTTCGCCCGCGTGAAGCATGGCTTGTGAAAGAGGGAGTTGTTTCAGAGAAGCCGGTTCCAGTCGAGGAGCTCAAGGTCGGCGATTATGTTCGAGTTCGGCCAGGGGAACGATTTCCTGTCGATGGAGACGTCCTTGAAGGGGAAACCTGGGCCGACGAATCAACGCTGACGGGTGAGAGCGAGCAGATTCGAAAGGCCGTCGGGGCGAAAGTCTTCTCTGGCACGATCAACGGTTCCGGCAACATCCTGGTGAAGATGACAAAAGCCGTGGCCGACACCACGATCGCTCGAATCGTGCATATGGTGCAGGAAGCTCAGGCCCAGAAGACACCGACTCAACGCTTTGTCGAATCATGGCAGGCCCCGTATGTGCTGGGTGTGATCTTTACGTCAGGCTGCGTCTTTTTTGCCTCGCGACTGCTTCATTCCAGCGGCTGGCACGATGCCTTTTATCATGCCATGGTGTTGTTGGTGGCTGCATCGCCGTGTGCTGTCGTCGTCGGAGCACCGGCCGTGTTGTTGTCCGCGATTGCTCGCGCTGGTCGGCAGGGCATTTTGTTCAAGGGCGGTGTTCATCTGGAATCGCTCGGGCAGGTCAGCATCATTGCGTTCGACAAGACGGGAACTGTGACGCTGGGAAAACCGGCTGTTGCGGAAGTTTGGACGCCGGAAGGGACTGATCAATCACGATTACTGAGTCTTGCGGCCACGGTCGAACAGCGCAGTGAGCATCCGCTGGCCATCCCTGTGATTGCGGAAGTTCGCAGCCGACAGTTAAAACTCAGTGATGCAACGCTGACGGACTTTCACAGTCACACTGGGCTTGGAGTTCATGCACGCATTGACGGCGTTTGGGTTGGCGTCGGTCGCGAAACGCTGTTCGAGTCGCATGATGTAAAACTTCCGCCCGAACTGATTGAGCAGGCTCGCCGTATGCGCGAGGCGGGGCAGACGGCGTTGTTGGTCGCGACCGATGTGGCCGGGCTGATGGGTGTGATTGGAGTTGCAGATCAGATGCGTCCAGAAGCACCGGAGACGATGCGGTCTCTGAAGCAGATGGGAATTCGTCAGACCGTGATTCTAACCGGTGACCACGAACGAGTGGCTCGAAACATCGCCGCCAAGCTCGGGGCCGACGACGTCCGCGCCGGATTGATGCCGGACCAAAAAGTCGTTGAACTCAGTCGTCTGGCGGCTGAAGGCGATGTTGTTGCGATGGTGGGCGATGGCGTTAACGACGCGCCCGCTTTGGCAACGGCTCAGATTGGCATCGCGATGGGCGGTGCAGGGACGGACGTGGCTCTGGAAGTCGCCGATGTTGTGCTGATGAGCGACGATTTGCGAAGCTTGCCGGTGGCAATCTGGATCAGCCAAACAGCACGCCGCAGAGTACGCCAGAATATGACGTTTGCATTTTCGATGATTGCTTTACTCGTGTTGGCCACGTTCTTCGATCTGCCGTTGTGGCTGGGAGTACTAGGCCACGAAGGTAGCACGGTGCTGGTGGTGCTCAACGGCTTGCGAATTCTGTGGGAAAAGGTCCCGACATTTCATGCAGGGGCGTAGTGCGAGGTGAGCGTTCCGCTCGCTGTACCACCGTGCGTTGGACATTCTTGTCCGACCGTTCCCTTTTTGATGAAAAGATCTGTGGTATGAAGAACCTGCTCAATAACATCCATGCAATCACTGTCGTGGCCGGAATCCTCGTCGGCTTCGCAAATTCGGCCGCAGCCGATGAGCTGCCTAAGCAAAGCCTCGCCACAACGGTCAGCGAACTCGACGGCGAAAAGCAGCCGGTTTTGTATTGGGCCCCGGAATCCGCTTCGCAGCAACCCACGCCGCTGTTTGTCTTTCTGCATTCGTGGAGCGCGGACTATACCCAGGATAACAGCAAGTGGATGGTTGAGTGTGTGCGTCGCAACTGGATCTGGATTCATCCGAATTTTCGAGGCATCAATCAGACTCCCAAAGCCTGCGGTTCAAAATTCGCGCGGCAGGATATTCTGGATGCGATCCGATTCGCTCGCGAAAAATGGCAAGTTGATAACACGCGAGTTTACATCGCAGGGGTTTCGGGCGGCGGGCATATGTCGCTGCTGATGGCCGGGCATCATCCCGATAAATTCAGCGCGGTGTCGGCCTGGGTTGGGCCGATGGATCTGGCCGAATGGCACCGGTTTCACATGATCGATGGGAAGCCGGACAAGTATGCTCAGATGATTGAACTTTCTCTCGGCGGTCCTCCGGGAACATCGGCCGAGATCGATGCGGATTATCGAGATCGCTCACCGGTGTTTAATCTGTCTCGCACCAGCGACCTGCCGATCAGCATTCTGGCTGGAGTGCAGGACGGACATGCGGGATCGGTGCCGGTGTCGCATTCGTTGATTGCTTTCAATGAGATTGCCAAAGCTCATGGTTCAGCCACGATCTCCGAGGCCGACATTCAGTCGCTGGTCAAGGATCGTAAGCTTCTGCATCCACAGCCGTCAGACACTGTGGAGGACCCCATTCTCGGCCGTCTTATTCATCTGCAGCGAAAGTCACGCAGCAGTATTGTGACGATTTTCGAAGGCGGACATGAGAGCATTCCCGAGTCGGCGTTCTCCTGGCTGGAGAAGCAGCAACGAGCCACAGGGGCACGCCAAAAGTGAAAAGCTTAACAGCAAGCCGCAGGCGACTAAGTTTGGTCAAGCGGTCGCGTGTCAATTGCCGCTACGGAACAGTCTCGGAATAACTTCCGGCTTGCATCAAGTGGAGACTCAATCGGTGAGCCTGCGTTCGCTAAGGCTCACTTGTCACACCCTACGAGAAAACAACGAAACTTGTAGGGTGTGACAAGCGCGCGCTAGCGAACGCAGGCACACCACATACCGATCTTATTTCGAACCAATTCCTGAACAAGGAAAACAAAGGACGGTTAACACCTTGACGACTTAACGTTGGTCCGCTGGTAGTGGCATGACTTCGACGTCGAAGCTTACATGGAAGTCATACTTCTTGCCAAAGAACTCACCGGGCTCGGAAAGCTTGGCAGACCCACGAACACGACCGTCGGCCACAGTTGCGTCGCCTTCAAGATCGGCATTGGAAGAGATCGACGCGTTATCCGCCCAGATTGCGGCCTGCTTCACAGAATCATTGTCGTCAATTTGCAGAACCACCTGCGGCTGTGTCTCAAAAACGCCATCGTCGGTACCATCTTTTGCCAATGACGCTTTTAGTTTGGCCATGTTGATGGGCTTCTGGCTGATAAAGACCTTGGTTACCACTTCGTCAAACATCTTCGCTTCATAAGCAACTACATGAGCCAGCTTCCACTGGCCTTTGCCCAAAGTGAGTTCACCGCCGTTCTCCAGCTTTGGGAGATTCTGAGCCACCTTGGCGGTCTTTGATGTTTTCGTCAACACGTCCGTGTCGAAGCTGATCTTCCACGTATAGGTTCGTTCGAAGAATTCGCCTTCTTCCTCCAGCTCCAGAGTTCCTCGAGCCCGATTGTCCTCGACAAGTACGTCCCCAATGGTGCCGGAGTTTCCGCCACCGCTGACGCCATCCAGTTGATAGCTGATGCCAGCGACTGCGCCATCGGCTCCAATCTCCACTCGAATGTTCGGCTCAGGAAACTCCATGTCTTCATCGTTGCCGGTCTTGTTCAGCAGAGCGATTAGCTTGTCCTGCTTCACGGGCTTTGCAGAGGCGACAATCTTTGTTCGCCATTCGCCCTGAGAAATGTGTTCGTAGGCGATCACCTGATTCAGTTCATAAGACTTTTCACCCATGCGAGCTGACCCGATGTTGGGTAACTTTGGCATCTTTGAGATACCCTGTTTTGGACGTTTGACTCGTTCCGGTTCTTCGACCTTCTCTGAATCTTCGTCGTCTTCCTTTTCCATCTCCTCTTCCATGTCCTCTTCATCAGATTCTTCGGTCGAACGCTTCGGTTTGTCACCCGATTTCTTTGCCGGAGTCTTACCGTCATTTGCTTTAGCCGGAGCTTCGGCCTCCGAGGAATCCAGCGGCGTTCCGATTCCAATCAGCATCATCATGACATCCGTGAATCCTGTGTCGACGTAGGTCAGTGTGATCGACTGGTTGTCCTTCTTGAAATCCAGATTGCCTGAGTCTTTTTCAAGATCATCGCCTTCAACTTCCCAGCCATCAGCGGCCATGTGTCCCTGAATAAACTCGGCCGTCTTCAGACCTTTGCCTGCACCGACTTTGATCTGCAAGACATTATCACTTGTTCTGTTGACCTTCGTGCCCTCCGGGACTTTGATCTGCACCGCGTCGCTCGCTTTTGCGCCGGGCTTCTTCTTGCCGCTGTTCTTCTTTCCTTTGCCACCCAGAGCTTCTGCGATCAGAGCGTTGGCCAGAGCAGCAGCGTCCGGCTCAGAGTCATCCGACTCCTTCATTTCTTCGTCTTTCGCAGCCGCGTTCTCTGCCAATTATTTTTTCTGGTCTTCAGCCAGTTTCTTCCTGGCGGCCTCAATTTCCTGCCTGGAAAGATGCTTCACGACGGCAGAAGTCTTGTCTTCCGACTTCTCAAGCGTCACATCAATGACGTCGCCGGCGGTGTTGGTAAACACGCGAGTTCCCACGGGGCGGCCGAAGTCGTCTTCACCGAGAGCCATTTCTTCCCCGGACGGTTTCCAGCCCTGAGCAGGCAACGTCTTTTCGTAGAAGCCAACAACGGCAGCAAAGTCCTCGGGCGATTCAAACCGCAGCGTCTTTTGCTGACCTGTAAAATTGAGTTGCTCGGCGTTACCCGGAGCGGGGATGTCTACGGCCAGCAGTGACGTGCTATACATGACCGCCGTTTTGTTTCCCTGAGCCGGTGCTAAGTTAACCATCACACCAATCTGAATAGCATTTCTCTTGACTTGAAACTGCTTCAGCTCGTCCGACACATCGTTATAACCATAGGGCTGCCAACCAGCATCGAGCAGCAGTTTCAGAGTCTTATCGGCGGCGTCCTGCACCTTGAGATCCACCGAGTAGATCCCAGTCGCTTCATTGACGAACGTCGATGTCGCCCCTTTGATCACAGGGAGTGACTTCACTGCTACGTTGCCAAAATTCATGATGTAGACAAACGTGGCACGTTCTTTTTCTGGTTGGCCCGATGCTGAAGTCGAAACGGACAGCGAGTATCCTTCCTTGCTGAACATACCGCTCGCGTAGGCCGCCTCAGTCATTGCTCCGGGAAGTTCCTTCCAGCCAAGCTTTGTGAGCTGTTGTTTCTGGAACTTGTAGGCGACCGTTGGATCAGCCGACGTGCCGTAAGACATCGCACCAACGTGCTGTTCGCCCTGAAGTTCAGCGCCTTCCGGTGTGCCGAGTGTACGCAGATCGAGAACTTTTGCGGCGGCTTCCACGGTGGCGGCTTTACTGGTGACCGCTTCCTGTGCGAACACCGAATTTCCGATCAGAGCGCTTCCCGATTCCACGTATCCGGACGCCAGGGCAAAAGCCAAAGCAAGTTTGCCCGCTTTCGTTTTCCAGTCTGCTTGATTCATTTTGGCTCCAAAGTCCTGCTTGGTTCTGATTGGAAAGTTGTATCTAACGCTATGAGAACGAAAATCGGGCCAAAATCGCACATGCATTTCTGGGATTTGCCTTTAATCCGCGCGGCACCAGCGGAAGGTGGTTCTGGCTGAAAACGCATGAAGGGCAAACACTGCAGAGGATTTTCCATCGGACATCGACGTGATCGTGTTTTTTTATCACAATGAGGCGTGTTGTAGGCTTTCAGGCGAGCGGCGGAAAGAGAATGTCCATCGTACAGCGATTGGACCCGGCGATCATGATGCCAATCGATCCTCAGAACTTGAGCTGTCTGTTCTATAATGAGCCGGTCAGCGAT
>CAIXQV010000071.1 GCA_903921605.1 uncultured Planctomycetaceae bacterium | reverse complement strand
TCGATCATTGGATTCACTTGTCCATTGAAGAGAACAAAATCATGGCAGGATTTTTGGGGTGGGGATAACTATTTTATAAGGGGTTCAAGACTTCTTTGAAGCTTTTCCATCGCATATCGGTATCGGCTGGCCACAGTATTCTGTGACAATCCCAGTGCTTCGGCGATTTCGGCAAACGTCAGTTCTTCCCAATGCTTAAGAATGACAACCTCATACTGAGACTTGGGAAGGGATTGCAGCACTCTTCGAACACTGTCCGCCGTTTCTTCCTGAACGACCTGAGCCTCCACGCTTTCCTCGCTGGAGCCTCGATCCGGCGTTTCGTATCCACTGCCTCGTCTCTTTTGGATAATCCGCAGGGCTTCGTTTCTCACCGAACGAATCAAATACGGCCAGGGAGCGTCCGCATTCGCCAGTAACCGAGGTCGAAAGGCAATGCGGGAAAATGCCCCCTGCAGTGCATCCTCAGCGTCCGGCTGATTTCCAGTAATTGTGACAGCAAACCGAACCAATCGCTGAGCCGCAAGGTCAAACATCTCCGTCAGCGCGCGCTCAGGCTCAAGCGTCAGGCGACCAACGCAGATCTTGAAACGAGCCTGAAATTCGGAGGCTTCTGTTTGGTTCACGGCATTGTCAAAAGTCGGGAGAATGCTCAGTTTGTCTGCCGGAATTGGAAATTCTCACCGGGAAGGATATTTTCCCGCTCCCAAAAGGAACAGCCCATGTACGTTGGTGGTCTGGAAAACGGGCTACCACCGACAATTCGCTGACTTCTTCCACCGCTCACCTGAGCTGTCTTTCCGTTTCGAAAGGATAATTCCGTGTTTAACACTGTGGCCGTCGTCGGCGCGACTGGTGCCGTAGGGCGAATCATTCTTCAGCTTCTGCAGGAACGAAAATTCCCCGCAAAGAACTTCCGCTTTCTCGCATCGGCCCGCAGCGCCGGCCAGAAAGTGGAATTCAACGGAAGCACGATCACAGTGGAAGAACTGACTCACGACTGTTTCAAAGGAATCGACCTGCTCATCGCCAGCACTCCGGATGAGACGGCTGCCGAGTTTCTGCCATCAGCCATCAAAGCTGGGTGCAAGGTCATCGATGAATCCGGCTTCTTCCGCATGAAGCCCGATGTGGCTTTGGTCGTCCCGGAGATTAATCCCGAAGCTGCTTTGAATGCCAAAGGAATTATCGCGAGTCCAAATTGTTCAACGACTCAAATGGTTCTGGCCCTGAAGCCATTGCATGATGCCGCAAAAGTTCGCCGCGTGATCGTGAGTACTTATCAAGCCACCAGCGGTGCAGGCTTGCAGGGAACTGCTGATCTTATTGATGGCTCCCGCGCGCATCTGGAAGGCAAAGACTATCAGTACCAGGTCTTCAAGTATCCAATCGCGTTCAACGCAATCCCACAGATCGGCAGTTTCAAGGACGACGGATACACCAGCGAGGAGTTGAAGATGGTCTACGAAACTCGCAAGATCCTGGGCGATGAGTCCATTCAGGTCTGCGCCACCTGTATTCGTATTCCTGTTTCGAACTGTCACAGCGAAACAATCAACGTCGAAACGGAACGACCAGTTTCTGTGGAAGAAGCTCGCCGGCTCTTCACGGCAACGCCGGGCATTACAGTGGTCGATGATCCTGCCAACAGTCAGTATCCGATGCCATCGACCTGTGATGGCAGCGACGATGTCTTTATCGGACGTATTCGCAAGGACATGTCGAATCCGAATGCCATCACGTTCTGGTGCGTGTCCGACAATCTTCGCAAAGGTGCGGCGACAAACGCCGTTCAGATTGCAGAGCTACTGGCGAAGAACCTGAAGTAAACCTTGTTGGTGGCGCGTTGATTTGATTCGTGGTGCCGATTTCAGTCGGCATCGGCACTCCTGGTCGCGTTGTGTTGCTGGCTGAAGCCAGCAATACAAACGAAACGGCGGCTAAATCAATTGACTGATGGAGTCGATGATGCGTTCCTGGGGCTTCATTCTGACGGCCTGCTTGCTCATCTCTGGATGCAGCGACGTCAAGGACAGCTCATCGACTGACCGATCGAGCAATTCCACCGCCGACAAGAAGCCAGTGGTCATGGTCACAAGTCAGCCACTTTTCGAGGTGGCTGACTTACTCGCTGGTGACCACATCGAAGTGCACAAGATTACTCCGGATAACATCGCGTCTCGCAACTGGAAGCCACAGAAAGACGATGTGAAGCGTCTCCAGAATGCCAACATGATTCTGATCAGCGGCGCGGGTTATGAGCCGTGGAAGGATCGAGTCTCCCTGCCAGGCTCGCGCCTGAAGGACACGGCGGCTGGCTACTACTCCGAATTCATCCGAATTCCGGACGCGATCACTCATCAACACGGCCCTGAAGGTAAACATGCCCATCCTGGAACCGTGTGGGCCACCTGGCTGGACCCGGAACTCGCTGAATCGCAATTCATTCGGGTCGCAGATCTCTTTGTGGAATTGGAGCCAGCAGCATCCCGCGAGATCACCGCAGCCTTAACGATGATCAAAACGCAGCTTGAAAAGACTCAAGCACTCGCTGCTGAGATTTCTGCAAAGACGCCCGCCCAGAAAATCACGTTGGTCGGCGACAGTCCCTACTATCATTACCTGACCAGCAAGCTGGGCCTGGAGTTCCAATATGTGCATTGGGATGAATCTCAGGAACTGACATCCATCGCGAAAGATGAGTTAGCGGCCCTGACGGATAAACTGCCGAAAGACAAGCCTCGTTTCATTCTGCTGAATTCACTTCAACCAGTATCGACAGCCACATTCGCCACCGAGGCTGGACTCACCGTGATCCGAATAGATCTCTGTGAGTATCCGCTGCAGGATTCGTCGAACAGCGTTTTCGAACGAATCCACGGCAATTTCATGCGACTCAAAAGTGCCTTGCAATCCCCTTGATCGTCCGGCCGAACTCCGGGGGAAAACCCGATCGGCACAAAACCGCAGTTGAGCAAAAGCAACATCTTCATATTCGCGCCATGGGATCTATGATGTAGAGTTGCATCAGTTGTTGACCACGCGGTTTTCCTTGGATTTATCTCCAGACCGGACGAGGTCAGCTCGCACTGGAGTGTTCCTGTGGCCGTGTTTTTTCGATGTTTGACGCTTCTGACGATGCTGTTGCACAGCGTCTACGGATGCGGCTGGCATCATGTCCATGGTTGCATGAGTCATTGTGTAGAGACCTCTGAGACCCAGCATTCCACGCACTGCGGGCATTCACATGCTCCGGGTCACTCGCACCACCGGTCATCGGATTCTGAATCTCCAGTGTCACATGATAAGCATTCCAGCGAATGCGATCACACCGAGTGCCGCTTTGTCGCGACCAATGCGGTGGCGATCGTGGCTCCTCCGGAATGCGTTCTCTGGATTGTTGCTCCAGAAACCGATGCGAACGCAGGATCTGTGGTGAAGGCGGATTATTGCCTTGGCCCAATTCTCGCCAGCGACACCCACGCGCCCGAGTTCTGCGCGCGTCTTCAGGTCTGGCGTACTTGATGAGCAGTATGCTGCTCGCCTGATTTCAGGTGGCCCCTGCCTTGATCTCAAGTACCCGTATCCGCCGCCGCCGCACTTCTCGTCGCACACATCCGCTTCTATTTCTGTCCGCGCATGACTAACGCGCGGTCCATCGCTCCCGACGAACCATCACGACATTACGCCAGGTTCCTTCGCTTAACATCGCTGCACAGCAATCTTCGCTTCATGCACGAATGAATTCAAACTCCGCTCTATTCGGAATTCTCCGCTGATGAATACTTCTCGCTCAAAACTGACCGGTCGTCCAGCTCAACTTCTGATGCTCTTCTTTCTCGCTGGCGGTGCTTATGCCTCACGAAACCTCTGGTGGACTTCGCTGAACACGAAGGTCGATCAAATGGTGGGAAAATCTGCGGCAGCGAAAGACGCGCATGGCCATGATGATCATGCTCATGCAGGACACGAGGAACACGCTCCACACGCGGAAGTGGAATCACTGGAACTTTCGGCACAGGCGATGAAGAATCTTGGGCTGACGGCCGAGTTTCTCAAACCAATCACGACAGCCACGTACTATCGAACGATTTCTGTGCCTGCTCTGATTGTTGAGCGTCCCGGACGCACAGTCGTTCAGGTTTCCACGCCCATGACAGGAGTTGTCACACAAGTGTCTGCAGTTCCGGGGTCAGCTGTAGAACCCGGGGCTCCCTTGTTTCAAATCAGACTGACTCACGAAGAACTTGTTGCGTCGCAGTCTGAATTCGTGCGAGCACTCGGTGAACTGGATGTTGAAGAGAGAGAACTCAAGCGATTGCAGGCCGGCGTCGACAGTGGCGTCATTCCTCCACGTTCCGTGCTCGAGCACCAATACGCGAAAGAAAAGCTGGAAGCTCTGCTGGGAGCACAGCGAGAAGCGTTGAGACTTCATGGGTTGTCTGAACGACAGGTTTCTCAAATCGAAAAGGACAGAAGGCTTCTGAGCGAACTAAGCGTCACTGTTCCTGAAAACAAGCAGATTCAGAACGAACTGAGACTTTCGGGTAATGAAGCTTATCGCCCCGTCGCGCTACATCAGAATCCAGCGGCTCCCCTTATCATCGAATCAATGGATGTGCAGCATGGACAATCTATTGAACAGGGCGGAAAGCTGTGTTCTCTGGCAGACTACAGCCGATTGTACTTCGAAGGACGAGCGTTCGAGCAGGATGCCGATGCGATCAGTAAAGCGACAGCTAACAACTGGAAAGCTCAGGCACTATTCGCAGACGGAATCACATTGAACAATTTACCGATCTCTTTCATCGCCAGCGAAATTGATGAAAATGCTCGCACTCTGAAGTTTTTTGTCGACCTTGAAAACGAAATTATTCGAGATCAGAAAGACGACGAAGGGAATCGGTTTGTCTCATGGAAATACAAACCCGGACAGCGTCTGCAGCTGATGATTCCTGTTGAGGAGTGGAAAGATCAGATCGTCGTTCCTGTCGATGCGGTGGCTCAGGAAGGCGCGGAGTCCTTTGTCTTCCAACAGAACGGCGAACACTTCGATCGAATCCCGGTTCATGTGATTCACAAAGATCAATCGTCTGTTGTTCTCGCCAATGATGGAGCGCTATTCCCTGGCGACGTGATTGCTCTGCGCAACGCTCACCAGATGCAGATGGCTGTACGCAATAAAGCTGGCGGTGGGATCGATCCACACGCGGGCCACAATCACTAGGTGGCTCGGTAAGGCCCTGCTTATCAATCAGCCATTGCCACGCAACGCAACGAACTACTGTTGCGTCCAGACTTCAAGACGAATCACTCCAAATCGCTGGTACTTCCATGCTCAACGCCATCATCCGATTTGCATTGCACCAACGACTGCTGACGATTGCAGTTGCAATCTTCCTGCTGGGCTACGGCTCCTGGGCGGCCCTGAAAATGCCGATCGACGTCTTTCCGGATCTCGATCGACCGCGTGTCGTGGTCATGGTCGAGGCCCCAGGTCTTGCACCTGAAGAAGTAGAAACGCGCATTACGTTTCCACTCGAAACCGCATTGAATGGAGCCCAGGGCGTTCAGGCTGTTCGCAGCACGTCAGGAATAGGACTTGCCGTCATCAACGTGGAATTCGGCTTCGGCAGCGATATCTATGTCGATCGCCAGATTGTGAACGAACGACTTGCGGCCGTAAGCGACAGAATGCCGCGAGGTGTCAGGCCACAACTAGGGCCCGTCTCATCAATTATGGGACAGATCCTGGTCCTTGGTATGTGGAGCCGAGACAGCAAGACGGATCCAGTGGAACTCCGAACTCAGGCGGACTGGGTGATCGGACAACGGCTTCTGACGATTCCCGGAGTCGCCCAGGTTTTCACGATGGGAGGCGGCCGCAAGCAGTTTCATGTCTTAGTGGAACCCTCGTCTCTGCAGCATTACGGCGTTACGCTCGGGCAAATCCGCGAAGCGCTGCAACGCAGCAATCAGAATGCCACCGGTGGTTATCTCGATCAGCAGGGCCCCAATGAATTGCTCGTACGCGGACTTGGACGAATTCAGACGGTCGAAGATCTTCAAAAGGTCGTCGTCACCATTCGAGATGGTCGACCCGTCGCATTAGCTCAGGTCGCACGGATTACCGAGGCGGCTCAAGCGAAGCGTGGCGACAGCAGTGCTTATCGGCGTTTACCCAACAATGCCGACACTGGTGAACCGGGCCAGTTCGAAGGCGGCCCATCTGTGGTCATGACGATCAGTAAACAGCCGGGCGCGGATACTCGGGAAATCACAAAGAACATCATGGCGGCTGTTCAGGAACTGAAAGCCTCGCTGCCTGCCGATTACCAGATTGAACCCATGTATTCGCAGGAATCATTCATCGATCGAGCGATCCATAATGTGATCGAAGCGCTGCGAGACGGCGGCATTCTGGTGGTCATCATTCTGTTTCTGTTTCTAATGAATTTTCGCACCACGTTTATCTCACTCACGGCGATTCCTCTATCACTGGTGATGACTGTAATCGTGTTCAAGATCACCGGAATGTCGATCAACACGATGACGTTGGGAGGCCTTGCCGTCGCTATTGGGGAACTGGTCGATGACGCTATCGTGGACGTAGAAAACATCTTCCGCCGACTCCGAGAAAACCGTGAATCTTCATCACCGCTACCACCACTGCTGGTCGTTTATCGAGCGAGTACCGAAGTCAGAAATTCAATCGTGTTCAGCACATTGATTGTGTGTCTGGTCTTCATCCCGCTGTTCGCTCTGGAAGGCATGGAAGGGCGTCTGTTTACTCCGCTGGGTGTCGCTTACGTCGTCTCCATCTTTTCATCTCTGATTGTGTCTCTGACCGTTACTCCAATTCTTTCCTACTGGCTGCTGGGACGTGAAACTGTCAGCCATGCTGAGAAAGATGGTCCACTGCTCAGATGTCTGAAATGGATCGCCGACAAAGTCATTCGGTTTAGTCTCGCCTTCCCACGGCTCAATCTGGCCGTAGTTGTGATTGCCGTCGCAGTGGCCGGATTGTTTGTGGTGAGACTGGATCGAGACTTCCTGCCGGCATTCAATGAAGGAGCCGTCCAGCTCAATGTTCTGCTGCCGCCGGGTACATCGCTGGCCACGAGCAATGAAATCAATCAGACCGTTGAAGAACGACTACAGGCAGTTTCGGACGTCGTTTCAATTGTTCGACGTACCGGCCGAGCTGAACTGGATGAGCATGCCGAACCTGTCAGTGCCAGTGAATACATTCTGGAAATGGATCCACAGTCAACGCGCAATCGCGAAGAGCAACTGGAAGAACTTCGCGAGGCCATGGCTGACATCCCGGGAATCGTCACGGCCGTCGAACAGCCCATTTCACATCTGATCTCGCACATGCTGTCAGGCGTAAAGGCCCAAATTGGGATCAAAATCTTCGGGGATGACCTGGAGATCCTGCGGCGCAAAGCCGACGAAGTCAAGGGCGTGATTTCAGCAGTTCCCGGCGTCAAAGACCTGATCGTTGAACAGCAAACAACGGTGCCTCAATTGCGGATCGAACTGGATCGAGATCGTCTGCTCCAGTATGGATTGAGTGCGGCCGATGTGAACGAGTTCATCGAAACCGCCATGAACGGGCATAGTATCTCCGAGATTCTTCAAGGCCAACGATCTTTCGATCTCGTCCTGCGTCTGGAAGAAGATGCCCGCGAAAACCTCGACACTCTGCGACGCCTGGCCATCGATCTTCCAGAAGGCGGCCAGGTGCCATTGGAAGCCGTAGCCAGAATTTATGAATCCGGCGGTCCGAACACGATCAACCGAGAAAAGGTCCGCCGCAGAATTGTGGTTCAATGCAACGTGGCAGATCGAGGTCTCGTAGATGTTGTGCAGGAGATTCAGGCGAAACTTAAAGACCTGCAATCATCGCTGCCACAGGGTTACTACATCGAATTCGCCGGACAGTTTGAGAGCCAGCAAAAGGCGTCTCGCATGCTGGGACTCCTGTTCCTGGTCGCGATGCTGGGTGTCTTCCTGGCTCTGTTCACGATGTTTCGATCAGTCAATCTATCGTTGCAGGTCATGGCCGCGCTTCCGATGGCTTTTATCGGATCCGTGGCGGCTCTGGTGTTAACTCATCAGACACTGACTATTGCCGCGATGGTTGGCTTTATTTCGCTGGCGGGCATCGCGTCTCGCAACGGGATTCTGCTTTTGAACCACTACTTGCATCTGGTTCGTTACGAAGGCGAACAATGGACCAAAGAGATGATTGTCCGAGCAGGCCTGGAACGACTGGCCCCGGTCTTGATGACAGCCCTGACGGCGGGGATTGGACTGATCCCGCTGGTCCTTGCTGCGGATCAGCCGGGCAAAGAAATCCTTTATCCCGTCGCTACTGTGATTCTGGGCGGTGTGATCAGTTCCACATTGCTGGACTTCTTTGTGCATCCCGCGCTGTTCTGGCTTTTCGGACTAAAGGCCGCCGAGTCCGTTGTCGGGGCAGAGCAGTCAGAAGTTGAATTGACCGAAGAGCACCACTAAGAGCTATCGGAACCGAATCAACTACGCCGAAGCCGTTGATTCATTCGGGACTGAATCCTCTTCCTGCTGGACTGACTGAATCATTAACATAATCGCGCCAGCGACAAGGAAGGAATCGGCAATGTTGAAGATGGGATAGTCATACGTGCCAAAGCGGAATCGCAGAAAGTCTCGCACGGCCAGCGCGGGTTCAGGGTCGTTCGGAAAATGTTCGCCGTGCAGTCCGAGTCGGTCGTAACAGTTTCCGAGTGCTCCTCCGGAAACCATCGCGAGAGCTACTGTCAGCCATAAGCTGGCCGCGGCACCTCGAAAAAACAACCAGTAAACAATCCCGACAACGGCAACCACACTCAGCAACGCGAAGCCTGAAGCAAAACCTTGCCCCATGCCCCACAGCGCGCCGGCATTAAGGCTGGTGTGAAGCTCAAACTTGAGCCAGCCATCGATCAGCCAACCTGTCCCCTGAAAGACTCCACCAAGTCGATTGAAGACCACAGACTTGCTGATCAAATCCGTCGCAAGTGCCACGATTGTCAGAGCAGCATAGACACCAATCCGAGTCCGTGGATAAGCAGTCATCAGCGACCTTTTTCCTTGATCCTTTCACACTCGACACAATTCCGAGCGTGGGGAATCGCCTGAAGGCGAGCCTTGGGGATACGTGCCTTTGCTTCCGGTTTACCCTGCTCGGTGCAGGCTTCGCAAAGTCCGTAAGTACCATTATCAAACTTTTTCAAAGCGTGCGAGATCTCTTCCAGAACGCCCTGATCACTTTCCACAAGCTGCAGAGAAAACTCCAGATCCCAGGCGTCAGAACCCATTTCCGCCATGTGATTGGATGACCGGGATTCGCTTCCCGCTTCGGAACCGGAAAACGCCTCTTCCTGAAGCTGCTCGACGTCTCCTCGCAGACGAGCCTGCAGAAGTTTGAGCATCTTCCGAAATTCAATCAGTTCTTCCGGCTTCATTTTGGCAGAGCCCCGCGAGGAAAGTGTTGATGCGGCAGGGACATCGGACGACGTCCCAATGAGGGGCCGGATTATTGAGAAGCCCGTTTTCCCGGTCAAGGAACCCACCCCAGGGGATCACGAAACTCGCTCAACAATTCACTTCCTCACCGGATAAACGCACTTTCCCCATGCAAAACATCGAGGAAACGCTGGAACTGTAACTTTCCCTCGCCTGTCTCCACCAATTTAACGAAACCGCAGCGATGTCACATTACGGATGAAAATCGTCTACTTGACGTACAAGAACTCGTTCGAGTTCAGAATGACGTGGCACAGATCGGCCAGAGCGGCCTGCTCTGGCGAAACGGCGGATGAGTCCTCGCGAAGGATGGACAGCCGACGCGAATGAGAACTGGAGTCTTCAAGGAGCCCCGGAACCGGTTCGAATTTCCAGAAGGCCAGTGTCGATGGCCCGGGACCTTCGGAGCTGAGCAACAACTGATCAACGCCAAGAGCCGTGGCCGAAAGACGCACATCGTCGATCAATCCATCAAAACTGCTCTCGGCAGCTCCCTGCCGGAATCCCAGTGTCAGCGGCAAATTGTTTTGCAGACCGTCAATCACACTGTGAGGAACAGATACTGAACCGAGCGTCTCATCTGCGTTGGCCAAATTCTTCAGGTTAAAAGTTACGACTCCGGATTCCGAAACAGTTGTCGCGGGTTTAAATGTCACGGCAACGAAGTACGGAGTGTTCAGCTCGACATGCTGATCAGAGAACAACGCCGCTTCTTTGACACTTCCATCGACGGACTTTCCAAACAACTGCATGACCAGCGTTTGCGGTTTTCGTCGCGACCCTTTCCCGGTAATACCGAGCATCCATCCGACCTGTTTGGCATCTCCGTTCCACTTCGCCGCAATGGCCCGCACAGCACCAGTCTCATGGATCGATCGAACCTGAAAACAGGCCTCTATGGTAAACTCAGTGGCATTCATCGCGTCATTGGAGTCGATTGCCATTCTCAAAGGCTTGTCTTCCGGATTCACGATCACAGCCTGGCCATCTCGATACGGCAACCGACCAATCGGAATTGATGCGGTATCAACTTTTCCACGCTCGCCAACAATTCGCTCCTGCTGTTCGCTCAGGAATTGCTCCGCATCTCGAAGTTCTGATTCTGAGGGTTCGCGGCCAAAAGCTCGTTCCCACAGCGCTGTGATTTGTGAAGAAGTCGGTTGCGATGATGATACCCCGCTCTGCGTGTTCAACAGCGACGCCGCAAACTTCGCTCCATGGTTCATCATAATCTGACTATTGAAGAGCAACAGCGACTGCACGGGCGATGTCGTTGTGTCTCGAGATGATGTGCTGGAGAAAAACAATGGCAGATCAAACGCATCCAACAACGAGTCCCGCTCATTCCTCATCACACGCATATAGATGGAACGTCGAGGAACATCCGACTGTACCCCGGGACCTCCGGCAGTCAGATCCAACTGGCCTGAAGCTGCAAGAATCGCATCACGGATCTGCTCCGCATCCAGTCGATGAGTTGAGAATCGCCAGTATTCGCGATTCAACGGATCCGTCAACTGATACTCCGCCATGTGAGAATGCTCGGCCGCCTGCCGGTAGGTCGCCGATGTGACAATCAGACGATGGAGATTCTTCATGCTCCATCCTCCGCGAACAAAGTTCAGCGTTAACCAATCAAGCAATTCCGGATGCGTGGGAGGTCCGCCCAGAGTTCCGAAATCGCTGGCATTCTGAGCCAGCCCGCGTCCAAAATGGCCCTGCCAGATTCGATTGACGATCACTCGAGTTGTAAGAGGATTATCCGGCTGAGTCACCCACCGAGCCAGCGCTGCTCGCCGACCTGTTGTCGTTTGCTGTGGAGATAGCGCAGGGATCTCCATTTCATCGGGATTAAGAATGCTCAAAACTCCCGGCTCGACTTCCATCTTCCGCTTCGGGATCTTTGTGACCGGGGCCTCGTTAGAGACATCTGTAACAACAAGTGCCGTGGGAAGAGCTTTGGGCTTTAAGCCGTCATGCTTTGCCAGTTCACGTCGCAAAGTCAGCAACTTCTCTTTGTCGTCGCCTTTGATTCGGTTATCGAGACCATCGTACTCGTAGTCCACCTGCCGCCAGGCGATTTCAAAAACCTGTTGTTCATGCGAAGTTCTTTTTGCATCCTCCGCTTTCAGCAGATCCTGAATGTCCGCCGGAAATTTCTCGAATGCATCCTGCTTCGCTTTGGCTCGATAAGGGGCTTCCAAGGCAGCAATCTGTTCCCGAATCTCAGCAGTCGCCTGTTCCCACTGTTTCAGTTGCTCCGCATGGCTGCTTTGCTCTGCGGTAGAAGCCACGACTCGCTTATCGTCCGGACGGATGGCCTCAAAGAACGCACGCAGACGATAGTAGTCTTTCTGCAGAATAGGGTCATACTTGTGATCATGACACTTGGCACATTGCAGCCCAACACCAAGGAATACATCGCCGGTTGTGTCCGTGACTTCATTGAGAATCAGATCCCACTGACCGCGAGCATCCCGATTGTTATATTCGTAAATCCAATGACGCAGATAGCCCGTGGCAACCAGTGCGTCCGGACTGTCTGGAAAAAGTTCATCGCCGGCCAATTGTTCCTGCGCAAATCGATCGTACGGTTTGTCACTGTTTAGAGACTGAATGACGTAGTCACGATATCGCCATGAGTCGGGGCGATAATGGTCGATGCGATAACCGTCCGAGTCCGCATAACGCACAACATCCAGCCAATGCCGGGCCCATCGTTCCCCATACTGAGGCCGCTGAAGCAATCGATCAACCAGCTTTTCATAGGCGTCGGGAGAAGCATCCGCTTCAAATTCGGCGACTTCGGCGGGTGTCGGTGGCAACCCGATTAAGTCAAAAGAAAGTCGACGAATCAAGGTCGCGCGATCAGCCTCCGGCGCTGGGGTCAACTGATGAGAAGTCATCTGTTTCAGCGTAAATCGATCGATCTCATTTCGACTCCACACGTCGTTCTCAATTTCCGGCGGCGCATGATCTTGCAGGGGCTGCAAAGCCCACCAGGCTCGATCTTCGTCTGTGAAGCCCGTCTTGCCATGAGTGGTCGCAACCGGCTTCCCGTCAGACTTTGGCCACGGAGCACCACGGCGAACCCATTCTTCAAGGATTGCAATTTCAGCATCCGGAAGTTTACCGCTCGGCGGCATTTCGAAGGACTCGAAACGAACGGCTTGTAACAGCAGGCTCTCGTCAGGATTCTTCGGCACAAGAGCCGCTCCGGATTCTCCGCCGGCCAGAATCAATTCTCTGGCATCAAGCCGCAGCTGCCCCTTCTGTTTTGCTTCGCTATGACACTCATAACAGCGATCCACAAGCAGCGGACGAACTTTGGATTCGAAAAACGTCAGATCCTCAGCAGAGAACTCCGCCGGAGAATCCTGTTCCTGCGCGATGCCGACCTTGGGCTGAAATACAAAGACGGCGAGAACAAGAATCGGGGCAAATCTCGGCATGATGAATCGTCGCATGTTTAATTGCTCAACGCCAGACGCAGATTTCATCTCAGTCAACCTCTCACCATGACTCAAGCAAACAGTTCCTTCACGGCCTGGCCCTTGCCATCCTGAGTCACGTAGAACGGGCGGCCTTCAATATCAAATCCAGCCTGCGGACTGATGCCCATCGCAGTCATGATCGTTGCGTGTAGGTCCGCAATGGAGACGGGATTCTCAACGGCAATCAGAGGTCTCTGATCGGCAGTCTTGCCATAGACGAAACCGCGCTTCATCCCGCCGCCAAACATCACGACGTTGGTCCCGCCAGTAAAATGACGATGCAGTCCATAGTGCTTCATTTCGGATACGGCTTCAACTCGTTCCGTCGCCTGGTCGGCCGCATTAGAGCCAGGAACCCCTTCAATCAGCGCATCCCGACTGAACTCCGAAGCAATAACCACCAGAGTTCGATCCAGAAGTCCTCGAAGTTCCAGATCTCTGATCAACTGCGCGATGGGCTGATCCATTTCTGCATGCATGCGTGCCACCGTTTCATGACCATTCGCGTGAGTATCCCAGTGCAGAAACGGAACATACTCTGTCGTGACTTCAACAAATCGAGTCCCGGCTTCTACAAGTCGGCGAGCTAACAGGCAACCACGGCCGAAGCGACTGTTGTCATATAGCTTGCGGCTTTCTTCGGGTTCGAGGCTGATATCAAAGGCTTCGCGATCTTTTGAGCTCAGCAATCGATAAGCGTTGTCGAGAGACCTCAGCATCGACTCCTGCTGATAGTCGCTCAAGAATTCGCGTTCAGGACTCTGATCCACGAGTCGGCGGAACAATTTGTTCCGACTGGAAAATCGATCGCTCGTCATCGCACCCGGCGGACGAACGGATTGAGCTGCGTCTTCTGGAAACGGAAGATTCATCGGACCAAATTCCGATCCAAAGAATCCGGCCGTCGTGAACGCCTTCAACTCTTCGCTTTCCCCAACTCCTTCCAGTCGCTGTCCCACATTGACGAACGCCGGCATGACAGGATTCACGGAGCCCAAAATGCGAGCCATCCACGAACCAATATGAGGACAAGCAACGGTCTGCGGGGGGACATAACCTGTGTGCCAATGATACTGGTGCCGAGAATGCAGGATGCTTCCCAGATCCGGCTGAACCGCAGAGCGAATCAACGTGGCACGGTCCATCACAGAGGCGATCTGCTCAAGCCCCTCGCAAATCTTAAGACCACTCACCGCCGTGTCGATCGCGGGAAAAGTGCTCAGCATATCTTTGACGGGGAGCCCCACTCGAAACGGCTCATAGTGTTTCGGATCGAACGTATCCGGAGCGGCCATGCCGCCACCCATCCAGATCAGGATGCAAGCGTCGGCCGTTGCCCTCGGGTGGACGGCATTGAGATTCACCTCTCCACGAAGCTGGCGAGGAGCGGACGCCGCCAAAGCAGCCGTCGATGCAGCCGCCATGGTCCGCAAAAAATCACGCCGCAGAACACTTTCGGGAACACTTGAGTCATTCAGGAACTGCACGTTGAACACTCCGCTTAATGACGGATCCGGAACAGCACATCTTAAACACAGCCGAAATCGCTTTTCAGAGATGGAATACTATAACCGCATCGCTGCGGCAGGTCACATCTGGCAAACAGGCTTTTCGGATCGTCGAAGCGATTTGATGGCTCACGTCCAAACTTACAAATTCACGGCCCAGAGTCCTGAAAACGCCGCCAACCGCTCGTAAATTTGTAAAAAATGCAATGCCCCGTCGTTGTAAGAATTGCAATTCAATGCCTCGATAGTATTGCCAAAACGCTGCAGAGCAACCCAAAAACAAATCAACCAACACTCATAAACAATTACAGGAAAAACACTTACGTCAATTCTACCATCAAATCCACCGCGATGCTCGTCCGTTACGAAGGATCTTTGGCACGGGCCGTGCTATCTATTTCTTTCGAGAGAGACTTGGGCTCGGAGTGAGATCCTTGAGCCCAAAACGTAGCCTTGAGAAAGCTGCGTATTTCTGAGAGAGACGGTGGCTCGCCTGAGAAACGAGCCCACAAATTCGAGCGAGTGCCTGAGAAACCTCGCTCCCTGAAAAAGGCCATCGGCATCAGATTGATCCGATCGGCCTTTTTTCTTTTTGCGCCCTCAGTAAAACTGATGCGGCACACGGGCTGATGATCTAATCGTCTTCAAAGACACGGCAGCGTTTCAAAGCTTTGCGTGTTCCACCTTCACAACCCGAAACGTCAGTGAGAGATTTACCTTTCGCGGTACGGCCACGAAACCCTCGCTGACGCGTCGAGTTGTTATGCCCGCCCGAACGATAGTCCTGGAAATCAGCAAGCCGCATGAACACATCCCCGTCAGAAAAAGAATCTCGCCGCGCGTTTGTGTCAAACGGAACTCTCGTCCTTGCGGCCGCCGCCGGATTAGGCTTACAGAAATCGATCACTGCGGCGAATGCATCGCCGTCGATTTCACTGCGAATTGGACTCATCACAGATTTGCATCACGCCGACAAACCAGCAGCTGGCAGTCGCTTCTATCGTGAGACGATCAAAAAGCTGAATTCCGCGGCCGAAGAGTTTCAGACATCCGGGCTCGACTTCGTCGTGGAACTGGGGGATCTGATCGACGCTGCAGACAGTGTCGAAACAGAACTCAGTTATCTCCGAACGATCAATCGTGAGTTCTCAAAACTCTCAACCGATCGACATTATGTTCTGGGCAACCACTGTGTCGACACGTTAACAAAGACCGAGTTCCTGCAGGAAGTCGGACAGAAAGAATCGTATTACTCTTTTGATCGAGCCGGTTTTCACTTCATCCTGCTGGACGCATGCTTTCGCAACGACGGTGTTCCCTACGGTCGAAAGAATTCGAAATGGAACGACGCCAACATTCCGCCAGCAGAATTGGCGTGGCTGCGTGAAGATCTGCAGTCCACAAAGCTCCCGACGATCGTGTTCGTTCATCAACGACTCGACGTAACGACCGATCATGGTGTCAAAAACTGTGTCGATGTCCGGGACATTCTTAAGAATTCAGGCCAAGTGCTTGCCGTCTTTCAGGGGCACAGCCATCAGAATGACCTGAAAGACATTGATGGCATTCATTACTGCACGCTGGTTGCGATGGTCGAAGGCAGCGGGCTTGAAAACAGCGGAGCCTCTGTGCTTGAACTGCACGACGACGGCACGATTCACGTGACCGGCTTCAGGAAGCAGAAGTCATACGACTGGTGATTGCTCGCGAGACGTCTTCAATCAACAGCTCAAGGCTGCCAGGTGAAGTCGCCGCAATGACTTCCTGATAAATTCCGTACCCAAACGAAGCCGCCGGCGGAATATAACCAGGCTGCCAGTCCCCGGTGAGCGTTGCCACCAGCACGGGCTTTGATGCGAATCGTTGCCGCAGCACAAGCTGAAACACCTGATAGAGTTCTCCAGGAACAAGCACCCAGATCGCATCACCAACAAACGCCAGTGTGACTGGCAGAGGACATGATTTCCCCGGCGCAAGTGCATTCAATCGTGCCAATTGGCGAGTCATCTGCTCCCCGTTGGCGCGACATTCACGAATTCGGTCGACATTGCCCACAGCCTTGGACGCTTCTTCCTCCGCGAACCAATGTTCCCGTTTCGCAGTCGTCTCGGCAATCGTCGGCAGATCATGTCGATACGGCAATTCAGCCGTGATCGTTGACCATGTCCATTTTTGATGGCTCTGTTTTTCAGCATCAGAGCAGGGCAGATGCTTCCACGTTCCGATCCACGTTCCGGATAACGTCGGCCCAGAGTAAACATACTCCGTCCCTGCCGGAGCCAGCTGTTCCAGCGCGGCGAGCACTGAGTATCCAAGGATGCGACCATTGCGATCAGCAACGGCCGTATCGCCAACAAAACCTTCACGAGGCCCCAGATCGCCGGAAGCTCCCTGCATAAAGAAACAGAGTCCTCCGACTTGTTGCTCAACCGTTTCGCGCATCGCTCCGATCCAGTCCGGACTGAGCAGCGTGTTGTCCCACGCCAATGTCGTTGGATGACAGGCATAGTTGATAATCGTCCCGATCATCTGACCACTCGGAGTCGCGATGCGTCCTACGATCACGGTGTCATCGGCTGATCCGGCCGGATTGAATCCGCAGACCGCATGACCTCGCTCCGAATCATAGAAGTCGCGATGAGCAGCCAGCGAGCATCGACCTGTCCCGTAGACGATCGTGGCTGGCTGCAACTGAGGCTGAGATTCCACAGCAAGACCTGCAAGCTTGTCGCACAAGCTATCGAGATAAGGACCGATCAAGTCGCCGCCGGGGAACTCACTACGCTTGCGAGACATCCAGCCAGAACCATGCGTATGCGTGACCATCACATGAATGTGCTCCGCAGCCACGGATGTCACCGCAGCTACAGCATCTCGGATGCTCACCAGCTCCGGCGTGTCCAGAATGCAATGATCCATGGAAATCAGGATCTGATCATCCGCTCTCGATTCGTCTGCCGATGCCAGCCACAGCAACGTTGCCGTCAGCGGTCGATGAATCCCCGTCGCCTTATCATGCAACGCAGCGCCCCACATTCGATGATAGATCCCAACCGGCGGAGTAATATCGCAACGAACGACAGCCGCTCGAACCTGTGCCTGAGGAGTCGAAACACGGGTCACAGATTTCTGACTTGAAAACGTCATGACTTGAGCTTATTCAAAGAGAGGTCGTTTGGGGTTCAGGATTGACCAGCACACTGCGTCAATCGCCATAATGATTGCAAAGAAATAGAGGATCTGGTTCCAATTGCCAGTCATATCGACCAGCCAGCCAGCCGTGATCGGGAAGAGCGTCGCGCCGATGTTTCCACACATATTCATCGCGCTGAAAACAGTGCCGGCGCGCTTGCCACCAAATTCAATGGCAACGGTGTATCCACTGACGCCGCCAAACGCCGCACAGAAAACACCGAGAGCAACGATCGCGATACTGACATTCAAATCGGCGACAAACCCTGAAACTGTGATCAGAATCGCACAACTGGCCATTCCGACGACCGCTATTCCCTGACGACTGAGCCGTTTGTTTCCTGTCTTCAAAAACAACCAGTCTGAGATGACTCCGCCCAGCAGACTACCCACAACGCCGCCGATGCCAGCGTAAGTTGTGAGGAGACCCGACTCCTTCAACGACACTCCGCGAGTCTCCTGCAGGAACGTCGGGAACCAGGTTAAAAAAAACACCATCGCGGCGGCTCGAAAGAATTGCTGAGCACACAACAGAGCCAGCGATGGACTGGTCAAAAGTCGTCCCCAGATTTCGCTGCTTCCTGCAGTCGTTTCGGAACTCTCGCGACGAACCAGAGGCAGCGACTGGCCCTTGATGGACATTAGAAAGACGATCGACCAGATAATTCCCGGAACAGCAAACAGCCACAGCAGCAACTGCCAACGGTACACATGCAGCGATGTCGCCAACGGGGTCAGATTTACCAGCATGTTCCCGGCGATCACCGGAGCAATCGCACCACCGATGAGCATCCCGCCGGCCAGAATTCCTGAAGCCCGAGCACGTTGAGACTCCGGATACGTCTGTCCAATGGCCTTCGCCGCACACGGAAACGCTCCAGCCTGCGCGGCTCCCATCAGAAACCAGATGACGGCCAGCGACACGATTCCAAAGCTCAATCCGGTGAGAAACGTAAGCAGCGACCAGAGCACACAGAGTCCAGCCAGAGTAATCCGGCTGCCGTAACGATCGGCCAGCCATCCACTTGGCATCTGCAGCAATGCATATCCCAGATACCAGACTGATTGCACCCAGCCCATGACTGTTGCACGTGACTCTTCAGGTACACCAAAATCTCTCGCCACCTCCAACGCGGGTACGCTCAACGCGGCTCGCTGAATGTAGGCAATGGCTGCGACAAGACAGAGAAAACTCAGAATCACATGTCGCATGAGGTCGGGTCCGATCAAACAATGTGAGTACGAACTTCTCCACGCATGCTAGTGACCGAACAAAGAATCCAGAAGTGCCAGCAGGAAGATGTCTCGTCTGTCGCTCGTGTCGTCACTCCGTCTCAATTCGAACCAGTTTCATTCGCCCTGACGCTCCGCTCTTGATCGACACGTCCACCTTGCGACATTCAAAGTGATTTGCGAGCAATGCGATCAGCTCTTCGTTCGCCTTGCCATCCACCGGTGGAGATTTCAGTTTGGCAAGCCACGTACCATCCTCAGCCTGTTCGAATGAACTGACTCGAGAGTTCGGCTTAACCTTGACCTGGATAACTCTTGTTTCCACTGACGACCTTCAAGATGAACAATTGTTCCCGGCGACCAAACATGCCCGCTTGACATCGAAGCGTAACGCAAGACGAGGGGAAAGTCGTCATCGCCGGCAGGATCAACCAACTCCGGCTTTAAACAGCTGCGAATCCCCTCATCGCTCTGTCTTGCAAAACCAGCCACGGGCGAATTCATTCGCATCGGCCGCAAATTGGCTCTAACATGCTGACCTTCAATATCCGGTCGCAGCCATGCGAACACTCTTTAATCACGAAGACGGTCGCCGGATCTCACCGAAAACCCACCTGCCCAACACCATCATGCCTGCTACCTATAACCGTGCTCCCGGTATTCTGATTCATCTTTGCCTGTGCGCGGTTGTCAGCCTGTCGTTCAATGGAATAACGGCAGCCGATGAATCCTCCATGGACCCAAGTCGGTTCGAGGCGACCGTTCTGGCTACAGGTCTGATTCAACCGATGGAGCTCGCCGTTGCACCTGACGGAACGATCTACTTTATTGAACTGAACGGTAAGCTGAAGGCTCTGCACCCTGTGACACATCAAGTGTCGCTCGTGGGTGAACTAACCATTACAACGGAGCAGGAAAACGGTCTGCTGGGCCTGGCTCTGGATCCGAACTTTTCAGAGACACAATGGATCTATCTTCAATATTCACCGCCGACATTCTCTGGACAGCACATCAGCCGCTTCACGCTGCGTGACGGGAAACTCGACATGGAGTCTGAGAAGCTCCTGCTGAAGTTTGAGGAGCAGCGTAAAGAGTGTTGTCATCATGCCGGCTCACTTCACTTCGGACCTCGCGGCGAGCTTTTCATTGCGACGGGCGATAACACTCATCCTCACGGCGACTCACAGGGCTATGCACCCATCGACGAGCGACCGGAGCGTGCTCCCTGGGATGCTCAGAAATCATCCGCGAATACGAATAGCCACAACGGCAAGATCCTGCGAATTCGTCCAACACCGGAAGGCAGCTATGAGATCCCCGATGGCAATCTGTTTCCCAAAGACGGCTCCAAGGGCCGGCCGGAAATCTATGCGATGGGTTGTCGCAACCCTTGGCGAATGACGGTCGATTCGGAATCGGGATTCGTTTATTGGGGCGAAGTTGGTCCCGACGCCAATGGCGAAAACGAACGTGGTCCACGTGGTTACGATGAAATCAATCAGGCACGCCAGGCAGGAAACTTTGGCTGGCCCTATTTCATCGCGAACAACCTGCCGTACTCAGATTACGACTTTGCGACGAACACGGCTGGCCCATTATACGACCTGGCTGGCCCAAAGAATGAATCTCCCAACAACACCGGCGAAAAGATTCTGCCGCCGCCAGTTTCGGCATTGATCTACTATCCGTACGGTGCCTCCGAAAAATTCCCAGAGCTCGGCGCCGGAGGACGCTCGGCGTGTGCAGGGCCGGTTTATCACTACAACGAAGCGTTGAATTCAAAGGCCAAATTCCCGTCGGGTTGCGACCGTTGTTTGTTCATCTATGAATGGACTCGCCACTGGATCAAACTGGTTCATCTGGACGAGCAGGGCGACGTGAAGTCGATCGAACCTTTCATGCCGCAACACAAATTCGTGCGTCCCGTCGACATGACTTTCGGTCCTGAGGGCTCGCTATACGTTATGGAATACGGGGAAACCTGGGGAGTGAACGCAGATGCTCGTCTTGTGCGGATCGATTATGTTCGAGGCAACCGGCCTCCAATCGCAGTCGCCTCCGTCGAAAACAATATCGGCCGTGCACCTCTGGAGGTTTCCCTGTCGAGCAAAGGCACTTTTGACAAAGACGCCAGCGACAATTTGAAGTATGAGTGGCGTCTGATTAACACAGCCGAACCATCAGCAACTCCAAAAGTACTTTCGAATGAAGCAGACCCTAAAGTCACACTCAACGACACGGGTGTCTTCAACGTTGAACTTGTTGTGACGGATTCGCAGGGAGCCAGCCAGTCCTCAGCAGTCCCGGTACTTGTTGGCAACGAACGTCCGACGATTCGATTTGCGAAGCCTCTGCCTGGCGACTTCTTCGATCCTCAACAACCAATTCGCTACGAACTGGTTGTTGCCGATGTTGAGGATGGAACAAACGACG
The DNA here is from genome assembly GCA_903921605.1 of uncultured Planctomycetaceae bacterium. The sequence goes on along the minus strand of CAIXQV010000071.1, from coordinate 6,328 downwards.
ACGAACAGATCGATCAAGGACATGCGGAACCGATCGATCCCGAATCGCCCGGCCGAGTATCCGTGAATGCAGTTTTCTCTCCGGGGCCTGTGCCTTCCGCCAACGGCAGTCCAGAAGCTGCTGATCAGGGCCCGATGGGCATGCGTCGCATGAAGGGCAGCGATTGTTTTAACTGTCACGCGGTGGATCAGAAACGCGTCGGTCCTCCGCTGCTGGAAGTTGCGAACAAGTATCGAGGCAAAGAAGGAGCACTCGAAGCTTCTGTTCAACGAGTCATCAAAGGCTCAACCGGAGTCTGGGGGAAGGTCCCGATGATTCCTCATTCGCATCACACACTTGATGAGATCCGAGAGATGGTGGGCTGGATTTACAGTCTTGAACCGACAGGTCTCGTCAGAGTCTTCCCGGGGTTCAACAACGAGATTCCAGTCTCAGCAGAAGAAGCTGCGAAGCCCGGGCATTACAAACTCGAGGCCAACTATTCGGATCGAGGAGCAGGGATGATTCCGGCCCTCAATGCATCAGCCGTTCTTTATCTACGTCAGCGTCTTGTCGAAGCCGAGACGGCAGATGAAGTCCAGGGGCCACAGATTCTGGGTTCCGGAAATGCCGGAGGCGGAAAGTTCATCGGAGGCATCAATCATGGTCACTACCTGCGATTCGCAAACATGTCACTGGATCAGATTCATGGTGTAACCCTGAAGATAGCCTCCGCAGGTTCCGGTGGATCCATCGAAGTGCGACTCGATCAACCGGACGGACCGCTGCTGGCGTCAACAGAAATCGAAGTGAACGGCCAATGGGAACAGTTTTACGAACGAACGATTGATCTCATGCCGGCAGAAGGTCGACATGATTTGATAGTCCGATTTACTCACCCGAATCAGGCGGGCGGCCTGATGAATCTGGATTCTGTGCACTTTTTGCCGTAGGATAAGCGGTCTGCGACTCTTCCCGTCGACGGAGCGACGGGCGTACAGTACACCTGTCGCTCCGCCGACAGGAGACTTCAACTCATACACGACCTGGAGATCGCCGATGCTCAATCTTTCCGGCAGCCGGAAAACGCTCTGCAATGGCATCACGCGTCGTGATCTTCTTCACATCGGCGGAATCGGCGCGCTTGGGCTGAATGCAGGAATGCCGGTTTCTGCATCACCGTTTTCACCCGCCGCAGCAATTCCCGGCAGCAAAGCCAAAGCCTGCATCTTTGTATTCCTGTTCGGATCTCCACCACAACACGAAACATTCGATCCCAAGCCACAAGCGGCCTCTGAAATTCAGGGAGAGATGAAGGCCATCGACACCGTGGTCCCGGGTCTGCAGATCTGTGAAGGGTTGCCACAGATCGCGAGCATGGCGGACAAACTGACCGTCGTTCGCTCGATGACTCATGAGTATCCCATTCACTGCTGTGCTTATGTGATGACTGGAATGCCGACCTACAGCATTCCCCTGGAAACCAGCCCACGGGATCCTCAGCAATGGCCGTTCATGGGATCCGTCGTGGATTATCTGGATGGCCGCCGTTTAGGAGAACGATCGCCGGCGTTGCCGCGAAATATCGGTCTGCCGTGGCGATTCTGTTCGAAAGGCAGTTCGACCACTCAAGCCGGTCCTTATGGTGCGTTCCTTGGAAACAGCTTCGATCCTTTCTGGTCCGATTTCGACGGAACCGGAACGGTGGTCGTACCGAAACTTAATGCCGACGGACAGACAGAGAACGTCCTCGACCCACATGCCGGGATACGTAGAGCATCTCAGTTTCAATTGTCCGAAGGATGCCAGCTTCCTCCCGAGCTTTCAACATCTCGCTTCGATGCTCGCGTACATCTGCTGCAGCAGTTCGACGCAAATCGCCCCATGATGGATCGCGCACTGGAGATCGGAAATTACAACGATCATCAGCAGCGGGCTTTATCGCTTATCGGCTCCAATCGCATTCGTCAGGCACTCGATGTCAGCAAGGAATCGAACTCGCTGCGCGATCGCTACGGCATGACATTGTTCGGTCAGTCAATGCTCGCCGCGCGGCGTCTGGTGGAAGCAGGAGCCAGATTTGTCTCTGTTTTCTGGGATCCGTTCGGACCACACGGCGCGTCTGTCTGGGATACTCATTCGAATCATTTTCCTCGCCTGAAAAATTATCTTCTGCCAGTCTTTGATCAAAGCTATTCCGCGTTAATCAATGATCTGGATGATCGAGGCTTGCTGGACGAAACGCTGGTTCTGTGTACCAGCGAGCATGGTCGTACACCGCAAATCGATTCCAAGCCAACCGGTGGAGCCCGTCATCACTGGTCGCGAGCTTACTCGTCGGTCTTTGCTGGTGGAGGCATGGCACGCGGCCGAGTTGTCGGCTCGACAGACTCAATCGGCGGCGACGTGGCCGATGTCCCAATTTCCCCGAAAGACATGCAGGCCACAGCCTATCACCTTTTAGGCTACGACGAATCCACCACCGTCCCCGACCAACAAGGCCGACCTCACCCTATCGCCGGCACCGGACGAGTGCGAAATGAGCTGCTGTCGTGAACATGGGTAAAAATCACGCCGACTTCAACCGGGACCATGTGTACGCGAGCGGTCGCCAGACGATATCGCCCTTTTCTTGAAAGTCGTTCGGCATGAGTTATGTAATGAGTAAGTTCGTGAGAATGACGCGGCCGTGCGTTACGACATGTTTAACGCTATGCATTTTATTCATCACATCTGTTTGTCGCGCGGAAAGCGATGACGACTTCTTCGAGGCACGCGTGCGACCATTATTGGTCAAGCACTGTCTGGAGTGTCATGGTGAAAAAAAACAAGAGGGTGGGCTGAGGCTAGATTCACGCGACGCGTGGATGCGCGGTGGTGATCGAGGTGAAACTATTATTGCGGGCGAGCCTGATAAGAGCTTACTCATTCAGGCCGTGCGACATGATGACCCCGACTTACAAATGCCACCTGACAATAAAAAACTGACAGCGGCAGAGATCGCGGATCTCGAAGCATGGGTCCAACGGGGTGCGCCTGATCCTCGACGTGAATCAGCCGCAGCAATTTCGAAACGAATGACTCTCGAACAGTCTCGGGCGTTTTGGTCATTCCAACCCCTGGAAGTTGTCGCCCCACCGCAAGACGTTGCGGATCGCTGGTCGCGGAATGCAATCGATGCGTTTGTTCTCGCTGAGTTGAAGAAACACGAGTTGTCGCCCGTCGCCGACGCCGATCGACGCACCCTGATTCGCCGAGCAACGTTCGATCTGACTGGACTTCCGCCGACACCCGATGAGATCGAAGCCTTTCTACGCGATGAATCTGCCGACGCTTTTGAGACAGTGGTCGATCGACTTCTTCAGTCGCCTGCCTACGGAGAACGTTGGGGACGACATTGGCTTGATGTGGCTCGCTATGCCGACACGGCGGGCGATGGAGCCGACTATCCGGTGCGCGAAGCAGGGAAGTATCGCAATTGGGTGATCGACGCTTTTAACCGCGACCAACCCTTCAACGAATTCGTCCGCGATCAGATCGCTGGCGATATCCTTGCTCTCGAAGGCCCGGCTGAAGAGTATGCCGATCGAGTCACTGCGACGGGATTTTTGGCAATCGGAAAACGCTACGGATACAAGGCGTCGCCCGACTATCAGTATCTGGACTTTGGCGATGCCATTGATTCGGTCGGTCGTTCTCTGCTGGGACTCTCATTGGGCTGCGCAAGATGCCACGATCACAAATACGACCCCGTCTCAGCCGCTGACTACTATGCACTGTATGGAATCATGGAAAGCACGCAGTGGGCGTTTCCTGGCGGCGAAGAGCAGAAACGTCCTGCGCACTTTCCGCCACTGGTGCCTCCCGATGAAGTTGCAAAACTGGAGAAAGCGAAGGCCGAAGAACTCGCTCGCCTCGATAATGACATCGCTGCACTCAAACGCAAGCGGTCGGAACTTGACCCAGATTCTCAGACGGGTGGAGTGGACCTGGGATTTGAGGCCCAGCAGTCCGGAAAACCGCCCGGCAAACCCTGGTTCAGCGCAGGGCCGATCGAGGTGACCGCCGAGGCACAGAGTCCGTTCGACCATATTCACCCTCAAGGAAAATTGGGCGTTCGGCTCGGAAGCGGCCAACCAAACGACGGCCTGCGATACGTTTTCGAAAACGGCTTGCGGCCAGCGCCTGACAAACAGATGCACTTCACGATCGATTTTCGAGCAGTCGATGCGAATGAGAAGGGCGCATTTCGATTCTTCGTTGGTCGCGGTGTTGTTGAGTCGCTGGCGGTTGAATGCAGCGTGACAGCAATGGAATTTGCGATTCGCAACGGATCCAATTGGGAGGTCATTCGACAGATCACGCCTGGCACTTGGTACACGCTGCGGCTGACGATTGACCCCGCCGCGAAAACATACACTGGCATCGTTGGCACACGGGATGACCTGACAGCCTTTCAAGATAAGCAGACGGGACCAAACTGGGACGGTGTCATTGACTGCTTTATCTGTGACGGACTTGGGCATGTTGCGGGAGCAGCATGTGTACGAGACCTCGACAACCTCGGACTTCGTGAAACAGCATTTGGTACGCCCGATTCAGGGCCGATCGCTCCTCGATCGGTAGAACCAGACGCTCAACAAAGGATGGCAGCGCTCGATGTCGAGATCAAGACACTAACGGAACGTCGGCAAGCTGTCGCGACGGAGCTGTCATATCCGGTCGCGTATGGAGTCGCCGAAGGTTCGCCCACGAATAGTCGTCTGCAGTTGCGTGGCGAGCCACATCGGCTCAGCGACGAAGTCCCGCGCCGGAATCTTGAAGTGCTCGGTGGCGAAATTGTTCCTGCTGGTTCTGGCAGTGGTCGACTTGAACTGGCGAATTGGATCACTCGGCCCACTAACCCTCTGACAGCCCGCGTCTTCGTGAACCGCGTTTGGCAGTGGCATTTTGGCGAAGCGCTCGTCACAACGCCCAGCGACTTTGGCTCGCGCGGCGAGCGACCGACACATCCGGAGTTGCTCGACTGGCTAGCCGGTGAATTCATTGCATCGGATTGGTCGGTGAAGTCTCTGCATCGGTTGATCATGAATTCGCGAACATACCAACTGGCCAGCGTTGACGACGAAGCGAACCTCGCGGCCGATCCCGGCAATCGCTGGCACTGGCGGTATTCACGACGCTCGCTGGATGCCGAATCGATCCGCGACGCCATGCTTGCCGTCAGTGGTCGACTTGATCGCAACGTGCCAGAATCTCATCCGTTTCCTGCGGTGGATACATGGGCGTTCACCATCCACAATCCATTCCACGCGGTTTACGATTCAAACCATCGCAGCGTCTACTTGATGGTGCAGCGAAACCGACGGCATCCGTACCTCGCGTTGTTCGATGCTGCGGATCCCAACCAAAGTATTGCAACTCGACAACCGACAACGACTCCGACACAAGCCCTGTTCCTGATGAATTCGCCCTTTGTCCACGAGGCGTCCGACGGCTTCGCGCGTCGCGTGGTATCCGAATCCGGTGACGACAACGCGAAAATGCGATGGGCTTTCGAAACAGCACATGGTCAAATTCCGGAAGATGCCGTTCTCCACGATGCCCTCACGTTTGTGTCGGCCTATCGGGAGAAACTCGCAGGCAGCGAAGCGACTATTGACAAGGATATTGCAGCCTGGTCAGCGCTGGCGAGAGTGTTGTTGACGAGCAATGCGTTTCTATATGTCGATTAGCGCGAGGTTAGGCATTTGGCCTGTCGTCAATTCATTCTGCAAACAATTGATGTCCCAAATTGGACAAGAACACGATGAATCAATCACAAACACGCCGCGATTTTTTAAGCCGCGCCTCTGGTGGATTCGGAGCAGTTGCATTCGCCGGGATGTGCAGCGAGCTTCAAGCGGCACCGGACAATCCGCTTGCTGCGCGAAACGGCCACCACACCGCGATGGCCGACCGAGTCATCTTCCTTTACTCGACCGGCGGCACTTCGCACATTGACACATTCAATCATCGACCGCAGCTAATCGCCGATCATGGCAAGTCCATTACGGCCTCGCGGTGGCTCAATAAATCAGGTGAATTCAACCGGTTCCTGATTAAGCCACGGTACGCCTTCAAGAAATACGGTCAAAGCGGAACATGGGTCAGCGAACTGTTCCCACACGTTGGTTCAGTCATCGACGATGTGTGTGTGCTCAATGCAATGCACTGCGAGAGTGATGGTCATGACAAAGCGACCCTGGCGGCTCACACGGGTTCAGCACAGTTTGCGCGACCGAGCGCAGGGTCGTGGGTGAGCTACGGACTTGGAACCGTCAATCAGAATCTGCCATCGTTCGTGGTT
>CAIXQV010000070.1 GCA_903921605.1 uncultured Planctomycetaceae bacterium | reverse complement strand
TGGAGCTGTCGCCTCCAACGTAAAAATGACAGCATGCTGGACCGTGATGGCGGCGTTCGAATCGCGAGTTGAGTTGCCATGGGACGGCGCGTTTGTGCATGACTCTCCCCTTGCCTGGGTTGCTCGCAACAGCTCGAAGCCGGGTCGAGAGCGAGAGACAGATTGTTGGGTGTTGCAGGCCAGCCCTGAGTGGTCCGCTGCGCACCTTGAGGTGACTGCGGATATAGCGGCGAGGGATCTTCTTGATGCCTTTGGATCTGTCGTCGGTGTGCATCTTCCACCGCAGCAGTATGTTGCTGCACACCGCTGGCGTTACGGTCAATGCTCTGAACCCGATGGCCGGAGCAAGCTCTTCGATCCCGAAATCGGGCTGGCAGTGTGCGGTGACTGGCTGGCCGACGGTCGAGTAGAGGGTGCGTTTCTGGCCGGGATCCGGGCCGCTGATGCGGTTTGCGAACACTGAGCTTGGCAGCTCCGTGATTCGTGAACGCGAGGCCGATCCTGAAGACTTTGAAAGCCGTCTAAGATCGTTGTCATGAGCGCCAAAAGGACAACCGGGAACACCCTTTCAAACAACTTAACGCAGTCGGCGACGTACACGTGATCGTGGGGTGACGAGTGAGCATTTCGACTTCGTGAGTCACCAGAACATCCGCACGCAGTTGCTGAATCTTCGCACGAGTCGCTGCGGAAACACGCGTGCCGGAGTGAATGCCGGCGGCGGTAGAAATGGGAGACGCAGTTGACTCAGGGTGTTGTTTTCTGGTGGGTTAAACGGGCTGCCCGGCTGATCGAAAACGCCTGCCTCACCGAGGCGCAGCGACTCGGTATGAATGTCCTGCCTCACTTCTGTTTCGCAGAGTATTACTCTGAGGGTTCATCGGTGTAAGATGCCACAACTGCGACGCCGGTGGAAAGAAACTTATCGGCGTTGCCGTCTGCTCTTTTTCGTTGAGTACTCACAACGCAAATGTGACAGCACCAATCTCGCCGTTGGCCCGGCCCCGTTGTGCGAAGTGCGATTCGATCGGAGCCAGTGCCATTTGCTGCTTTCGCAATAAGTCAGATCATCCGGGTTGCAGTTTCCTTTAATGCTGAAAGTCATGCCTCATGAGTTCGCACCGAAGCACCGCAGGTTTGTTGAATCGAGTCTCCGTTTGGAGTCTATTGGGGTGCTGCCTGTCGATGTTCACCGCCAGTTGGACGACGCTGCAGGCTCAGACATTGCCTTACGAAGTCAAACTGGATGTGATGCATCAGGAGTTGAGTTCCGACTTTTGCTGGTTCCATCCTCGGATCGCAGCGATCCCACTTGCTGACTCGGAAACTCCGATTGCGATCTGCACGTTGCAAAAGCATCTGGGTGTCTCTGATCATTACTCCGGTCTCTATTTCATGAGATCTGACGATGGAGGCACGACCTGGACTCCTCCAACACTCCCGAAAGAACTTGACTCACGGAAAGTTGACGGCGAAACGATTGCTGTTTGCGACGTGACACCTGGTTGGCATCGTCAGTCCGGCAAGCTTTTGGCGATTGGAACCAAACTGCGGTACAGCGACGCGGGTGAGCAACTTCTGGATCAACCGCGTTCCCATCAGTGCGCGTATGCCACGTATGATCCTGAAACGGGCTTCTGGACCGAGTGGAAAATGTTGGCGATGCCGGATGAAGAGGCCAAACATTTTCTGGTGGCTCCGGGGTGTGTTCAGTGGCTCGTGCGTCCCGACGGTACTCTGCTGGTGCCGATGTATTTTAAGTCCAGAGGTAACGAACGCTATCAGTCGACCGTACTACATTGCCGTTTCGACGGGACCACGATGGAACTAATTGAAAAAGGCGATGAATTGTCGTTGGAGGAAGGGCGAGGACTCTATGAGCCATCTATGGCCTTGTTCCGTGGAACGTATTACCTGACTCTGCGAAACGACGCTCGCAGTTACGTCACGACCAGTCAGGATGGTCTGCACTTTGAACCGGTTCAACCGTGGACCTTCGATGATGGTTTGGATCTGGGAAGTTACAATACTCAGCAGCACTGGCTGGTTCATGATCAGGGCTTGTTTCTCAGCTATACGCGTCGCGGCGCCAAGAACGACCATATCGCTCGCAATCGTGCCCCCATTTTTCTGGCTCAGGTGGATCCCGCAAAGAAGCACGTCATTCGCGCGACAGAAAAAATATTGATGCCTGAGCGAGGAGTGATGCTGGGGAATTTTGGTGCTGCCGCGATTACTCCGAACGAATCGTGGGTGACTGATGCTGAATATATGGCTGAGGGGAAAGTTCATCCTCGTGGAGCTAATGGCAGCGTATTTGCCTCGCGCGTTCAGTGGAGTCAGCCAAATAAGAATCTGGCCGCTTCCGCGCGGGCTCGAGTTGTCGTTCTGGGCGATTCGATCACGAAAGGCGTGCGATCAGGAGTCACTGCCGAAGAAACATTCGCATCCTTGCTGCAGTCCGATCTTCGTAAAGCGGGGCATGATGTGGATGTGATCAATCATGGTATCGGAGGTGAACGCACCGATCAGGCGCTGGCTCGACTGAGTCGCGATATTCAGAGCCTGGAGCCGACACTCGTGACTGTCATGTACGGAACGAACGACAGCTATGTTGATAAGGGGCAGAAAGAGAGTCGTCTCACGAAGGATGTTTACGTTGCCAATCTGCAGAAAATCGTCAGTGAGTTGCGTCGAACGGGAATTCAAGTCGTGCTGATGACAGAACCACGATGGGGAGATAAGGCCGCATCGAATGGCGTGGGGGAGAATCCTAATCTGCGACTGGAGCCGTTCGTGGAAGGATGCCGTCAGGTTGCTCGTGAGCAGAACGTGCCGTTGGTCGATCACTTTCAGGTCTGGTCGAAAGCTAATTCCGAAGGGACGGATATTGGGGAATGGACGACCGATCAATGTCATCCGAATCCGTCTGGGCATAAGGTGCTGGCTGAGACCATGTTGCCCGTGATTCTTCCAATGCTGGATGGCCGTGTAGGTGCCAGATAGCCTCGCAACTCAGAAAATCGCGAGATTGGCCGCGCGGCTGCGAGAAGTGCTGACTGGCAAACAGCCGGCTGAATGTCGCCAATATTTGAGGTTTGCCTGCGAATCAGGCCTCACGGCTGCGTCTGGACCAGTATTTGGAGGCCTCGTCTTACCTCGGAACCCTGGCAAGTCGTGGTCCGTGCGGTTAGATTTCGCTGTTCAGCGCTGGATCGACAGCAACACAGTTCAGACAACTCGACAGGTCATTCCCTTTCAGTATTTCGGGATCACGTTTCATGAGTCAGGATCCTTCTGTTTCCGTCACTCCCAGCCCTCCTCCAGTTGCTTCAGCGTCTGAGATGCCGGATCACGTATATCTGGTGTCCTACCCGAAGATTGTGTTTCTTTATCCGACGGTCTTGACGGCTCTCTTTTGCTCCATCGTGATGTGGGCCAAAGGAGATATTCCGACGAACGAAATCGTGGCTCAGCAAAAGCAGAACGCCCAGGTTGTCATGAAGGCCGCAGTTCAGAGTGCAGATCCGTTTTCTGCAGATCCTGCTCCGGCGGATGGAGACGCGAAAGAGAACGTTCTGGCCACGGAAGCCTCGTCTCCCTCCGCGACAGCAGCACCGGAAACGGTCTCAATCAAGATTCATTCGTACCACAACGTGTGTGCTCGAATTTTTCTGATTGTGTTCGCATTGAACATGGTCGTCATCTCGTTTGATTTTCCACGCACGACTTCACTGACCTGGTTCTTTGCGATTACCGCCATCGTGATTGGCCTGTGGTTCCTGTTTTCTCAATATCCCGGGCTTGCTCCAAAACTGGTTCAGGGACTGCTCAGCATTAAGCCATGGGCGAATGCATCGTTCTATATGATCTACACGATGATCATGTTGTTCCTTTATATGTGGGTGATGATCAGTCGTCGCTTCGATTACTGGGAAGTGAAAGGCAACGAGTTGTTGCACCATCACGGATTCCTGAGCAACCTCGAAAGATTCTCAGCTCCGAACCTGCGAATCGACAAAGAGATTAATGACCTGTTTGAATACATGCTGCTGCGTTCCGGTCGTTTGATCATTCACGCCAGCAATGAACGTCGAGCGATCGTGCTGGAGAACGTACTCTTCATCAACGGCAAAGAAGATCGGATCACTCGTATGCTGGGTGCTCTGCAGGTGCGTGTTCGTACTGACAAAGAATAGTGCTCGCTGATTTTGCTCACGGAGAGTCAGCATTGTCTGCCCGACCAATTTACCTGGACAACAATGCGACAACTCCGCTTGATGCGCGAGTGCTTCAGCGGATGAACGAGTGCTTTCTGGCAGCTTTTGCGAATCCCGGAAGTGCTCATTCGTTCGGCCGTGCGGCAAGGCAGATCCTGGAAGACAGTCGTGAGAGCATCGCCGATATCCTGAAGGCTGATGCGTCGGAGTTGATTTTTACCAGTGGTGGAACGGAATCCATCAACATGGCTGTGCATGGATTTACGGCGGGCCGCAAAGGTCTGATCGCCTGCACTGACGGTGAACATCCAGCGACGCTTGAAGCCTGTGCGAATGCGGCTTTAGCAGGGATTGGCAGAGTTTCGGTCCCCGTTGACTCGGAAGGACGCATCAGAACGGAATCCTTGTCTGGACTGCCATGGAAGGATCTTCGTTTAGTCTGTGTGATCCTTGCCCACAACGAGACGGGCGTCGTTCAGGATGTGACAGAGTTAAGTCGTTTGTGTCAGCAGCATGGTGTGCCGTTGTTGCTGGATGCTGTGCAGGCGGTTGGGAAAATGACGGTGGATTTTCAGGCCACTGGTGCAGCGGCTCTTGCATTTGGTGCCCATAAGTTTCATGGCCCACGAGGGACGGGCGGGCTGTTATTGCGACGTGGGATTAAACTTCCTCCGCTGTTGGCCGGGGGCCACCAGGAAAGTGGTCGACGCGCAGGTACGGAGGCTGTTCCGCTGATTGCCGGCATGGCCCGCGCCCTGGAATTGTGGCGTGATGAAGCAACAGAACGCTCACGTGCAATGCGTTCCCTGCGTGATCAATTGCAGGACGCACTTCTGCAACAGTGTGCCCCAGCGGTAGTTCACGGTTTTCATGCCGATCGATTAGTGAATACGCTCAGCATCGCATTCCCGGGAGTGCCCGGCGAAGCGTTGCTGGTTAATCTGCATCTGGCGGGTGTGGCATGTTCATTGGGAAGCACTTGTGCCAGCGGTTCGATGGAGCCCGCAAAAGCTCTGTTGGCCATGGGAGTTGATCCGGAGGTTTGCAAGTCCTCTGTCCGTTTCTCCATTAGCTGTCAGAACACGATCAGAGAAATTGAAGATGCAGTGCAACGAATTTCGACTGTCGTCACACGAATGCGCAGCGAGAAAGTCATGAAGCCATGATGAAGAATTACGATGGCCTTTTTCAGAGCGCCTGCGAGATTGGCCGAACAATTCTGGTCCTGATAGTGATTTCCTGTCTTGCATGTCGATGTTCTGCTCAGGAGGGAGAAGATTCCGACCCTTTGGACGATGTGCGCTTGCGCAGTGCCGTGTTGAAGTCGATGGAGCAAGGCTGTGACTTCCTGGAGTTAACTCAGGAAGATGATGGTTCGTGGTCTGGCGGAACGTCCGTTTCCAGTAATACCGCAGGAGTGACAGCGATGGTCGTGATGGCCCTCATCAACTGTGATCGCCCTGTAGATTCTCCTGCGGTTCAGCGTGGTCTGAATTATCTGAGAGCTTTACCGCCAGGGGGAGTTAGTGGGCCACATGCTGTCTATGAAACATCACTGATCACGATGGCTCTTTGCGCGGCTGAGCAATTGGATCAGGATCTGCCACGTATTCTGAAGTATGCAGAGCTTCTTGAGAATAGTCAGGTTCGAGCCGGAACGACGCAGGGCTACTGGGGTTATCAATTGGGCGAGCAGGCGCCAAATTCCGGCGATCCGAGCAATGGTCAGTACGCCGTTCTAGCGCTCCGTGAAGCCGTGTATGCCGGAGCAAAAGTTTCCCGGGAGACGTGGGAACTTGCACATCAACGTTGGGTGAATGATCAGCAGCGAAACGGTGCATGGCGATATTCTGACCATCATCCTTTGACAGGAAGTATGACGGTCGCCGGCCTGTCCACTGTGAGCATCACGACTCGAATGCTTCTCAGCGACAAGGACGTCGATGCCCAGGGGAATCCGGATTGTTGTCAGCTCATTGTGCCGGATCCGGTCCTTCAGAATGGTCGTCGTTGGCTGGCAGAAAATTTCAGTGTGCAATCCAACCCCGGCAATTCGGATTTCCATTTCTACTACCTGTACGGTCTTGAGCGTGCAGGAAGAATGAGCGGGGTGCGATTCTTTGGTCGTCATGACTGGTATCGTCAGGGCGCTACGATGCTCACGGAAACCCAGAAATCATCAGGGGAATGGCTCTCCAGAGGACATGAAGCGGTTTCGGCAATAAACACGGCCATGGCGTTGCTGTTTCTGTCAAAGGGATTGTCTCGAGTTGTCGTGAACAAGCTCGATTACAATTCGCCGAACGGGGAATCGCGGGATGATGGTGAATGGAACCGTCACAGCTTTGACGTCGTTAATCTTGTGGAGTTGATTGATGGGCTGCCTGCCTGGCCGCCTCGTCTGACCAGCCAGGTTGTGACAATGAGCCGTCTTAAGCCGGAGACCGCAGTTCTGGAACTCAATCAGGCGCCGATTTTGTTTATCTCTGGACGCGAAGCTCCGCAAATGACCGACGAACATGTCTCGTGGCTGCGGAATTATGTGGATGCAGGGGGATTTATTTTTGCTGTCGCCAACTGTGATGGTCAGGGATTCGACAAGGGGTTCCGTGAGATCGTCAGCCGCATGTTTCCACAGGGAGATGCTTCGCTGCAGCCATTGACGCCTGATCATGCGGTGTTTCGGAGTGAGTATAACATTCGAGATGTCGACGGCATAAAACTCTGGGGAGTCGACTTCGGTTGTCGCACGTCGATTATCTACTCGCCCGACGATATCGGATGCCTATGGCAAAAGTGGATGAAGCATGAGCCGAAGGAACGCAACTCGGTACTCAGCGGCCGCGTCAGTCGAGCCATGAAAGTAGGAGTCAACGTGGTTGCTTATGCGACCGGTCGTGAACCTCCGGAAAAGCTCAGCAACAGCAGTTCTCGGAAGAAGAAAGCCATCGACTCTGCGGAGCGAGGACTGTTACAGATTGGCAAGCTGCGACATGATGGTGGCTGGGACACGGCTCCCCGTGCGTTGAAAAATCTACTGGAAGCGTTGAATGAAACCGTGGGGCTGGCCGCTAATGCGCAAACACCTGCGATCCCGATGACTCTGGAGGAGATGAATCCGTTTCCACTGCTTTATATGCATGGTCGCTATCGATTTCGTGTTGGTGCTCAGGAGCAACAGGCCGTTCGAGATTTTCTGAGTACAGGACGCGTTCTGTTTGCGGATGCTTGCTGTGGCTCGACAAACTTTGATCGCAGTTTTCGAGAATTCATGGCTCAGTTGTATCCCGATCATCCTCTGAAACAGATTCCGGCTGATCATGAGATTTATTCTGAAGCCACCTGGCATGACATCAAGAAGACAACTCGAAGGCGACTGGTTCCCAGCACGGAAAACGCGGCACTCACGCTAAGAGCTGAGGAAGGTCCGCCCGTGCTGGAAGGCATCGAAATTGATGGCCGATATGTGGTGATCTACAGCAAGTATGACATCAGTTGTGCTCTGGAGCATCAGGCGTCACTGTCATGTGATGGATATGTCGAAGCGGACGCCGCAAAACTGGCGATGAACATTGTGCTGTATGCGATGCAGCAGGATATTCACTGGTCGCAGATTTTGGAGAATCCGGCGGCAGTCCCCTGAAGGTTCTGTTCACAAGAATACTTATGGTGAGCAAGGCTGAAAACAATGAGCGTCATAAGTGATCACAATGTCACACATTCTCGCCGTAGCCCCTAAAATCATTTTGCGCAAAAATGGGACTTGGCTGAAGTGTTTGATTTCGAGCAGGCATCGATTGTCCATAGTCGAGCATAATACAGGCGGAGAGTTATCGACGGTCGGGTTCTGACTGTCGACCGGCATGAAAGAAGAGTGGCACTGGCTCGACTTCCGGATGACTCCGCCGATTCGATGACCTCAGGAATAAACTGCTTTCAGAAAGGCAACGACCAATGGCAACGATACCAGAAGGGCTGGACCCGAAAGCGGCCAACGTCACAGGTCAATGGGTTCATGATCGTCCATTAATTGCCTGCCGATTTGATCCGGTCGGAACGTATGTGTTCTGCGGTTCTGAAGATGCGGTGGTCACTCGATTTCGTTTGTCCGACGGTGCTAAGACAGTGCTGTCTGGCGGACATACCACCTGGGTTGCGGCGTTTGCATTCTCCAACGACGGCAAAGTTATCGTCAGCGGCGGCTGTGATGGCAAGTTAACGTGGTGGCCGGCAACAGAAGATGCACCGCAGCCGATTCGCAGTATTGCGGGACATGGTCGACATTGGGTGCGATCACTGGCTGTCAGCCCGGATGGAGCTCTGCTGGCCAGCGGAGGAAACGACAACATCGTTCGCCTCTGGAATATGGCGGATGGGACGCTGGTCAAAGAGCTATTGGGTCATGAAAAGCAGGTCTATTCCGTGACGTTTCATCCGGATGGGAAATCCTTGTTCTCCGGAGATCTGGGTGGCTCCGTGAGGCAGTGGGATGCGGCGGCTGGTACCGAACTCAAAAAGCTGGATGCGGCAGGATTGTATTCTTATAACGGTGGCCAGGGCGTGGACTTCGGCGGAGTGAGATCTTTGGCCGTAAGTGCTGATGGAAAGTACATCGCGGCTGGCGGTTTACACAAAGCCAGCAATCCGCTGGGGGCGGTTCATGAACCTTTGATCCTGTTGTTCAATCTGGAAACGGGTGCGATTGAACGTCAGCAGATTGCCGAAGGGATCACCGGGGGCGTTATCTGGCGTTTGGAATGGTTGAGCGATGGGACGCTGATGGGAGTCTCTGGCGGCGGCAGTGGCGGATGGTTGCTGTTCTGGAAGATCGATGCTGAGAAAGACTATCATCGCTTCCAGTTGCCCAACCTCGCGCGAGATATGGATCTGCATGTTGACGGGCTGCAGGTCGCAACGGCCCATCATGATCGCAATGTCAGAATCACTCGACTGGCCCCCAAGCCTGCGTAGCTGTTTGCCTGCAACAACGATCCGGAACAATTGAACGAGGCAGAGATTTCCTCTGGACACATGAGCCCAGTCGTGGCAGCTTCTGATGAGATTCGGCATCATGTGTTGACCACGAAGGATGTGAAACAACAGCGGCCCGGATGGCAATCGCGAAGTATCACCGGGATTCATTCGGCGGGAAGAGTCGAAAACACTGGGGAAACCATGATGTTTACGCGTCATAGCTCATAAAAGGGAAGTGCGCGGAAGGAAGGCATTATTTTTGCGGAATTGGATTCTCATCAAATTCATGGCCGCAGAGAATCTTACCTTCAACATCCACTGGTGATTTGTGAAGCTGGCTTATCTCACTGAAATTGCAGCACTCATGGCTGCTCACGGACAACTCTTCATTGAACGAGATGAAGAAATTCCGTCTCAGACGATCGGTGACTACTACATCCTCAGCCGAAATCGATTCAATCGCTGGATGAAGGACTTAACTGATCTGGAGAACGGGCTCGGGATTCGTGATCCGTTGCATCTGATTGGACTCATGCCGACTCGTCCGGCAACTCGGACAATCGCCGAGCAGATCCTGGTCAACGAAATGGTCGCTCGGGTATGGACAATCCTGCTGATGGCTCGCGATCGCTTTCAGGGAGTCGACCGAATTCGGCCGGTTGCTCACAATGTGTTTCTGGGGCACCTGTCGATTCGCCATAAAGCGCTGGGCGTTGTTCTGTCGGACGATCGCCTTTCCCAGACAGACCTCATCGCCATTGATAAAACCCGGAAGGCAACAGAACGCTGGACCGACCTGCTGTGTTGTCCACTGATGGGCCAATACGACCTTTGGCAGTATGCGTTCCATGAAGAGACCGCTCGCGAACTTCTGAATGACCGGGCCCATCAGAATCCACTTGATCACCGCAGCCGCGCGTGGGTGTTGATTCTCTCCGGGATGCGTCACAGCTTCCAGGAAAAGGACGGACTCTCGTCGGTCGTTCAGGACGATGATCGCCGGCTCGCTCGCCTGATGCTGAACAGCTTCCCGGAAGATTGTTCCGAGATGACATTCTGGATGGGATCACGCGTCCGAGAAGCTCGAAGAACCTAAAATTTGTCGAACAGTTTGTTCAACTGTTTGTTCAAAGTTTTGTCGACCTGATCGCCAAGCTTCTCCTGAATTTTCTGAGTCCCCAGGTTCTGCAGCAGGGCTCCGGTGTCAGGTTGAGGTGAAGAGATGGTGCCTCGCAGCGGAACTTTGATGCTGCGTCCGGCACCGTCAGCTGTGGATTTTTCCAGCGGTACATCAATTGTCATCTGCAATTGCTTATTCAGACCAACCGCCCCGGAAGTTCGCATGCGATATCCATTGAGATCCATCACAAGTCCATCGTGAGCGACATAGCCCTGACGAACCTGCACGGGGATGGTTTGTTCAGGAAGCACCAGTGAGCGTTGAGTCAGGCTTTGGCTTGCATCACCAGACCGACGCAGCAGATCAACGACTTCGAGCAACGATGAGAGTGAGCTCCCTGGCGAAGCTTCCGCCTGATGAATCGTCAGCTGAGCCTGCACGTCCGAATTCTCCGGAGCGTTGAAGTCCCAAAGAAAACGTTCGACTCGGGCCGACACTGTGCCGTTCACTTCCGCAGTGTCGGCCAGCATAGGGGCCACATAGCCCAGCCAGGTGCGACAGAGTTCCGGCGTGAGTTGCAAATTCTGAACTCGGCTGCCAGTTCCCAGTTGCAACTGCGATCCGGCGAGATCGTACTGCGGCATGATGTTTAGCTGTCCGCCGTTGACCGAACATTGAATTGGTGTACTCCGCAGAAGACTGTTCTCCAGCGAAGCCTGTACGTTGGCTTCACCGATCTGCAGTCCCCATGCGTTGGCAGATGCCCAGGCCACATTTCCGGATCCCTTCAACAACGGAGCAGAACTGCCCGAAGCCGCAACTGTTCGCTGCGAGACTCCGCTGAGCGCGGAAGGAGAACCAGTAAGTCGGAAGACATCTTTGCCCTGTCCGGAAATGGTGATTCCCGAATCCGGCGTCAGTAGGCGGCGGCTGAGGATGTCGAGGTCATACGTTGTGTCGGCCGTCAAATCAAGAATCAGATCTTCATCAGGAACGGACACCGTCCCCTGAATCAAAGCCAGCAATCCGGGCAGCTTGATGGATCCTTTCCGGATATCAAATTGTTGTCCGGCATTCTTCGCTAACATGGAAAGCTGAACGTCGGCTTCGTCAATCGCGAACGATGATTCAGCTTGCGAGGAATGAGAGACCGCTGAAGATCGCGGTTGAGGGCGAGAAACACTCAGGACATTTGTACGCTGCAAATTGGCGACGTTCTCCGGTGTGATCCGAACCGCCAGTTCGATTTCTCGCGTTGGAGTGGCCGTTAAATCGCTGATCACATTCGCTCGGTCTGAAAGCCATGAAGCATCATGCCATGGAGCCAGCAGCGTCTTCAGAGCGGCTCCGGTCCCTTCGACATGAACGGTCCCGTCCAGCATTGCAGTGACGGGGTTTGAAGGAGTAATCTCCAAAGCTGAACTGCTGGCTTTCACGTCCGATGAATTGACCTGCAGGTCGGTTAACTGAATCGTTTCACCCAACATCGCGATACGCGACTGAAAGCTCACGTCTCCTTGAAGTCCGGGTTGAGGAATGTCGGCGAACTGTTGTAACTGTTGCCACAGTGCTGCTGGCTGAACATTGCCGGAAACCTTCCATGCCGACTTATCCGGCGCGAGGTCGATCGTCCCAAAGCCCGCGGTCACTCGTGCCCGTAGAAGTTCCGGAAGGCTTTCTACGAAGGAACCCACCGCATCGACTCGCAGACTGGAATCGACTCTGAGCGGCTGCCCTGCTCTGATTGCCGCAAGATCTTCCGTTTTGACCATAAGTTGCCATTGGCCCAGTTGCGCCTCATTCCGGGTTAAGCTCACCGGACGAATCAATGAATCATTATCGGTTGCGTTCAACGCGGTTTCTTCGCCGGGCTTTGCTGACGCCTTCAGGCCAAACGTCACACGGCCACTTTGAATCTGCACGTCCTGATGGATCGCCAGGGTTTCTCGAAGTGACGAGGTCAGCCTTGCGATGTCGACGGCTCCCTTCACCTCGATCTGTTGCGACGACGAATTCTGTTCACTCTCTGAAACGTTGTGACGCAATTCGCCGGAACCGTCGAGTTCCAGAATATCCGACTTGAAATTCAGGTCCTGGATCAGAATTCCATCTTCCGCCATCGCCAGAGCGCCACCTGCGTTAACGGTTCCCAGGTTAAGCCACTCATTGGTGGCCCATGCTTGCTGGCGAATCCGAATTGTCTCTCCGTGCAGCAGGATTCGTCCCACGATTCCTTCAGTCAGGTTCGCTCCGGCGAGTCGTGCATCAATGCCCCCCGAGATAACTCCACTGCAGGATGCGTCCAGATTCAGCATCGAAAGAAATGGCTGAACGAGGCGAAGGTCGACATCTCGCGCGCCGATCTGAATTGTCTGACGACCTTTGTCATCCGCACGTGGTTTGAGATGGATCTGAATCCTGGCGCCGGTCGCGTCGCCGGAATCATCGGTACCGGCAAGTCCATCAAGCGGCACTTCCGGAAAGTCACTGACCACGTCATCCAGCCCGGCTGCAAGTCGAGTCGGGCGGGGAGTCGTCTTGTCACCATTCATGCCACGTTTTGCCACCGCGTCATCGGACTGGCGATTGATCTCTGCCGTGACCTTCATTTCGGGCAACCAGCGTTCCGTGTCCATCGTGGAAAAATAGCCGTTGATGGAAGAAACGAGAGCCGCAATCTCCGGCGAAGATTCAGCGGAGTCCTTTGTTGTCAGAGTCGGGGCGGCGTTCAGCAGATTGGAGCCGGACTTTAGCTCCACCGTTCCATCTTCAATTGTGATTCGAAATGGAAATCGCTTAGTCGTTTTGGCAGTATCTGATTCGCCGAAGAGTTCCGTCAGAGTGCGGTCAATATTCGTGCCGTTATCATCGGCAATCAGGCGGACATGGGGGGACTTAAGTACTAAACCTGTCCCGCGGCCTGCATTCAGAACGATCCGCCAGAGCGGCTCAGTGGTTGTTGTTTTTTCGATCTCACACATTAATGGTGCCTCAGCGGCAGATTGATCTTTTGACACACTGCTGAGATCGCGAATGCTGAGACCGGTGATTTCGACCGGCGTCCACCAATGGACCTGAAGCTTCTGAAAGGAAACGGCCTGGCCGATTTTTGGCTGCAATTTTTTGAGAATCGTTGGTCCCTGGCCGCTCATTGAAATCACGCTCGGCGCGGCCGCGACTGCCACAGCGGTCAGAAACATCAGCTTCATCAGCCAATGTGATTTGCGAGGGGCTTTGGTGGGGCGTGGTTTAGACTCCGGCGACTCTTCACCTGAGGCGTTATTGAGAGCGACTTTTACCATGCATGCACCCTGCCTGATCGGAGAACTCTGCCGAGGTCTCTGCAGAACTGCACCCGGCCTGCCGCGTCGGGTTAAATTAACACCGGAACAACGCGCAGCAGCGGACACAGAATCCATGGTGATGATCGACCAGTCGACCAGCGAACAGCCAGTTTCCACCGGCAGCATCGGCCAGTCTTCCCCGCTTGCCTGAATCGAGTAAAGATGTAGGGATTTCGGGGATTGTGCGGGGTGACTCATTGGCCATGAGAGCCGCTCCTGATACAGACGTGAAGCCGCGCGAGTGGACTGCCGCTTATCGAGATAACTGTGAGCACACTCAAGGTATGATCAGTCAATCAGGCGAGCGATCGCATTCCAGACCACGTTGAGTCCTGGGTAAATCATGATCACCAGGAACAACAGGGAAGCGATGAGAGAGTACTTTGCGAGTCGACTGCGTCTGCGGGCGAGATGCACCGTCGCTCCACAAATGCCAAGAGACGTTAATGAGGCAATCGCGTGCCTCCAGTAATCAACGGCACCACGAGATGTGATATCCTTGACTCCAGCCAGTTCAATCACAGACGCAACCAGCACCAGCAGGTAAATGGGAATCAGAGCCACGTTGGCGGCTATAATTGTGGTGCGGTCTCGCGAATGCTCGTCGGAGCCCCTGAATCTCGCAGTTGGCGTCGCGGGAGGCAGATACGGGTTCTCCGCA
>CAIXQV010000069.1 GCA_903921605.1 uncultured Planctomycetaceae bacterium | reverse complement strand
GCTCGGAATACCCAGTTTTTCGTAGATGGTCACGGCGAGGTCCGCCGTGAGATATTCATCTCGAATCGGTCGGCCGCCTTCTTCGTCAGTCGCACCGAGTACCGCACCGCCCGGAATTCCGGCACCCGCCATAATCGCAAAACCCGCACTCGCCCAGTGATCGCGACCGCTGGCGGAGTTAATCACCGGCGTACGTCCGAAGTCGGTGAGCCAAACTACCAGAGTTGTGTCCAGCAGACCACGAGTTTCCAGATCCTCCAGCAGTGCCGGAAGTCCCTGATCGATTGGCGGAATTCGATTATTCTTGAGCGACTTAAAGTTGTCCTGATGAGTATCCCAGCCGCCATCCGTGACAGTGACAAAGCGAACGCCGCTTTCAATCATGCGGCGAGCCAGCAGGCAACTCTGACCAAACTTGTGTCGTCCGTATCGATCGCGCAGCGCTTCTGTTTCCTGATCAATCTGAAACGCGGCTTTAGTTTCCGGAGCGGTGATCATGTTGAACGCAGCTTTGAAGTTTTCATCGAGGGCATCATAAGCTTCGGCCTGAACGTCAGCCTGTCGCTGCAGGTTGTCCAGAGACGCCAGCATTCGTTTGCGCCGATCGACTCGACCTGACGTCACTCCGTTGGGGAAACTGATATCACGAACGTTGAAACCTTTTGCATTGGGGTCTGCCAGAATTTCAAAGGCATTGTGCTCGAGGCCCAGAATTCCGGCAGAGCCACCACCGAATCGTTTATCAACCGAACTGCCCAACTGCACGAAAGCTGGCAGAGCAGACTTAAATCCTTTGTACCAGCTAACGACTGATCCGTAGGTCGGGTAATGCAACGATGGATTCAACTTGCGACCAGACATTGCAAACTGATCGGCCACACCATGACTGCCGTTTTCCGGGTTCCAGCTTCGCAGCAACGCATAGCGATTCAGTGACCGAGCCATGTTGGGCAGGATCTCGGTGAACTGAACTCCGGGGACCGCCGTATTGATAACACCGAATTCACCCTTCACACTCACCGGAGCATTCGGCTTTGGATCAAATGTGTCATGGTGACTGGTTCCACCCTGTGTCCAGATCAGGATGCAGTTCATGTCCTTACCGCCAGCCGCTGCGGGTCGCCCTTCGGTTGCCATCGCAGTCTTTGCAGCAAGCAATGTCGGAAGACTCAAACCCAAACCGGTGAGACTACCGATCTGCAGCAGACCTCGGCGAGTCACTCGTTCACAGTCACGAAGATTACGTGGTGCAAAACCGAACATGGCTTTGATTCCTGAGCAAAGATATAGAGGCAGGCGAGAGCAGGGGGGATCGAATACCGGCGGGCAGAACTCTGAAAGCATACTCCAGGAAAACCGTTCTGTGCCAGTCTGGAAACCTGACGGAGGGCTAAATCACAAATTTCCGACAAGGGTCTTCCGATGCCATGGCTTGCATTGAGGACGGCGAAGAATACCGGG
This sequence comes from uncultured Planctomycetaceae bacterium, assembly GCA_903921605.1. Next base: position 3,605 of record CAIXQV010000069.1, on the reverse strand, counting down.
GATTCGGAATTTACGGTCACCGTCCTCCAGGAAGTACAGACATGGAGGTTGGCAATTGGCGTTTCAGAAGGCCATAATTCAAGCCCCGCGTTTATTTCCCGCCTTCGGAGTCCCTGCTATGCCTCTTCAACTCCGCGCATTTTGTGCTGCTCATTCAGCCAACTGCAATTCCTGTGATGACTCTTTGAGCGGCCCGGCGCTAGCCGCCGGTGAGAATGAGGCATCTGTCACGACACCCGTGGCTAGCGCCATTCGGCTCACAGAGCGGGTTCGTCGCGCGACTTTGATGATCGCTTCACTGACGTGCGTGGCCGTGCTCAACGTCAATCCTGCAGAAGCCGCGTCCTCAACTGTTGCAGCGATCACAGTCACCCCAACCGCAGTCTCCCTCAACGGCAACTTTAGTGAAGCTCAGTTGCTGGTCGCTCGCCCCAACAACGAAGGCACGCTGGATAAGCGATCGGACGATCTGACAACATCCTCGAAGTATGTTTCTTCTGACAACAAGATCGTGACCGTTTCTGAATCCGGAAGACTTCTGGCCACAGGCAATGGTTCAGCCACAATCACGGTGGCAAACGGTGAGTCATCTCAAACTGTGACGGTACAGGTTGCAGGCGTTGAGGAGCAACCGAAGGTCGGATTCGACAGCCATATTCGGCCGATCATCAGCCGAATGGGATGCAACGCGGGTGCCTGTCATGCAAGTCAGTTCGGCAAAGGTGGCTTTGTGCTTTCGGTTGTCGGTTTCGATCCGGATCTCGACTACAACGCCATGGTTCGCGATCGCCAACAACGTCGAGTCAGCCTGGTACAACCGGAAGAGAGCCTGTTGATTCGCAAACCGACTCTGCAAGTCGCTCATGGTGGTGGCAAGAAACTGGTTGTCGGTTCAACACCTTACAACACGATGCTCGCGTGGTTGAAGACTGGTGCCCCAGGTCCGAAGCCGGATGCTCCGACGATCAAGAAGCTGTCCGTTGAACCGAAGGAACGTATTGCAGCTCCGGAACATACTCAGCAGTTGCGAGTCTTCGCCGAATACAGCGACGGAACCACGCGAGACGTCACGGGCTGGGCCAAGTTTGACTCCACGGATGACGCGGTGCTTTCTGTAACGTCCGACGGACTTGTCACGGTCGAAGGTCGCGGTCAGGCTCCTATTATGGTTCGCTTCGAAGGCCAGGCAGACATTGCCATGTTCGTTTCGCCCTACGGTCCTGAGCCAGACCTGAAAGACTGGAAGAATCAAAATTTCATGGATGAGTTTGCCGTAACCAAATTCAAGGAGCTTGGCATTACTCCGTCTGGACTCTGTGACGACGCCACTTTCGTTCGTCGTGCCTTCCTTGATGCGATTGGGACATTGCCTTCGCCGGAACAGTCTCGAACCTTCATAGCAGACCAGGATCCCGAAAAACGACCAAAGCTGATTGACTCGTTGCTGGGCCTGACCGGGAATCCAGACCTTGATCGATACAACGATCAGTATGCCGCAGTCTGGACCTTAAAATGGTCCGATCTGCTGCGAAATACAAGCAACGGCGACGCCTCGGACGAACAACGTATGTGGGCGATGCATAACTGGATTCGGGATTCCTTCCGAGTGAACAAGCCGTTCGATCAGTTTGTACGCGAACTGATCACGGCCAAGGGATCAATCTTTTCAAGCGGGCCGGCCAGCTACTTCCAGATCAACAATAACTCCGCAGACCTCGCTGAATCAACCGCTCAATTGTTTCTGGGCGCCAGACTGCAATGTGCCAAGTGTCATCATCATCCCTTTGAAAAATACAGCCAGGCTGACTACTACGCCTTTTCTGCATTCTTCTCGCGAGTTGGCAACAAGAACAGCGAAGAATTCGGACTGTTCGGACGCGAAACCGTCGTGATGGTTCGCTCGACGGGGGATGTCCGACACCCGCGCACCGGGAAAGTTCTGAAGCCAAAGCCGCTGGATGGTGAAGAGGTCGATCACGAGCTGGATCGCCGGATTCCGCTGGCCGCCTGGCTGACATCGAAGGACAACCGCGACTTCGCTCGATCAGTCGTCAACCGGTATATGTCTTATCTTTTGGGTCGTGGGCTTGTCGAGCCGGTCGATGACATGCGTGCGACAAATCCGCCAACAAATCCAGCGATGATGGAGGCTCTGACCGATCACTTTATCGCCAGCAACTTTGATCTGAAGCAGCTGGTGCGAACCATCATGTCTTCACGCCTGTATCAGTTGCAGTCTCAGCCAACGACAGAGAATGTCTCGGATAACAAGTTTTACACGCACTTCAAAGTCAAACGCGTTGGGGCAGAACCTCTGCTGGATGCGATCGACGTTGTCACAGCAGCCCCTACTAAATTCAAAGGTCTGCCACCGGGAACGCGAGCAATCGAATTGCCGGACGGTGAATACCCGGACCACTTCCTGATGACATTCGGGAAGCCGCGTCGAGTCAGTGTGTGCGAATGCGAACGCATGCCCGATGAAAATCTTGGTCAGGCGCTGCACACTTTGAATGGTGACATCATCGCCACGAAACTGGCCAGCAAAACAGGGCGAGTCACATCGCTGTTGGCGACTCAAAAAACAGATGCTGAAATCGTGCAGGAACTTTACATGGTCACACTCAGCCGTGAACCAGGTGAAGCGGAACTGAAGGCATCACTGGGATTTCTGCCGGAGGCCGCCAGTCGCCAGGAATTCTTTGAAGATCTTCTGTGGACTCTGATCAACAGCAAACAATTTTTGTTCGTGAGGTAACCGCCATGCAGAGAGTTCTTCTTGCCGTTGTTGCATTCACGACCCTGACTTCTCAAGCCCTGGCTCAGAAGTCGTATCCGATGCTGATGAATCTGTCGACCGCCGCCATTCAGGTGGGGCAGGCATCGGAGCACACAGTTGAATCACGCTACAGCATGTTCGGAGCCAATCAGGTTCTGATCTCCGGGGAAGGTGTGACGGGTGAAGTGATCACTCCGATGGAACTTGGCAAGGACGGCAAGGAACCCGCACTGACTCAGATCAAGTTGAAGTTCGCTGTGGCGGCGGAGGCGATGACGGGAGTTCGGGATTTTCGCATCATCGGCCCAACCGGCCCAAGTACCGTTGGTCAGATCGTGATCACTCGCGATCCTGTGATTGTGGAAGATCCGAAGAACGATACTCAGGAAACGGCTCAGGCGGTTGTCGCTCCCGGAACAATCTGCGGATGTGTTGAGAAGGCGGAAGATGTCGACTTCTATCGCTTCAAAGTTGAACAGCCGACTTCGCTGACATTCCACTGTCTTGCGATGCGCCTTGAAGATCGGATCCACGACCTGCAGACGCATGTGGACCCTATCATCGCGATTCGTAGTGCGAAGACCGGATCGACTTTGGCTGCAGCAGACAACACCTTTGCCGCAGATCCGTTTCTGTCTCATTCCTTTGAACCGGGCGAATATCTGCTGGAAGTTCGCGACGTCCGTTATCAGGGCAACAAGTACTGGAACTATGTTATTGAGGTCAGCAATCGTCCGTTCATCTCGCAGGTCTATCCGACGATCGTGGGTGTTGGACAAACCACCGCATTGCAGCTGGTCGGTTCGAATGTGACTGAAACCCCGGC
>CAIXQV010000068.1 GCA_903921605.1 uncultured Planctomycetaceae bacterium | reverse complement strand
GGACGATTTCCCGGTGGCGCACGGGGCATTTCAGAATATGCTCAGCCTGCCGCTGTCGCCTTCGATGTCGGATCAGGACGTCGCCGATGTGATCGACGCCGTCCTGGATATCCGCAGCAAATTCGCCCGCCGCAGGGCTGCAGCCTAATCCTGAATGAAGGCTCACGCCTCAACAAGAACCTACCACTTCCAGCCGGTCTTGCCCTTCAGATTCTGAATACAGTCAGCCGGCCATTCGCCTTGATGCAGCTTCAGAATGATCTCTGCACCCAGAGCCCAGGTGGCATCGTGTGATTCGTTGTCGAGCCCGGCCACATGACCGGCCAGCAACACATTCGACATTCCGATCAACGGACTGCTGAGTGGCAATGGTTCTGTTTCAAACACATCCAGACCAGCAGCACGAACTCTTCCCGTCTGCAAGGCTTTGATGAGGGCTGGCTCATCAATGAGCGGACCGCGAGCCGTATTGATGATGACGACGGATGGCTTCATTAAAGCAATCGACTTCTCGTTGATCATGTGTTTTGTCTCCGGAGTCGCCGGAGAATGCAGCGAAATGAAATCCGACTGCCGGAACAGATCTTCCAGCGACATCATGGTAATCCCATGCTTCTTCACGAAGTCAGCCGGCGCGTAGGGATCGTAGCTGACGACTTTCATTCCCAGCCCAATTGCGCGAGTTGCAGTAGCCTGACCGATGCGGCCCAGACCCACGAGGCCGAGAGTGCATTCGGAAATTCGCGGATAAGGAATTCGCTTCCATTCACCGCGTCGCACTTCCTGATCGAGTGCCGGAAAACCGCGTCCCAGTGCCATCAGCATGGCGATCGCATGCTCAGCTACGGAATGATGGTTACACCCGGGCGTCGTGGCGACGACAATCCCGGCCTCATCGCAGGCCTTGAGATTAATCGCATCGAAACCAACACCAGCTCGAGCCAGGACTCGAACATGAGGAATTGCAGCGATAACATTGGGAGGATAAGGTTCAGAACCAGCGATAACGGCGTCATATCCCTTGAGCGTGTCGATCAGAACATCGTTGTTCCAGAGATCACGCGACCGGTCCGGAACGTGACACTCGTGGCCGGCATCTGCCAACATCTGAAAGTGGGGGCCGCTCTCTCCATTCAACGCCGTACACAAAACGCGTACCATGTGGGTTCCCTGGTCAGTAAAAATTAACTCAATTGATGGTGGCCGCAGGCGACTGCTTCCAGCCAATGCGGAACAAATCGGATATCTCAATGCGGAACGTATCAGTCAGTTTAAATGCCGACAATCAGATTGCCGTTCAGGTCGGTTCTGAATCCCGCGCGGGGGAAAGCTATTATCTTGGCCTGCAGCCGAACAGCGAGAACCACGAATTTCGTCCGGCCACCGGGACGATGCAGCTTGTGACGGAATGGATTCGCATGCTGACGGCCCTCAACGACGCGCATACGCTGTTCCTGCCCTTTGACTTTTCCGACGAATACACGCGCTGGCTGCACGTGCATCGCGAAGGACGCTACCTGACCATTGTCTTCGGCTGGGCAACGGTCGAAGGCTGGGCGATTTCCCCCCAGGATCTTTCTCAGTATGCCGATTCACTTCCGGGCTTTATGCCGGACGAACCTCTGATCACTCAGACGCTTTACATGCCTCGCGTCCTCAGCGACCTGCGACACAGCCGGGAGTTGCTGGCGTCGCAGGCGACAAGAGAGCAATTTCACGCAAAGCCTGATGACCGGCTACTCACGTAAGCCACACTGCATTGACGGTCACAAAGAACACGAATCCTTCATGGACCATCTCTCCTTTATGGACCATCTCATAGGCTCGTACTTTCAGCAGGACCGGCGTTCCTCTTCGAGTCCCGACGGCTAAAGCAGTGCGGCTGTCGCAGTGAAGATGCACACGACGGCGACTCATTTTTTGAAGACCGCCTTCACGAATCGCCGCGACTGCGCTGAGAGGCGTCCTGCGAAGCAGAATGGCTGGCGGATCAGCCAGCTCGTAGGCTAAATCCACATCAACCGAATGACCCCGGTTCGCTCGAATTCGCGGACTGGTTTCATTAATCGTGAATCGCTGTTTGTCGTTCGTCTGGACAACATGTTCAAGCACGAAGCTGGCGTGTCAGCAAGTGTCGCGAATGATCGCAAGCCCAAACGAACTCGTCGAATTGTTCGTCGACAAGACATGCGTCCGCAACTAAAGAACTGCGTGCGAGGGACAAGTGTCACATGCAATGGATCACGGACAACAGTTGATGAAGCCGCGCGAAGCCCGACAAGAAACCGGACACCTGAGCCGACACGAATCATGGTGATGGTCGAAGCAGGTCAAACAGGTCGGTTGTGCGACAATAGGACGCTCCGCCGAGCCGACCAATCAGATCCAGTAACTCTGGATCGGCATAGCCCGCAGAATCAAGCACACTCTCATCCAGATGGAGATGCGCAATCCGCCCAACGACAATGTTGGCGCCACCCGGTCCGCCATCCAGTTCCAGATGATGCATCAACTGACACTCCATTCGAACTGGTGACAGGCTCACTCCGGGCGGCTTAACAACCTTCGATTCGGAGATCTGAAGCCCCGTCAGCTCGAACTCCGACTCTTCGGGAGGAAGCTCCGTCGAACTCAGATTCATCGCCTCGGCCAGCCGAAAGGGAACGACATTGACCACAAACTCGCGAGTATCGAGGATATTGACCAGAGTATCTTTTGCACTGCCATCGCGGCGATTGGCCGGACAAAACAATACACTGGGTGGCCTGGATCCAACACCGGTAAAGAAACTGAACGGCGCGAGGTTCGCTGTTCCGGAGAGCGAGATCGTTGAAACCCACGCAATTGGCCTTGGTGCAATCACTCGGATCAAATGCTGGTAGATCGAAGACGCGCGAGTAGTTGCCGTATCAATCTCCATAGCAGGTTACTCTCGCTCAAAGTACGTTCACACACAGGACACTGCAGTTCAATTCCATCAGGCAACCTTCTCCAAAGGGATCAACCGCGGTATTGCGATTCGGAGGCCCACAACGTCCCCACATTGCCTCTGGAGTGTCCCAAAATCGAGCTTCAAAAATCTGATCAACTCTTCAGAAACACCCATCCGCAGGTACTCCTTCGAGTACACCGCCATCTGACGGTCGTAACTCTTCTGACTACCCGTATGCATATAACACGATCCACTGAACCGCCGAATGTCCCCGTTGAAGTCCGGGCTGATGTGGTACAGCTCATGAAAAATCGTGATCAACTTCTCGTCAAACGACAGGTTCAGAAAACGAGGCAATAGAAAAGTCAGGATGTACAGCGCTTCATTGCCCTTATGGCAGACCCTCTGAACGGTCCAAAGTCGCCCGTTGCGGCGCTCGACAGGTGAGCCACCCTCAAACCGGAGCGGCGTCAAGCGGGCCTGAACACCCCATTCCACAGGCGAACGAGTCTGTGAGAAAGTCACTGGAACATGCGACATCCTTACGTGCAAGAATTCCGGATGCCGAGCGCAGATATCCTCGCACAACAGGGTCATTGCCCGACAAAAATCAAAGTACTGCGCCACAAGTCCGATCCTTCGGATATCAAGGCATGCAATCATTGCACCTGAAACACGAGACCAAAGCTCTTCAACTTCCAAAGCACTCAGGCCAATCCATCAATAATCAAACAATGTTCCAGTGGCTCAACGGTTCGCCGAGAGAGTACCTGATGAGATTACGTCCGAACTTCAAGCTCGGCAATATCAACCACAACCAATAAAAAACCCTCGCTAAAAAGCGAGGGTTTCTTTTACCACTATCAGATTCAAACAGACTAAGTCGCAGCGGCTTCCACGACAGGAGCCTTGCGTTTCCGAGATTTAACCCGGTCATTGGTACCCACAAACTCAATCAGTGCCTGTTCGCCAGCATCGCCGAGGCGAACCCGGGCTAACCGAACCACCCGAGTGTAACCGCCAGTACGATCCTGAAACCGAGACGCGAGATCGTCGAACAGAATCTCAACGGCAGAATCATCGCGAAGGTCTGCGAACGCACGTCGACGCATGGTCAACGCCGGAGCTGTGGCGATCACCCAATTCTTTCCTTTCTCGGAGTCGCGCCAAGCTTTCCACGCATCAGACCCACGCTCAGCGTCGGTCTGAAACTGGACAGCATCCTGCGAAATCTTCCGAGCTTTTCGGGCCAAGGTAACAAGCTTCTCGATCATCGGACGCAGCTCCTTGGCTTTCGGAACTGTTGTCACGATTCGCCCAGCAACCTTTGGCTGCCCCGGCTCGCCTTCCAGGATACGAACCGTCTTTATCAGACTAACAGCCATATTGCGAAACATCGCCTTGCGATGAGATGCATTACGACCAAGCTTTCGACCCGCTACAAGGTGTCTCATATCAGACACTCACCCAAAAATAGCACTATGAACCAAACGCTGTCCGAGGCGCCCCGAACCAACCCACTAATTCTCAAACTACTTCAACTGCTGATTCGGCAATCGCATTCCCAACCGCAGATCGATACCACCAAGGCGTTC
>CAIXQV010000067.1 GCA_903921605.1 uncultured Planctomycetaceae bacterium | reverse complement strand
CATCACGGCATCGAGGCACTCCTTGATCGCCTTGGGTTGTCCAGGCAGGTTCACAATCAGGCATTTTGCTCGAATTCCGGCCGTTTGTCGGCTTAGAATTGCAGTGGGAACCTTTTCCAGTGAAACCTTTCGCATAAGTTCTCCAAAGCCCGGCATCATTTTTTCGCATACGTCTGCGGTCGCCTCGGGAGTGACATCCCTGACGGCGGGGCCGGTTCCGCCTGTCGTGATGATCAGGCAACAGTTAAGCTCATCCGACATTCGTCGCATTTCATGGGCGATCGATGGTCGATCGTCAGGGACGACTTGGTAAATCGGGGACCATGGTGAAGCGATCACCTCGGACAGGTAGTTTTGGATCGCCGGGCCGCCCAGATCTTCGTATTCACCTCGACTGGCACGGTCTGATACTGTAAGCACCCCGATGTGTGCAATTGTTTCCATGTGAGTCAATATTCCGTTGGTTCAGGGTGAGGTCTAAGAGTCTTCCCACCGCAAAATTCCTGACCTGCAGACCGTCAAAAGCTTCCCAATCATGGCAGTCCGTCTATGATGCGGCAACCCTGTGGGCGTCAAAGACTACACTGTTGAATCAGAATACTCCCCTCAGTTCCTTCCACGCAGGCCGTATGACCGACTCATGTACGGTACCGCTGAATACAAAGTCAGTTGAAAATGTCTAACACAACTTCACTTCCAACAGGCGCTCCGGCATTTCTGGATTCGCCGACTGAAGGGCATGGTGACGGTGTCACCGGGCATGTTGCTGGTCATGTCCCGAGTGCGAAGCCTCGCGTTGACATGGGCACGCAGAACGTCGAGTTCGCAGAATCTCAGTTGGAGAGTTACCTTCGTGACCGCAACTCGGTCTCTCCCGATTGGAGAGATTATTTTGATGAACTTCAGGTTGTTGATTCTGGCCTGACTCCCGAAAGCCTCCAGGCACCTTTTCAAGCGGAGAGCATCTTTCATAAGTCGACTGAGGTTCGAGTTGATCCTTCGACTTCGGATGCGGTGATTTTGCAGGAACGCCTTGATCAGCTGATCCGCAGTTATCGAGTGCGCGGTCATATTATCGCTAAGATCGATCCGTTGAATGCTGAACGCCCGAAGCCAGCGGAACTTGATCCGGCGTTTTACGGCTTCACTGAAGAGCACATGAATCGAAAGTTTTCGACTCAATGGGCTGGTGGGCCTGATACTCAGACGCTCCGTCAGCTTGTAACGTGGATGCAGTCGACCTATTGTCGATCAATCGGTGTGCAGTTTATGCATATCGACAGCATGCAAGTGCGACAGTGGCTGCAGGACCGAATGGAGCGAACCGCCAATCGCCTCAAACTTTCACGGTCCGAACAAGTCCGAATTCTCGAACGACTGAGCGACGCCGTTGTTTTTGAAGAGTTCGTTCAAAAGAAATATGTTGGGGCCAAAAGCTTTTCGCTCGAAGGTGCCGAGAGTCTCATTCCATTGCTCGATATGGCGATCGAACGAGCTGGAAGTCAGGGGACTGATTTGATCGTATTGGCGATGGCGCATCGCGGGCGACTGAATGTGCTGGCAAACATCATGGGCAAGAGCCCATCGAAGATCTTCCGCGAATTTGATGACGTCGATCCTCAGTTGAAGATGGGCCGTGGTGATGTGAAGTATCACCTTGGCTACAGCTCCGACCGCATGACTTCCTCGGGGCAGAATGTCCATTTGACATTATGCTTCAATCCGAGCCATCTCGAATTTGTGAACCCGGTTGCTCAAGGCCGACTTCGGGCAAAACAGGATCGAAATGAGGATTTCGATCGTCGGAAGAGCTGTGTCATCCTGGTGCACGGAGATGCTGCGTTTGCTGGTGAAGGAGTCATTCAGGAAACATTAAATCTGAGTGAACTGCCAGGTTATCAGACAGGCGGCACTGTTCATATTATTGTGAACAATCAGATTGGTTTCACGACGTCGCCATCGGAAGCGCGCTCGTGTACCTATTCGACAGATGTTGCTCGGATGTTGCAGATACCGATCTTCCATGTGAACGGCGAAGATCCGGAGGCCGTTGCTCAGGTTGTCCAGTTGGCAATGGACTTCCGCGCGAAGTTCCATCGCGATGTCATTATCGACATGTATTGCTTCCGTCGTCGCGGTCATAACGAAGCCGATGAGCCTGCATTCACTCAGCCAACGATGTATCAGGTCATTCGAAGTCGCCAAACGGTTTTCAATAGCTTCCTTGAGTCTCTCGTCGGTTTGCGCGAGGTGACAAAGGAAGAAGGCATGGAAATTGTCGCGCGTCGGGGACAGGTATTGGAAGCAGAGTTGCTCGAAGCTCGCAAAGAGGGCTTCAAGTATCTGGAGGATAGTGGCGGAGGAATGTGGAACGGTTATTTCGGTGGAGCTTCCTCGAAAGCCGATGCTCCTGTAACGGGAGTTCCTGCGGATATCATTCGCAAGGTAATGACGACGTTGACGTCACCTCCGGAAGGATTCAAGCCGCATCCAAAGATTGAGGCGATTCTGGAATCCCGACGAAAGATGGCGGCTGGTGAAATTCTCTTTGACTGGGGTGGGGCAGAAATGACTGCCTTCGGGACCCTCGTACAAGAGGGAACTCATATGCGGTTCAGCGGGCAGGATGTTCGTCGAGGAACATTCAGTCATCGCCATGCCGGACTCTACGACTTCAATGATGGGCGAGTTTGGATTGGTCTGCAGCAAGTGGCTGCTCGTGCGGAACATGTTGAGATCTACAACAGTCCGCTTTCGGAGGTTGGCGTACTTGGTTTCGAGTACGGCTATAGCCTCGACTGTCCGGATGGCTTGGTGATCTGGGAAGCTCAGTTCGGCGACTTTGTTAACGTTGCGCAGGTAATCATCGATCAGTTCATTGCCAGTGGCGAAGATAAGTGGAAGCGACTCAGCGGCATGGTGCTGTTGCTTCCTCACGGAATGGAAGGGCAGGGGCCGGAGCATTCCAGTGCACGACTTGAACGGTTCCTTGCGATGGGCGCGGATGACAACATTCAGGTGGCAAATCCGACCACTCCCGCAAACTATTTCCATCTGCTGCGGCGACAAACGCTTCGTCGCTGGAAGAAGCCTTTGGTCGTGATGACCCCCAAGAGTCTTCTTCGATCCAAGGATGCGACCTCTCCGCTTTCGGAACTTGTCAGTGGACAGTTCCAGGAAGT
>CAIXQV010000066.1 GCA_903921605.1 uncultured Planctomycetaceae bacterium | reverse complement strand
GGAGAAATAGTCTCTATAGCGAGGAGTTCATCGATGAATACATTGATGAACTCTACGGCCCCGGACGGATGAATCATCTCCGAGAGGGGTTGAAGGACGGGCTGCACGAAATGATGTACCAGGTGGCGCTCGAGGTAGGAACTCACTACGGAGCCGCAGGGGCAGGATGGTTTGGTGCCCGCATCCTCGGTTGGGCTGCGAAGAAATTCAGCTCCATGTGGAAGGCGTGGAGAGGGAGTCGAGTCGTCACCAAAGCATTGGCAGAAGGCGTCGAGGCTTCGGCGGAACAATCGGCACGAGGACTGAAGGGTACCCCTGGGCCGACGCCACAATCGCCCGGATCAAAGGGAAGTCGGTTTGCATTGAATACTCCGAAGGCAACAGTGGATCAGATGCAGGCTGCCGTCAGAAGGCTGGATCATTTAGATTCCGTTAAGGGTACTACGCTGTCTGCCGACGAGATTGCAGGTCTAACCGAGAACGCGCGTCTCGTAGCAAAGAAATACTGGGAGTTGAAGGGGACGGCACGGACAACCCAGAGTGTCATGAACCAATTGAACCGTCCTCGTTGGCGATTCCTGGATTATGCCCCAGAAGCCAAGGACATTCTTGACGAAGTCATCAAAGACTTGAGAGGTGAACAATGACTGTTGCAATCGCCGGCGAACGACTGGTTGTTTTTACTGAGCGTCTGATTTCATGTCTGAACTACTGCTATCTCCGAGACTCAAGGCCTCCCAGCCAAGACGATTATTCTGTTCTGTATCGAAGCGCATCATTGAAGCCTGCCGCAAAGTTGGCATTCCCCGATTCCTGCCATACGAAACCATCACACGATATGTTCGTTCGATTCAATGAATTCATTGCTGCCAGAGTCAATAACACTTTGCCCTCACCGGACGCCGCGTCTCTTGTGCAGGCAGAGCTTCATCGCCCAATGGCACTCCTTGTCACTGACTTTGCAAAATCTCTGTTCGATGGAGCCGTGACACCGGAAAGCCAAGGATTTTTCGACGAGGATTGCATTCCACCTTGGGATTGCTGGGTCGATTTGATTGAGGTTGAAACATCTTACGGAGGATGGTGTCTCATTTCGTGGATTCCAAGATCACTGTCGGACCGAGTTGACTTCTCACTTGCAGTTGATGCAGCTGAATGCATGTCCTGGCTGAGATCTGTAGATGACAAACTCGAAATCCTGGGTTGGGGACATCGTTGGCATCAATCCTGATTTAGCGATAATTATTGACTTCACCCACCCGCGTCACCGCCAGCGCGGTGTCTCAAAGTCCCGCAAGACGACACACAATGAGTTTTCGCATCATCACTCTGATCACCAATTGACAATATCGGGCCATCTTTGTATAGCCAGAACGAATGGGCCGACGCTGACGTTGGAGATCTGGAGATCCGTGATTCCATGAAATAGGAGGCCCCCCCTGGATGCCGTCACAGTACGGCGTATCCGCTGCGGATCGCTCAGACTATTCCGATACATAAATTCCCACAGCTTCAGCCAAGAAAGTCACTTCTTGGAATCCGCGAGCATTGACCAGCATCGCCAGCAGTTGATCGTGCCCATGCGGTACGATCGGGGACAGTTCGTCCCCCATCCGCAGGTCAGACCCAGCGGGACAAGTTGCGGACTTTCCTGGACGAATTCAGCACACGGGCCACGTCGACGTGTGAACCCGTGTCCCGAACTGCTGGAGTCAACCGCCCGACACGGGCAGGCGGGAAAGACCGGCCGTATCCCGACCGGCGAACATTCATTCCTGACGCAACGGAGGGGCGCTGGTGCGGGCGGGGGAAAGGTAATGGCCAAGCTTCCACACCAAAGGACCGGCCCAAAGGGCCAGCCGTTCCCCCAGCCCGGCCCAGCGGGCCGGGACACGCATCCCAACCACGAGATTCGTCG
>CAIXQV010000065.1 GCA_903921605.1 uncultured Planctomycetaceae bacterium | reverse complement strand
CGGGGGAGAGCTTAGCTCCCCGAATGTGTCGACCGACAATACGTCGAGAACCTGTGCGTTGACCTGAGCCACTGTCACCAAATTTACGGTGCGAAGCACCACATAGCCAGTGTACGTACCATCAACGAACTTGTACCGCACTTGCCCTTCGGCAGCAGGACGATCCGCTGAGTTGTACGCCAGTGTGTAGTAATGCTTTCCAGTTTCAGACCGCAGGAACGCAATCGCCCCTGCGACCGCTCCGTAAGATCCGTTGTTCAGTGATCGCGTCCCTGTGATAGTCGCCCCAGAAACCGGCCAAGCGAATGTGATTGCGTTTGTGTCGGAGACAGACCGTTCGACAGTCGTTGCCTGCGATCCGATGGAGGACACGGCGGATTCGATGGTGTCGATTTGGGTCTGGGTAGCGGAGTCCAGTACCGCTGTTGGTACTCCCGAAGCGAACGTGCCAGCAGTGCCTCCGAACTTCTTCACGTCCACCGGAAGTGGCCTGCAGTCAATCCTCAGTGCAGTCGGCAGGAGATTCGTTGCCCCATACAAATACAGCGTAACAAATCCCTCTGTGTCCACCGCTGCATTCGGGATGTCCAGCCGATAAACGCCCTTCATATTCGTCGCGTCGATTTCGACAAAACCACCGCTTGAAAATGCTCCGCCGACCGTCTGAGTTGCCAGTGTGATCGCTGTGCGTGAGCCGGTTGCCCCCTTGCGATAGGACGCAACAAGTCCGGCAGAATTGTAAACCAATCCAGCAAGGCCCTGCCCCGTGCTGCTGCTTGAATCCTGCAGGAAGATGTCAATCGTCTGAGAAGTCAGGCCAGCATAAACGTATTCGCTCATCTCATTCCCCCGTGCATTCCGCGAGCGATTGGAATACCGCCACCACTCGATGGCGGCGAAACGCTATTCGAGATCCCCCATCGGCTCATCGCAGCATCGACCTCTGTCGCCATGTCGTTTTCACTCAATGCCGTGTCCCAAAATGCGATCTCTCGCATTGCACCAGCCATCGAATAAAGCGTGTTGTCCGCATCTGCTCCGATGGCAACAGAACTTGTGCCCATTGCGATAGCCTGCGAGTGCAGCGTGCGTACTGCAGACTGCCTATTAATACCTGCTTTAATACTGGTTCCATCTGCGATGCCCCACAGAACATGCCATGATGCCGAAACGTCAGGTAGCGAGGCACATACCGATCTCGTGGTGTATCCAGTATGCCACCATGCAAAATTCGCAGGAGTGGAGACGGAGATGATAAGCTGCGAAACATGACAACCGAAATTAGTCCACGTAACCCCTTTACCAAAAACAGCACCATTACCGACTCCGGAAGGAATGGTAGTTGTTTTTGTCGGCTTAATCACAGCAAGCCATGACACAGCAGAGACCAACCAGTCACTACTATGAGCCAGCAGTAGGCTTGACTTATTAGTGTTCGAAAACGTCAACGACGGATACCCGCCATCGTTCGCTGTGTAGACTGGCCTACGTCCGGCTGTAGCTTGAGTCGCGAGTGATGCCGACAGTGTTCCTGCATACACACCCCACGAGGCAACCGCATCGGCATCCTCGACAGCGTCAGTGCCTCCGGTGTCCTCGTAGACCTCTTGGTCGGCTCTCCATTGTGCCAGCAGCGCCATCAGAATTGTTTCCCGGCAAGAGCAGCATTGACGCCATCCACGTCACCGGCAGCGATCAGCGGATTGACGGTTTCATTGAGCCACTCCACCCACTCAGACTGGAATGCCTGCTGAAAGGCGAAGGCTTCTGCCTCGGCTTTCTGTGCCGCGAATTGCTCAACGGTCAGATCTGAAAACAACCACCCGCCACCGAGTGCAGCGACCGCCGCAAAGTCCGCAGATGATGGCATTCCGGGACCGCCCGCAACAGCCTGAGACAACGCCCAAAACGCCCCAGCGTAGTTTGCGTCCGTCGTGTCCCAATGGGTGTTCCGAGGGTTTGTGATGTGACTCAACCACCGATCGACATGAGCCGTAGCGGCTGGATCGGCAGCAATAGCTGCCTTCATTGCTAATACAGTCCCGGACCATTTCTCGTCGGAATTATTGCTCACCAATTTAGTGAGCATACCGCGAAAGTTGAGCAGAAAAAGTAGATCGGATAGCACGATCGAGCGTGCCGTCACGCCAGTGGCTTTGAGCGTCGCGACTTTCTCCGCGTCTGTGCCCGTTAGCCCAAGTTCAACCGATTTTCGATATGCACTCATCTGATGACTCCGCTGCTTATTCCGCGACTAGCGGACT
>CAIXQV010000064.1 GCA_903921605.1 uncultured Planctomycetaceae bacterium | reverse complement strand
GCCTCCTCAAACAAATCAAGGGGCCAAAGGAAAAAGGAAGACAAAGAATTAGAGCAGAAGACTGCTGCTGTTATTGCTGACTGAAGACTCAGCCTTGGAGCTACTCGGCAGGCTGCGGAGTTCGCTGGGATCGGGAGAGGACCGTATGACAGAAAACCCTTTTTCCACGCCGGAAGTTCAGCAGCTCGAACCAACGCCCCGACATAATCCGTTTCGTTGGCTGAAAATCCTCGGAGTTGGTTCTGTGTTGTTGGTTTTGGCGGCGTTGCTGCTTCCGGCTGTCACACGAGGTCCTGCCGTCCGACGGACTGCTCGAAGAGTTCAGTGCATGAACCATCTCAAGCAGATTCGTTTGGCATTAGATCTATACCACGACGAGCACAACGCACTCCCGCCCGCCTACACGACCGACACGAACGAACAAAGGCTTCACTGTTGGCGAACCCTGATTCTGCCGTTCATGGAACACGCTGCTCTTTACGAGCAGATCGATCTTTCCAAGCCGTGGAACGATCCGGTCAACTCGGCGCTGTCTTCTCAGATGCCTGAACAGTTCCGTTGCCCCGAAGCGAGTTTACCTGCTGGCCTGACGACATATCTGGGAGCCGTCGGTGAAGACTTCTGTTTTCACCCGACGAAATCTCGCTCATTCAATGAGTTCTCTGACGGCTTGTCTAATACGTTGATGGTATTTGAAGTGGCCGCAAATAACGCCGTGCCGTGGATGTCGCCGCAGGATGCCGATCTCGAGTCAATTATGAGGCTCAACAGCGATGAACCGCTGCCACACCAGAACGGTTTTCTGGGCATCATGGGAGATAGCATGATCCGCTACTTTCCCGCAGACCTTCCGTCCGAAACACGCAAAGCACTCTTGACGATCTCGGGCAGTGAAAGCATCTCGGAATTCTGATCGCCTTGTGGCACCGGCCAGCTTTTTCTCACATCAGGCCACCTTCTTTCTGGTTAAAATCTCGCGTCCTGAACCAAACCACGAAGTACACCACGAATCAAGCGATCGAACTCGCGGCGAATATGCCTTGTGCCATCGCAACATCGCGGGGATCGCCAAACGGCTGGGAGAGCTGCTATGGAGGAAGTCAGTATGACCGAAAGCCCCTTTGCCAGCCCTGAAGTTCAACGGCCTGAATCATCAGCATTCAAGGCTCCAGCAGCCAGGCCAAAACCGCCTCGAAAGAATTCCACTCTCTGGTCCAAAGCCCTGTGGACCGTTTCACTCATCTTCGTCGCCTGGTTGTGGTTTTCGGCCATCACTCCATTTCCATTTGCTCGTTACCCATATCATTTGAAAACCAGAACGCCATGCAGGAGCAACTTGAACGCAATCGCAAAGGCGCTGACACTTTACCATCAAGCGTACAACACATTGCCACCCGCCTACACAACAGACACTCAGGGACGAAAACTGCACAGTTGGCGAACTCTGATTCTCCCCTACATGAACCAGGAGGCACTCTATCAGCAAATCGATTTATCGAAGCCCTGGGATGATCCTGCAAATTTAGCGATCTCCGCGAAGATGCCAAACACGTATCAATGCCCCGGCTTGCATAAGGCGCCGGGAGTCACGACCTATCATGTCGCTCTCGGCAAGCACTACCGGGCAGATCCGCGAACACGGCGACCTTTGGCACGGTTTTCAAGCCGCCGTAAGGAAACGCTCATGGTGTTCGAAGCGGCCGAGGAGAATGCGGTGCCGTGGATGTCACCCAG
>CAIXQV010000063.1 GCA_903921605.1 uncultured Planctomycetaceae bacterium | reverse complement strand
TTGCCGTTCAGGTGAACGCAGGCTCCAGCCGGTCTGGTATCATGCAGAAGACACTGGCGATTGCCGAACGGATTCGTCGCGGAAAATCTTCAGAGGCTGATGGGGCTGTTGGTCAGACGGTCATTGAAGCGGTTTCATATTCGCCTGAGTTTGATTGATTCTCTAGGGTCCTCCCTGCCTCTCTGCACGGGATACCTCCCCCAATTGCCAGTTCCGTGCTGTTTCTTTTGTTTTCACCCTCCGGACGAAATTCTTACGGTGAAACGGCTGAGATCTTAGGGTTTCCGGGCGAAGAATACCCTGTCCGGGCAATCGAAGGCCCTGCACGGGGCACCCTGTGAGGCCGATTCTTACGGTAGACCGATGGAAGTCATTCCCGGAACCGATCACTTCCAGACGGGTGGAAGTCAATTTTTCACTTCCAACGGACCGTTGGTGGTCTGACTGATGCGCAGGCCAGTGACTGGAGGCAGTACGATGCGACTGCGAGAGAGAACTCGGACTGACAATTTGGTAGTGTTACAAATTACCAGCATTGTCTCATGAAAGGAAATTCTCTGTGATCAAGATACTTCTTCGAATGAATCTGTTTTGGGGACTCTGCATTGTTGTTGGGTGTTCAGATCAAGCAGAAACCACCATTCCTGCCCCAGTCGTAGTGCGTGACGCTGGAGTCGATAAGATGGTTGTGTCGCTCGCTGAGATTGAATTGAAGACACTAAGACTTGGTGCCCGTTCAAATGCGGAGAGAGCCAAGTTAGTCGAGGCTCGGATTGCCTATCTCACGGAATTGATTCGAGATCCATCAAAGGGTAGTTGGAGTGACAACAACTCTACTCGTGAGGCATGTTTGATGCTCGAAGCGCAGTTAAGTGCACTCGCAGTGGGGCGAGGAATTGCATTTTCAGCGGAACAAGTGAAAAGTCGGATGAAAAGACTTCAGTCACTTCTCATTCAGGCAGGCTACAATTTCGACGAAAGTGGAAACGAGCAGAAATGGGATGAGAATGGAAACCGCCGCGACGGATACACGCCACTACTGGATTAGTGATTGACTTCCAGTGCGGTTGATTGAGATCCCGAGACCCGCACCATCGTAATGACGGAGCGGGTTTTCTTTTGCGCTGGAGCAAATAATGCACGGGCGTATTATTTGAAATCCTTCTGGAGCTTCTTGCCGACAGGACTATTCAAAGCGACCATGTTTCCCGCCCCGCAAGAGCGACAAGCTTGTGCCCGAGTTGTGAGCCGCCAGATGCTGTAGATGATGCCAGGAACGATAAAGCATATCCAAAGAACAAGCTCTATCAGGATGCTGCCTTTAGTAACGGTCTTCGGTGTTCCTACAGTCCCACAGTTGGGGCAGATCAATTGACTCATCGTTCGCTACTTTTTTGTTTGGAGTGTTCTCGTTTAAGCGGTTGTCGCGACAACCGCAACGATAATTTTCAGAACTTTTCCTGAACTGTTGAACGATGCGAAAACAGCATAAAACACTGGAAAAGCAGGCTCAATGAGGCGTCCGTTTTTCGCTTAGAAGGCGGTCGCTCTATCCAACTGAGCTACGGGCGCGGATTGGAATTGGTGTGTCGGCTGGATGACACCTTTTGAACACACAGGTTAACAAAAAACGATTCAGAATTGGAAGC
>CAIXQV010000062.1 GCA_903921605.1 uncultured Planctomycetaceae bacterium | reverse complement strand
TGTCAAAGTACCGACTATCCTGCCGGATCGTCGTCACGTCTTCAATCAGTTCACCACACGAGTTGTGGGCGGACAGCGTGAGAAGATTATGAAGTCTCTGAAGGAAAAACAGATCGGCTGCGCCGTCTATTATCCGATTCCACTGCATCTACAGAAATGCTTTGCATATCTCGGTTACCAGCCCGGCGATCTGCCTGAAGCTGAGCGAGCTTGTGCGGAAGTCATGTCACTGCCAATTTATACAGAACTCCCGGCGTCTCATTTGGAGCGAGTCGTGGAAGGCATTTGCATGGCTTTGGGTCGCCAGTCCAACCTTGTCTTTCCGAAGGCCGTTGCCCAGCTGCAGCGACGTGCCGCGTAGTTTTTTGGATCCGGAGCAGTCTCTGCTGAATCAAAGCGGAAGTCCCATGACTTCCGCTTTTTTCATGGTCTGTGCCGATCGAATCGATTTGAACGGAACTAGTCGTCGGACTTTGTGTCTGTTCGAACACCGGGACGTTGACAGTCCTTGAAGATCTCAATAGCATCCGCCCCGGAGAGATGGCAGAGCGGCCGATCGCACCGGTCTTGAAAACCGGAGTACCCGCAAGGGTACCCAGGGTTCGAATCCCTGTCTCTCCGCTTTATCAATTGCACTCAGACAGCCGCAATCCTTGTCTAACGTCTTACGTTGACAGGGGTTGCGGCTGTCGGTGTTTTCGGGCTCGAATAGCACGATGGGTCGAGAGCGACACTTGGCTTCGTCATAGTTGCCATTCTGCATCGTGAACAATCCTGGGGCGTTTATTGAACTCCCAAAACGCAGTCCAGTATGCCTCAACAGGATCGTTCTGGTCACGTCGGACAGCACTCTGAGAATTATCGCTGCCGTTCAGAAAACGGGGCTCATAAAATGGGGTGAGTCTCCATGGTGATTCTGCACCCGTAATTGGCTCTCCATCGATGCGACATATTCCGGTAACTGACGGTCAAGTTCTTTTGTTTGACACGGGCCGTATCTGCGTGGGGCTGATTGATTCTGGCAGCTATTCGCAGTGATGGCCGGGAGAGTTACAGGGGAAGGTGTTGAGTACGGCCACTGTTCCGGTGGGTGCGCGTTTCGAAGAGCGGCCGCAACTTGGCCATTTTTCCTTTGAGGTGGTTGAGCCTGTGGACCAGCGAAGGTCCCCGCGGTCCTAACTTTGATGGCCCGCATCGCAATAGAGGGTCGTTATTGAACAGCCACTTCAGCAAACAAAGGACAATGATCTGACGCCACATGCTCGTTGATCACTTTCACAGATCGAACAGCAATTCGACCCCTGGGGCGAGTAAGGATATAGTCGAGTTGTCGCTCCGGCTTGACCGCTGGAAATGTCAGCATGTCCGCCTGACCTTCGGTCGCCGACTGCCATTCTTCTCGCAGTGTTATTAACGGCTGACTGTCGGGAGTTGCATTCAAATCACCGGCGAGAATCATCGGCAAGCCGAGCGTTTCAGCATGCTTTGCAAAGACCTGATTCAGCTCCAAGGATTGCTGTTGGCGAAAAGATTCGTTGTTGTGATGAAGGTGGGTCGTAACAAAAGTCAGCTTCAGATCATTGACCTGAACAACCACGGCCCCGGCGATCCGACGTTCTCGATCAGGCATGCCGGGCAACCAATGAAGAGTCACCTCAGAGATAGGGAACTTTGACAGAATCGCCTGACCATAACGGCCACCCTCAAAATCGAGCTGATGAACAAACCGCCCGTTGAGCCCCGTAAGTTCCGCAAGAATAGCCGTCTGGTCAATTCGACCAGTTCGTTCTGTCTTGTTATCGACCTCCTGCAGAGCAACCAGATCCGGTGAGCACGACTTGATCACTTCGGCCTGCCGGATCAGATCCACTTTGCCATCAACACCTTCTCCATGGTGAATGTTGTAACAGAGAACTTTCAGCGTTTGCTCCTGCGCGAAGAGTTCTGCACCGAAAGCAAGCATCGCAATTGCTGCGAAAACGCGTTGTATCGGACAGCGGAGACAACTCATCGGTGGCCTGCAGAGCATCAAACGTCTCCAGTAGCGAAATTCTGATATTCCCAACATGGCCGCATTCGACCGGACTCAACCGTTCAGGGCAGTTCGACCTTCAATTCGGCAGAACCTGATTCGGGCACTTCCAGCACCAATCCCGACGTCTCCGGATCGGAGTACTTCGGATCAAGCTTCACCTTCGGAGGTGGCGGCGACGTAAACTCCGTCATACCTTCGTTGGGATTTGTGCTTGGAGGTCCAACCCAGGTCACCGCCACTTTGTGCGACCCAGCAACCGCTCCATCACCCGGCTCGTTGGTGCCGAGTGTGAATCGCCCCTCAGCATCGGTCACGCCCATCGCTGGGCGACTATCTTTGGGGAAGAACAACACCTGATAGAACTCAATCGGCGCACCCTTGTGGGTCAGAACACCGCTGGCTGGGACTGTGTCGATCACGTCGCCAGTTGGCTGAGCGGGTGCGCAGCCAAGAAGGCCAAATGATAGTCCAAAGATCAGATTCCATTTCGTCATTTTCAAACTCTCCAATGTCCGCATTCGGACGGCTATTCCCGCCAGATATGCATATGTCGGGTGATTTTGTTTTCGTGGTCGCCGGGCGGGACAAACCCACGCGTCCGTCAATTTGCTGGAACCCCGGAACCTGAGGGCGTGAAGAAAATTGATAGATGATCGGGCGAGTATGGCTGAGCATATCGCTCTCTGAGTACTATCAATTCGGAGTAAACCTCACGACGAGCTCGCCGTTAAAGCACTCAAAGTTGATCGCAGCAACGACTATTAATCCATCGCTACGAAAGGCCCCTTAGTGAATCGCTCCTCAGCCGGACAGGCGTAAGGAGCGAACCTTTACCTTCAGCCCGGCTTTGACGCTCTGATCGATGATGGTGGGCTGACTAGAATTCGCCAACCACTTCTCCGTTTGAAATCGAGCCAATCGCTCTCCACACACCACCATCAACATTCTCACTGGCGAAGCGAACGGATCCATCGGCCAGAACAATCTGAGCACCACCGACATGATAACTACGAGCCGCCATATGACCTTGCCACAGTGATGATGTGACACAGTCGCGCTTTCGAGCATTCGGTGGCTGAGTATGATTGTAGTAGGTCGCGACCAGTAAGCCGCGATAATACTGTAGTCCTCGGTATGCCCAGGCATTTGTGGCACGATTTTCACATGCTGCAGGAGGTGTTAACTGATCATTTCCTGTCCAAGGCCCCGTACCATTTGTCGCGACCTGAAAATCTTTCTGATCGCCGGCGGCAACCACCAGAAATGAACTCGTATTATTCGGCCCCTTTTTGATCTCTCCGAACAATGCAGAGTTGCTCGTTCCGTCGGTAATATCACCCATCCGCGTTCGAGAGTTTCGTGAGAAGACTCCATGCAGAGCTGTGCGTGGAGTTGTCACACCGCTCACCACATAACCTGCGTGATCGGAATGCGATCCAAGACTCTGCATATAGTTTGTACTGGCGGCATTGATCAGATTAGAGGCTATTTCAAAACCCGTTCAAGCATAACATCATGCAGGCGAGATGAAAGAAACCTTCGAAGAGATGAGCGTGTCGTTCGTGTCGGACAAGGAGTCGTCTCTGGTATTGAAGCCAGCTGATTGTTCGTTCGAT
>CAIXQV010000061.1 GCA_903921605.1 uncultured Planctomycetaceae bacterium | reverse complement strand
TTACGTATTACACGGGGTTCAAAGTCAACAGCGGAGAGTACAAGCTGATGGGGCTTGCTCCATACGGCGAGCCAAAGTTTCGCGATCTGATCCTGAACAATCTGCTGGTGCTGAAAGAGGATGGCTCATTCCAGATGGACATGAGCTACTTCAATTATTGTCAGGGCCTGACGATGACCTCGGAGAAGCTTCATCGACTCTTTGGTGCCCCGCCGCGTAAGCCTGAATCATTGCTGACTCAGAGGGAAATGGATCTTGCCGCTTCGATCCAAAGTGTGACGGAAGAAGTCATGCTGCGGATGGCGCGGCATGTTCGCAAGACGAGCGGTTCAAAGAATCTGGTGCTGGCCGGCGGAGTTGCTCTGAATTGCGTTGGTAATGGGAAGATTCTTCGCGAGGGCGTTTTCGACAACGTGTGGATACAACCCGCTTCCGGAGATGCCGGCGGTGCGCTCGGTGCGGCCATGTTTGTCTGGCATCAATTGCTCGAGAAGCCACGGAAAACTCAGCGGCCCGATGCGCAGCGCGGGTCTTTTCTGGGCCCCTGCTTTGATGATGAAGAGATTGCAACCTTCCTGAAAAATCAGGGGGCCGTGTTTCGTACACTGGAGACCGACGACGCGTTATGCGAACACATTTCGCAACTGATTGCGGAAGAGAACGTGATCGGCTGGTTTCAGGGCCGCATGGAATTTGGTCCTCGCGCGCTGGGAGGTCGCAGCATTCTGGGGGATGCACGAAGTCCTCGAATGCAATCGGTGATGAATCTCAAGATCAAGTTCCGCGAATCATTTCGGCCCTTCGCGCCGATTGTGTTAAAGGAGCATGTTCACGAATGGTTCCAGATGGCCGCCGGTACGGACAGCCCTTACATGCTGCTGGTGGCCGACGTTCATCAGCAGCATCGAACAAAGGCTGATGCTGCGGAGGCTTCGGCGTTTGGGATTGAGAAACTGAATTATGCTCGTTCCGTGATTCCCGCTGTGACGCACGTAGACTATTCAGCACGCATTCAGACGATTGATCAGGAACGCAATCCTCTGACACATTTGTTGCTGTCAAAATTTCATCAGAGGACGGGTTGTCCTGTGATGATCAACACGAGTTTCAATGTTCGCAGCGAACCGATTGTATGTACTCCCGAAGATGCCTGGCGCTGCTTTCGCATGACGGACATTGATGTGCTTGTTCTGGGTCGACATGTGCTGCTGAAGACAGAACAGCCAAATCAAATGACTGAAGCAGAGCGTGAGCAGCATCTCAAACAGTTCGAACTGGATTGAGACTTCGGTCGCTCTGTTGAAGAATTCTGACATCCGGCGGAGCCTGCAAATAGGCGTGGGTAACGGAAGACTTCTTTCGGTGAAGTCGTTTGGTATCTCCTGGCTGTGTGACTGATTGCAATCTCGCGCTGCAACCACCAGAATCTCTTTCCAGTGCGAGAGATGTCCTGATAAGTCTCCATTCGGAACTTCGCCAGCTATGAGATTACTGCCGGTTTGTGTTCG
>CAIXQV010000060.1 GCA_903921605.1 uncultured Planctomycetaceae bacterium | reverse complement strand
TACAACCGTGTTCGTCGAGAACTTGCTCTGTGTCCTTATGGAATGCTTAACCAGCAGACCCAGATTCTGGCTCCTTATCTGAGCCATGCGATCTTCGACCTGCTGATCAATCTGCCGTTCGATTACTTCCGCGGACGACTGTTCCACAGTGAAGCGATCGATCAGTTCTATCCCGAGCTGCCTCAGGTCGAGTATGTGTCCACGTCGACCGGCTTTGTGCCCGAGAAGCGATCAAAGATCTGGAGATTCGCAAAAAGCATGAGTTTGATGGCAATTCAGGGGAACGCTTCGCAGTCCTGCATTAGACGCGGCTTTCTTTTGCCGCGTCTGGCAAAAGCGATGGTCAATCGTGAATTCGGAACAGAGGTCCCTGCACTGTTTTCACGTATTCTGGTCATGATGCACCTGGAAGAATCCCTGGCCCTCTCCTCAGGAATCTGAAAGGTCAACACGATGCGGAATGCTTAGACATCAGCGATCGCGATTAAGCCAGCTGCCATTCAGCATTTTCTCTTCGGGCCACGAGAATGAATCACCCAGGTTTACTACAACTTGAACAACGCTCGACCGACATGTCGCTGTTGATGACTGACACGTCATCCACATCAGCGCAGATGGAACGGCCGTTGATCAGCATCATTATGCCGGTCTACAACGGCGAGAGTTTCATCCAGGATGCCATCGAATCTGTTTTCGCTCAGACCGTACATGATTTCGAACTCATTGTCGTCGACGATGGTTCAACGGATGCGACTCTGGCAATTCTGGAAACCTATGGCGATCGCCTGACGGTTCTTCGTCAGCAGAATTCCGGTCACGCGGCTGCTCGTAACGCGGCCGCAAAGATCTCTCGCGGTCAGTGGATCGCCATGATCGATGCGGATGATCTGTGGCACCCTGAAAAGCTGGCTCACCAACTGGCTGTTTCCGGCGATGTTGATTTAATTTATACCGCAGCCCTGAATTTCGAAGACTCATCCCGCGTCGATCACACGACATTCGCGGATGGCAACTGTCACAACGGCGATGTGTTCGATCATCTCCTGCTTGACAACTTTATTACTCATTCCAGCATCCTGATGAAACGCGATGCGTTTCTGCAGGCCGGCGGCTATGACGAATCGCTGAAGACAACCTGCGACTGGGATCTGTGGCTCAGAATGTCGGCCTCCGGATGCCGTTTCCATGGAACGTCTGCTCCGCTGACTCATTATCGCTGGCGAGCGACCTCAAATTCTCGCAACCACGATCGTACCTGCCGCGACCGATTGAGCGTCCTGAAGAATGCTCTTCGCTCCCAACGTGCCCGCCTCACATCATTGCTGGTTCGACAGACAGCGATTGCTCGAGTCTGGCAGACATCGGCCTGGTTTGTCGCAGAGAAAGATGACCGGAAGGCACTGAACTGGTACCTGCGTTCCGTCGTGCATCGCCCTTACAGCATTCGAGGCTGGAAAGAGGTGACTCGCTGCTGCCTGCACCTCTGCGGAATCAGCCGCCGCCGAATCAAGCGAATGTTGAAGCGTAGCGGCTGAGAGAATTTCTGCGAGGAGTTCAAACAGAAAAACGCGGCAGTGCATTTCGCATTCTGCCGCGTTTTCGTGTTTCGCTCATCGACTCTGTGACGCTACTGCTTTCTTGCAGCATTCGGGTCGGTGTAGATCGTCAGTTTGACTTTCATACCCGGCTTTAATGGCGTTCCCGGAGCTGGCTCCTGTGACTTCACCGTGAAAACATCATCCGGGTTCTTTGCCGGGGGACCAGCTTCCAGGACGATCTGGTTCACGGCCGCATCGCCTTTGACTCGCTTCAATCCCTGACGCTCCAACTGCTTCACGGCATCGTTGTGGTTCAGCCCACTGACGTTAACCAGAGCGGCCTCACCGTCCCCGATAGGAGGCTTCGCGGCATTCTCTGCCATTTCGCCAGGCCGTTCTTCTCCCACAACCTGTACCTGAAAGTCACGAAGGTCGGGAGTAAACCGTGTCTTTTCATCAGCGTTGATCCACGATCCGATCCAACCTTCACCGTTCTTCTTAAAGTCCTGGAACCGGTAGACAGTAATCTTTGTGCCTGCGGGATCCAGCAACTGCACTGCCGTCGGCAAAAATTCTTTCAGGTCCAGAATGACATCGGCCTGTCGCCAGTTGGTCGCATCCTGTGGCAGTCGTGGATAGATCGTCAACTTTGCTCGCCCCGACTTCGGGTCGAACTGTCCATTCGTAAAGAAGATCGTAAAGCGATGCTTTGCCTTTTCCGGAGGCATTCCAAACAGGAACGGCAGCGGACTGTCCATGATGTTTTTGCCCTGCATATCGGCGGGCAACTGAGCGACAATCGCTTCCTTCTTCTCCATGTCCATGCTGTATACTCGCTGACCATCGCAGCTCCAGCGTTCAGGCTGCTCCAGCACAAGATTAAACTGCTTGCCGTTCTTGCCGACACGCACTGAAGGTTTACGGCCTTCTGCTTTTGCTTTTGCTACTTCCTGGTCGCGAGCAGCCACCAGTTCCGGCGTTACCTCGACCGGTTTGATATCCAGTCGACCCTTATCAGCTTTCTCGTAAGCAAACTCACCTTCGGACTGTTTTTCGACTTCGAAGGCCGTGTCATAAACGATTCGAAAATGTTTGCCTTGCAAACGAGTAATGTCTTCGCTGGAAGCGGACCAGAACTCCAGAATGCGATCCAGCTCCTTCACCAATTCCGGTGACATTTCCGGCGCTTGCTGATTGAGCACATCATTCTTCAACTGGATCACAGCCGCGCCAGCATCGACGGTTTGTGTACCGCCAATGGCAGGTTTGGCTTCGGCAGCGTCCTGAGTGCGACTTACCGGCCGCGCGATTGTCGACGGCGTTTTTGATTGTGCTTTGGCCGGAGCCTGACCTCGAGAAACCTGCGGAGGACGAGCCCCCGATGATTTGGTCTGGGCCGTTGCAACGGTTGACGGGAACACAACTGTGACAGCAATTATGGCGATGACGATTCTCACCATCGGACTCCTTCCGATGAAACGACAATCTGCGAAATCGCAGGGAATTCGACGCTATTGAGCAGTCTCGAAGTTGTTTTTCGCCTGGCATCCATGCCTGCTGAAGACCCCTTTTCAGACGACTCACTCCTGATACACACCGCAGGCAGACCGCCCGGCAGAGTACCCGAGAAGCGGCTTATAGCGGTTTTCGAAAATCGACTCCAGAGGTGTTTTCCCCCCTATCGAGACAGTGACGCTACGGAACTGGTTCCAAATCATATCCGTAAATGGTGTGCCTGCGTTCGCCGGGGCGAACTTGTCACACCCTACAAATTGCGTTGCTTTTCTGTAGGGTGTGACAAGTGAGCCTTAGCGAACGCAGGCTCACCGGTTGAGTCTCCAGGTCATTTAAGCAGGAAGTTATCTCGGAACTGTTCCTAAAAAAGTGGCTACGCGGGAGCACCGGGAGGTTTTCCTTTTCCCGCCCGGACGTAATCGGCTCGTTCACGAGCGTACTCTTCAGGACTGATCTCAATCGCAGCTTCGCGCTGAGCTTTCCCGGCATCAAACAGCTTCTTCAGGAACGGAACACACCAGCCACAGCC
>CAIXQV010000059.1 GCA_903921605.1 uncultured Planctomycetaceae bacterium | reverse complement strand
TCAATGGGGCAGCGCAGTTTACCTGTATCCGATCGAAGCATCTCTGGAAGAACTTTACGTCCGAGCCCCACGACCTGCTCAGCGAATCGAAAGCGAAATGTACGGCGGCCGCTGGGTTCAGGACGGCAATCTTTGGCGTTTGATTTGGACAGAAAACACGATCCGGGATTTCTATCTCAACAACGTACTGATCCATGAGATAGGCCATATCAACGATGATCGTAACACCAGCTTCAAAAAGCGTGAACAATACGCGGACTGGTTCGCCATCGAATACGGCTATCGAGCTTCCCGCAGCAAAACGAAGTCCTCTCTGATTCGTTGATCCATGAAAGCAGGATTCACCACAGAGGTCACGGAGTACACAGAGCGGAATCGCGAAGAAAGAATCCCAATGACTTGAACGTAGAGGATCGCAGTGAAGAGCAAACAAATTTCGTTCTCCTCTGCGATCCTTCCCGAACTCCTCGTTCAAAACAATCTACGTTTCTGTGTGGTTCGGTCCGCAATAGCATGAGCATCCTTCACGAGGACTTGACCATCCGGCACGATTCAGGATTGCGACGCTACTTCAGTGGCGTACGCTTTTAAGGCCGCGAGTAGTCGTTTATGCGCCGAATCTGTTGATCGCATTCTCGCGGTGATACGTCCATCAGACGAGTCAGAGTCGGTTTGTTCCTGCATGCTGAACAAGAATCGCTCGAGTTGACACAGAACGACCTCTTCTGCAAGTAACTCCACGGCCTTAGAGCCACCAGCCTCGCTTAACAAGCGATGATGAGATTTTTCGGCCTCGTCAAACAGCTCAGACATACGCATGTTATCCCCGAGACAAATCTTCTTGAGTAAAAACACCCACCGGTGATTCCTTAAGGAAACTTTATACACCCTCTCCGCCGGACCTGCGGCTCCGTCAGCAGCACTAGCAGCAGCATTGGCACTAGCAGCAGCATTGGCACCAGCAGCAGCATTGGCACCAGTAGCGGCATTGGCACCAGTAGCGGCACTAGCACTAGCAGCGGCGAATCCGGCCCGGGCAGCGCCAGCAAGATCGCATTCACGATTACGCCGATGACCAACTTCCGGGGTGTTTTTCGAGGCGAGACCGGCCGCAGGACCAGGATTACGCGGACGCTGAGATGAAGCCTGTTCGGCCTCTCGCATCCGTACGCGACGCTTGAATTCTCGACTGGCCGCCTTGGCCTCCGGCGATTCATCGTCGTCATCGTCATCAGTGCGCGGAAGCCAATCGAGATTACCTGGAGTCGACGAGCGACGTGGCTCCGGTGACATATCTACGCCAACCCCGAAATCATCATTAGTCGAAACAAAAGCTTTCATAGCGAAATCCTTTTCACATCATCATTCTCGAGCAAAGCCAACCGCGGCTCCGCATAAGTGGAGTGGAAGAGCTTGAACATTACGCGTCTACAAGCATCAAGCAATGCTAAATTTTCTCAACGGAATGTAAAATCCGTATTGCGCCATTTTCGGCACTTCGTTTCATTATTCTCCTCAAGCGGCAGTTATTGCCGAAATATAAAACTTCCCGGGAGATGTGAAGCACAACTACGTTTAGAAAAGCGGCCGTTTCCGAATGATTCCGGCATAAATTGCCGATCGGGAATATCAAGGAAAGCCAGATTCAAGAAAACCTCTGTTCAACGTTCGCGTGGCGACTCTTGTCGTTCCTCGTAATCTACTGCTGAGCATCGCAAGTTATTTTCTGCAGCATTGGGTAGACCGGCTAAGGCATTCGCCATCATGCTCAAGCAGCGCCGCAATTCCATACGGGTAGCCGCAAGCCATAAGTTGTCACACGTGGCTACAGATTAACTTCTATTCTATGCCCTCAGAAATCGTCGTGACCCGGTCTCTTTACTCATTGCACTCCGAACGAATACGTCGGAGTTCGCTTAGGAAATCAGACATTCTTGAGCCAACGTACTGCCGCGTCGTTTCGCATTGCATAAGGCGACAATGCATGCCGTTAATTCTGGCCAATAGCTAAAAAAAAGAGAACAGCAGAGAAGACACTCGAAATAACTAACACGCTCAGCCCATGTTCTTCGCAACGGAAGTACACGGAACTGAGCGTGCTAATCCTCATAGATCAAGAGAAACGCCACTATGTCGCTGTGGTTCCAATGATTGACGTGTGTTGTCAACAAAGCCATTCGACTTCTGGTTGCCACGAATGAAAGAGATCAAATCACTGGTCGTGGCGATCACACTCTTCGGCGAATGCTGGAGTGCTTCGACCTGGGTAGGAGCAGTCAGGGGGGGCACCGACTGCGACGCAACCTTGGCACTGGACCCCGTAAGCACGGCCGGTGAGTCATTCTTCTTCGCATCACTTGACTGCGGCTCGATAAGGCATTTCACGATGCTTCGCGTCTGAACACAGATGATTCGAGCCTTTCAGTTGAAGTATTTGGAACACTCAAAGAAGTAGAGAGTTGTTAAGCGAATGGATCTTTGGGATCCCTTCACGGGCCGAGATAGAACCCTTCAGTTCGAGCAGCGCCAAGAGGCAGATTCGATTGCGGTCATGGCAAAGTGCGGGGACCTGAGTTCCACAGATAGACGTCGCGAGAACCCAGTTGGATAGCTCGCAACAAGTAACTGCGGTCTGCTTGGAATCGGAGCCTGTTGCCGTCGTAACGCGAGTTATCAAGCACCAAATCCACTGCTTTGCTTCCCTCTTCGTCGGCAGCTCGAATTGCGACGACGCCATTCAGGTCCACTGTTACTGGCGCACTTTGAGCCCTTACGCCTGGCAGTCGAGGAGTAAACGACGCTAGAAACGACGCATCGCGTGGTGACACCTGTACTCTGGTTGTCACTGAGCTTTTTATCGGGACCTGCAGATCGAGGTGAGTGAATAGACGCTCCTTCTTGATCCGGAGGGTTAGTGTTTGTTGTTCCAGTGGAATAAAGAGCCAGGCGTCTTTTCTTCCAATCTCCAAATGTCGTGCGTGAAGGAAATCAGGCGACGCCAGAGCCGTGGAAGAAATGACGAGAACTTCGTCAGACCACGGGAACTGAAAGCCCGTCTGAACGAAAGGCTGATAGCTGTCACTGGCAGCGATTTGTCTGTCAACGCCGCGGAGCCGAATGCAATCCATAGCAAATCGGGGCTGCCCTGCCGTTATCGTTTGCGCGGCCTCGATCATGGCCGTCATGAAGCAGAGATCAACAGCGTAGAATGTGTCGGGGACTTTCGGCATGTCGATTGGCGGAGAAGTCGCTACGGCAATCTCTCTCAGGATTCCTGTATCAAGCCCCTTTACCGGTATCGAATCGTCTGGGATTTCGAAGGCTACGATCTCTCCAGCCCGTCCTGCAGACTCGCTGTGAACCATCTTCGACAAATTGAAGCGGCGATTAGAGATAGCTGACGAGGAAGCCAGCGGCACATGACCCACAGGCGCCTTAATCGCAAGCTTTTCGGACACGACTCGCAGTGTTTCCGCTGGAGTACTTGTCGCGAAAGGCATCCCCAAGGCATGGAGAACATTACTCAGAAGAGCTCGCAATTTGGTTTTGATCGTTTGAATCATAGTTTCCTTTGCGTTTAGGTTTTGAAAACGAAAGCGAGGGGCCGCGGGGTTGAAGAGCGTAGTGCTCCGCAGGTCCCCGCTGACGCCCAAGCCCCGCCGCAGACTTACTGCGGCAGCCAGTACTGGTTCAGCCATGCCACCTCAGCTTCAAGGGCTTGCGTGCGGCAATCGAATGGGCCAAGTTGAGGCCCCTGGACCGGCGACATATCAGCGGTCCATTGACCGTCTGCATTGGGCTCGACGCGGGAACCTCGCTGGATCGACAATCGACCCAGCTCGGAAAGGTTCACCTCTTCGCCGTACACACAACGAATGTCGCCGGAGGAGTTAATCACGAGTTCCACAGCCGCCACTCCTGCTACTGCGTTCGACGCAGAATGTTGCGACGTGGGCGATCGACAAGCAGTCCATCCAGCGAGGACTGCACACCGGATAACTGCGTCACCACGCGCTGACGCAACGTGGCACTGTCGCGCAGTTGTTGAGGGTTCACTCCACCCAGCACCTGCTGAGCCCGAGCGACCAGTTCATCGAGCTGTTCGTTGGACCGTACATTGAGCGTACGGAACCGTTCGAAGAACTCGATGAGATTCGTCACTGCGGAATCTCGAAACACGCGAGGCTTGCCGTCATCGGTACCGCTCAGGCGTTCGGTGATATGATCCACCAGCCGGACCAGTTCCTCCAGAAATGCCTGCTCCGCCAAATGCACAGCCTCATCGAAACGAGACTGCACGCGCTGACATTCCTGCTGATACAGCTCCGGATTCAACTGACGCAAATAATCAGGCGGCTCGACGGACGGGTAGTCGTGTTCAATGGCGAACAGCCCAATCAGTGAAACCGGATAGTCGCTCGCGTCAAACAAATCCCCCAAACGAACCTGTGCGGCAGAACGCAATTCGTCGTAGCGGCAATCAAGCTCAGCCACCGCGTCGTCCAGTTCGCGCCGCAGCTTGACCACTTGCTGATCAAACTCGGTAATCACCTGTTGCGGAATCAACCGCACGCCCGGTTCAGGAAATGGCAGTGACACAGCTTTCCAGTATGCGATGGCTCGCCCTCGGATGGCGGTGACGGCTTTGAAGGCCGGGTGAGAGGTATCCAGCAGCTTCTTGCCTGCTGAGAGAAACTTGGCTTCTGCCCCGAAAGAATCAGCCACCAGATTCTTTTGAGCCAGCGTAAGCGACTTGCGAACACCCAGCCAGGTGAAGCTGAGCCGAGCGGCCGCCATGGTGGCCCGCAGGCGATCTCCGGGCTGAGAGGGTGACTGAGGTCTGGCACGGTTGGCCGTGCGAGGTGAGTCCAAAAGAGTACTCATAAATAGAAACCGCTTTCTTCAAATGGAAAAGGCCGACAGCAAACTGAAACAGTCTGCCGCCGGCCTGAGGATGTTTGGAAGAACACAGAAAGGAAGGACAACTCAGTTATTGACCAGATCGCGTGTCACACGACGGCGAGACTTGGGCTCAGAGAAATCACGTCGATAAATCCCGGGCTGCTGCGCTGACAAACATCGGCCACTGGCCCATGTTCGCAGACGCTCCACGGACTCGCTGGCAGAGACTGCAACAGGGACGACATTCATCGCCGCCTCCAGCAGTGTCACATCCAGCAGAGCCGCCAGACGACAACACGCTTTGATCTCAGCACCGGTCCAGTCGGTGTCATCCGGCCGCCGCTGTGAGTAACCCAGCTGAAACACGTTGAGGTACAATTGCCAGATCGCGTCTCGCTCCTCCGGCTGAGGCAGGTCGAGAAAGAAGATCGCGTCAAAGCGTTCGGACCGCCCGAACTCTGGTGGCAGCTTTGACACATCGTTCGCTGTACAGACGACGAACACGTCGGACTCATGGTCATTCAGCCAGGACAGAAACGTCCCGAACATTCGGGACGACACGCCCGAGTCACCGCTGCCATTCACACCGGCAAAGGCTTTCTCGACCTCGTCAATCATCAGGACGCACGGAGCCATGGCGTCGATCACGCGCAACGCCTGTCGCGTGCGTTCTTCGGACTGCCCGACGAGAGATCCCATCAGGCTGCCCACGTCAAGGATCAGCACAGGTCGATCCACTTCACGCCCCAGAGCTTTGCAGAACTGCGACTTTCCACAGCCCGGCGGCGATAACAACAACACGCCACGCGGACGCTGTTGCGACTTCTCCGGACTACGAAGATGCATGGCTCGCTGACAGAAAGATTTCAGCGCGGACAATCCTCCGAGCTGACGGAAGTCGTCCTGTCCGCGATACAGCTCAAGCGACCCTGACTTGCGGAGCGTCTGTGTCTTCAGCTCCCAGACCGCATCGGGTGTGATGCGGCCGTGACGAACAAGAGACAAGCTGAAGGCGTTTTCCGCTTCCATGCGCGTCAGCCCTGCTGCCGCATCCAGCACGGTCACAAGTTCTGCTCCCTCCGGTAACTCAGACGGTTCGACGGCGATGGCCCGTGCGATCTCCGCCAGTTGTTCGCGGTCCGGCAGCTCATGCTCCAGCACCACGAATAGCTTTTCGAGCTCCACTGGTAACTGCACCACTGGTGACAGTACAACCAGGATCGTGCGATTCTGTTTGCCAGTGATCACCTGCTGCGCCAGAGCCTGTACGACCTCGGCGGACTGCAGAAACCGATGAAAGTTCTGCAGCACGAGAATGGCGGTGCCATCTTTCGTCGCCAGACTGTTCAGCGATCGAATTGCCGCCAGCGGATCAGCGCCTGTGTTCTCCAGCGGCACACCATCGAGCCGCAGGCCCTGATCAAGGTCCCATATGGCCAGCCGCCATTCTTCCTGGCGACACAGCCGAGTAATCGCCAGTATCGCATCCTGGTGCTCATGGCTTTCAATCCAGAGTCCCGTGAAGCACGCTCGCACGTACTCACCGAAACGTTCTAAAAGTGACATCGTGAAACAACTCCGGTTGTGAAGGTATTGGTGAAATGGAAATCAGAATGCAGCCAACGGGGACGTTACTGTCCCTGGTGAAGTTGCGAGGATGAGGAAGCCGTTTGGTGAAACTCGGGCTTCAGAGATTCGTGCGTGGACTGGCCGAGCGCTTGTTCAAGAAACCGACTGGCCTCACGACACTCGGTGCCGACAAAGCCTTTGGTTTCCACGCGAGACTGACCGTTGGGTAAGAAAGTAATTTCTATGGTCTTCAAGCGACACCTCCGACCTGAATGGTCAGTTTGATCGAGCCGTCGCTGAGAGGTTGCTCAAACACAGTGTGCCCCTTGCGTCTGGCCTCCAATTTGGCTTTCTCAACGGCATAACTCTGAAGGAAGCGATCCAGTTGCCGTGGATCTCCCCAGCGGCCTTCGTAGTTGTCGTAGACGATGTTGGCGGTGTTGACATCGCATACGACCGGGTAACGCCAGTCCGGTAACTTCACCGCCCAGCCTGTGGCTTTGCTGCTGAACAGACTGACTTCGCCAAAGACGGGCTCCGGCAACACCAGTCGTTGACACGCGGCGCGAATGGCCACCGGGTCACGGATTTCTGTTTTGATCTCCACGATATGGCTCATGCAATAGGTCCCTATAAGAATGTCTCTTTGAGAAGTGAGTAAGAACTAAAACGGACGCTCGATCTCTTCGCTGGTGTCTTCGTCGGCTGAAGTCTCGGGCGACCGTTCATAATCGTGATGTTCAAGGGCGACTGGTCCCCACGACGATCTCGGCAGAAGCAACGGCTGATCGCAGGAAAGCTCCTGAATCAGCAGCTCCGCCACAGCTGCGTGATCAGGTTCCTGATTGTGCATCTGCCGGATGACAAAGAAGCAAATCACGAGCGGTAGCAGGCAGGCGATGGCCAGACCTGTGCTCTCGAGGGTTAACGCAATAATCGGAGCCCAGTAGCGTCTCTCGGCCAAATGATGGCGATCTTGTTCCAGTTGATCACGCCCCGCATCCACGACTGCACGCTGCTGGTGAAGCTGTGAGGTCAGTTCTGTTTGGGCGGCGATGATTTCCCGACGGGACTGAGCATCATGCTCGACCAACAGTTTGGCAGCCTCGGCAAGTTGTCGACTTTCCTCGACAACCGCTCCGGACTGATCGGCCATTCGCCCATTTTGCAGACGTTGTTCCTGCATCGTGTCGCGAGCAAACTCGGCCAGTCGTTGATCCCGCAGGTCCGGTGCATCACCGCATCCGGCGATCATTACGAGCAACGTCAGGAAAAGGGCTCGGTGTAGAGGGATTAAGAGTTTCATCATGGGCATGTCTCCAACGGGTGAGAAGTCGGTTAATGAGATTCTGCAGGGCTCGTCGCAGCCGGAGTTCTTTGGCCCAGCCGAGCGCTAGCAACGCGGCCAGCACACTGCTGACCGCGATCAAAACAAACGTCATGGAGAAACCTCCAATCGGTAAAGGAAGTGGTGAGAAGAGATCAAAGGACCGACCACCGGTC
>CAIXQV010000058.1 GCA_903921605.1 uncultured Planctomycetaceae bacterium | reverse complement strand
GAGAGTTACGTGATACACACAACGGCCGGTGTTCAGGGAACTCCGTCACGTGTTACGGTGATTGGTGCCGACGGGCGAGGAGCCATGTATGGCGTTGGCAAACTGCTGCGCAACCTGAACTGGCGTCGAGGACGAGTCACACTGGATGCCGGTTTTCATGCGGCCGAATCTCCCAGCCGTCCGCTTCGTGGTCATCAGATCGGATATCGGAATACAGCCAACAGCTGGGATGCATGGACCTATGAGCAGCTCGACCAGTACTTTCGGGAGATGGCCATCTTTGGCGCCAACGCAGTCGAAAACATTCCCTGGGAAGGTGGAGGGCAGTCGCCCGTCATGAAATACGACCGTGATGAAGTCAATTTTCGCTATGGTGACTTCTGCGAGAAATATGACCTCGACCAGTGGATCTGGGCGCCCGTTCTGTTCAACCTTCCTGATGCCGCCGAAGAAGAAGCGTTTCTGAAGAAGCAGGAAGATTTTTATCGCAGAACGCGGCGACTCAATGCAGTGTTCGTGCCGGGCGGTGATCCCGGCAGTAACAAAGCAAACGTTCTGTTTCCGTATCTGGAACGGATGGGAGCACTGCTGGCGACTCATCATCCTCGAGCAATAATCTGGTTATCCATGCAGGGATTTAAACCGGACGACGTGGAGTTTGTTTACAGTTACCTGCAGGAAAAAAATCCTGTCTGGTTTGGCGGTCTCGTCATGGGCCCCAGCAGTCCACCGATGGAGCCGACTCGCAAACGACTGCCTTCCCAGTATCAGCTCCGCTGGTACCCGGATGTGACTCATTGTGTCCGCTGCCAGTACCCGGTGCCGTGGTACGATCCGGCACTCGGGATCACTCTGGGCCGTGAACCCATCAATCCCCGGCCGGTGGACTATACTCAGATTTATCGCATGGATTTCCGATTCACCGACGGGTTTCTCACGTATTCCGACGGAGTCCACGACGACTTCAACAAAAGTCTCTGGTCCCAGCTGGGCTGGAATCCCGACTGCAGTGCTCGCGATGTGGCCATTGAATACTGTCGGTTCTTCTTTCATCCGGACGTTGCTGAAACGGCCGCCGACGGCCTGTTCGCTCTTGAAACCAATATGAAAGGGGCTCTGGCAGAAAACGGATCCATAACGGCAACGTATGAACTCTGGAAGCAGCTCGAACAGACGGCTCAGATTCCGAAGAACGGCTGGCGTTTTCGCATGCATCTGTTTCGAGCGTACTACGATGCGTATACGCGTGCACGACTGCTGCACGAAACTGAGATTGAACAACGGGCGCTGGGTCAGCTGGCAGAGGCGGCTCAGGTTGGAGTTCCGACGGCAATTGATCGAGCCCGGGCGACTCTGAATGAAGCAACAACCCAGAATGCATGGCCCGAACTTGCTGAGCGTCTGACAGTGATGGCCGAAGAGCTGTTTCAGGAGATCGGTCTGCAGACCAGCGTACCGAAGTATAAGGCATCCGGTTATGAACGCGGCGCCGTGATGGATTACGTGGATGCCCCGCTGAACAATCGAGTGTGGCTCGAACAACAATTTGACAAGATCAACGCTCTGCCGGATTCAACCGCACAACTGCAGCGGCTCGATACAATTCGCAATTGGGAAAATCCCGGCGAAGGCGGCTACTACGACGTCATTGGCCATGTCGGACGATCTCCCCGAGTCATCAAGCTGCTGAACGCAGGCGATGTCATGCGAAACTATCAG
>CAIXQV010000057.1 GCA_903921605.1 uncultured Planctomycetaceae bacterium | reverse complement strand
TAGACCTCAAACAAGCGAACATTTTAGCGAATTAAGAAAATATGTCCGCGCGTGGGGCGGCATTCGCGGTTTAACGCGACGTCTGGATGGAGTTGGTTGTCAGGCATTGGCTGTCGCTTCTGTGGTTGGTTTTCTGTCAGGAAACGGTTTGCCGAAGACGTCCAGATCTGCGGCTCTTGTGTCGGACTGTTTCCAGATCGACGTCCTCGGGCTATATCTGCAAACCATCGCATATTCGAAAGAAGGCGGGCGTCAACTCTGTCCAGTTCAGCAGGCGATAGACAGTCTGGCGAGCATGACGGATGATCTGGCATGGCACATGAATGATCAGGTCCAGAAACGTGCGAAACTCCATCGTCAGCAGTCGTGTGCGTTCAGCCTCGTGCTTTGATCGGTGGCGGGGGGAGATTAGCAGCAGCAGAGCGCACCACGCTTTCAACGTCCACGCCAGAGACGTCATCAGCATGTACGCACCGTTGCTCAGCAAGTTGTCCGTCGGAGCACATAGGGAGCGAACACCGCTTTTCAGTTGGGCGATCATGTTTTCCTGATCACATCGTTTGTTGCACTGGAAGACGATCTGCTCTGCGGTGATGCATTTGTCGTCGTTACTGATGTAGAAGAGATAGCGGATTTCATCGAACAGTGCGTCCTCGCCCTGTTCTTTGGAAATGTTCTTGCGAACGACGACCATTCGATAACTGCGCTCGCAGGCCACTGGCTTGTATTCGAACTCGGCCACGTCTTCGTGTTCCAGTT
The DNA here is from genome assembly GCA_903921605.1 of uncultured Planctomycetaceae bacterium. The sequence goes on along the minus strand of CAIXQV010000057.1, from coordinate 801 downwards.
CCAGATGAACATAGCCGCGTTCGCGAATGATCTGACGCTTCACATTCGCTGGTTTCGCCCGTTCGGTGGTCTTGATGGTCCGCTGGGTTCGTTTCAGTGGTTTCCAAGTCGATTCTGGCAAATCCTCGGCCATAGACTTCAGATTCTGCTTGTTTTCGTAGCCAAAATTGAACTTCACGCCCTGTTTGTCCCAGCGATCCAGATGCTCAGTCTGACTGAACTTGCAGTCACCGCGCATCCGAATGCTTCGAAAACCGGCCTGCGAACAAATTGCGATCGCTTTGTCCAGCTGATCGGCCGCATCCTCGGCGCTGTGGACATTGCCGGGACGATTAATGATCGCCAGAACTTCCTTCGTATTCGCAAAGCTGACAAGTAACGGGTGGTAGCCCCAGATCTTTTTGTAGGAGATATCCATGCCCTCCTTGCATTGACCAGTTGTTCCGACGATGACACCATCAACATCAATGATGGCTTCATTGAAGAACGTTCTGGGCTGTTGATTCCAGACCTTCAGCCGTGCCTCGTGAATCGCTGAAGTCAGCGATCCCAGATCATCCGCTGTGAACCTGCGGCAGAAGTCTCCGGCTGTGGTGGGACCGGGAATCGAATCGGCTCCGACCGCGTTCAGTAGCGAATCGTTGTTCCGTAGCAGTTCGAGATGTTCCAGTCGAGTTCCCCCGCACAACATGTTCAGTACATGGGCCATGACATGATCAGATTCTTTGTACGGAGCATGCACCTTCAGTAGATCGACTCGCCGATCAATTGCATCGACGAGTCCGGTGCTGCGTGCGAGCT
>CAIXQV010000056.1 GCA_903921605.1 uncultured Planctomycetaceae bacterium | reverse complement strand
GGATCCCGCCACCAGTTTCGGAAACGAGTCGCAGTCCATCTTCGTGAGTCACGATCAAGCGTCCGGTATGCGCGGTGACTTCGGCGAATTGCAGAGTCGGAATTCGTTGCAACGCGACTTTGCCGGGCGATGCAACAGTGTTAGTTGCAGGAACGGTATTCGCCGCAGAGACGCCGCGGATCTTGATGACTCGATCATTCGTGAATGGCTGACGATAGGTCAGGGTGACTCGCGTCTGCCCGGCGTTGGCCGGATCATCTTCCAGCGTCCAGCCTTCCAGACCGGCTGATTCCACGCTGGTTACTTCCAGTTGCGAAGGAACCTGCGCGACGACTTTATTGATGGATCCACCAAAGACACTGACGCGAGAATCACTGTCCCAGCGCAGGGTTTCTTTTTGGACGGCGACTGTTCCGTCGGTGCGAACGAAGACGAGAATCTGAGATTCCGATTCTTTCTGCTGAGCGACCCAACGCAGGCGAATATCAGGCGCATCACCGACCGGCACGACGTACTTTGCCACCGCGTCGGCAGCGGCAGGACGTTCGAGTTTCAGATCGTTAACGAGAAGATGCCGACCTGCGGGGCATTCTACGTTCAGTTGTACAGCGGGCCGGACGGGAAGTTCAAACGCGGCCGATTGATCACTGCCCGACGTCGCCAGCGGTGTCGACATGCTGATCTGAATTGTGAACTCACCGACCTTGTCATGCGCGATCAGCAGTGCAGAAGGTTCCGCGGGATCGCGAGAAACCACCGCAGCCTGTCCGTCGATTTCGGCCTTCTCAACCTGCAGGTTCCCGGCTCGCAGTTTCAGCAACTGCCAACCTTCTGCGTACTGCCGCACCTTTAGCTCCATGCGAATCGTCGCCTGATTTTCGCCGGGAGTTATGAAGAGATTGGCTTGTTCCGTGATGATCGGAATGGGAATCTCACTGGTCGCTGCATTCGCGCGAGCTTTCTTCAGGAGAGCTTTAAACTCATCGCGTTTCATCATGACCCCGCGACGATCTCGTTCAAACACTGTGTCCAGTTGATCGGCCGGGATGAATTGCTCGTTCGACTTCGGAACTTCAGGCACCGGCGGAGCCGGAATGTCCTGTGCGAAGGAAGAAGCAACATGAGACAGCATCAACAAGCAAGCTGCGATGGTGGTCAGTGTTCGCGATTGTTGGTTGGTTTTGAAATTCCTCATTTGCCACCTCGCATCAGATCATCCATCATCTTGCGAACTTCCGGAGCCGGAGCAATTGTCCCGACCGGCAGCGATTGTCCTTCCGCACTCATCGGCGCGACTGTTGTGGTCGCTGCGGCCGGCGCTGGTGTTGGCGAAGCTTGAGGTGGAGCGGGTGGCGGAACAACAGGAGTTACCAGTTGTTCAACAGCCGCAGAAGTCCCGCTTCCGTTTGATCCATTCTTCTGACCGATCAAAAGGCCCGTCAGCCAGATACCTCCGACGACAAGAATCCCTGGCCAGGCAAGGCCGACATATTGAGGCGTGGAATTGTCGCCTTTCAACGAGTACATCGCGACGGCAAAAATCGCGAGCAGGACCAGAGTGATCCGGTTCTCCCATGATGTGCGACGCAGAATCAGGCCCAACAGCACCAATGTCCCGCTGATCATCCAGAACAGGAAGGGACGGCTCCACCACGTCACTGTCAGTTCCGCCTGTCGACCGACGGCACGATAGACCGTAACGCTTCCTTGAGTCGGAAAGTCTCCGGAAACCACATGCTGCGGATCGATCCATTCGTGCATTTCGTTAGCGGCCGCGATCAAGGAACCCGATCGCAGAGGACTGCTGATAGATGGTGGCAGGCTTCCCTGTTGACTCCAAAGTTCTGGCTCACCCAGAATCGCAATTTCCTCCGGAGCCCAGATTGCCAGCTTTACTTGTTGGACGACTGTCGAACCACCGTTTTCGCCGACAACGGGCAGGCGAAGTTTCTGCAGGCCGCCCTGGAATCCGCTCTGCACGGTATACGGTCGAGTTCCCTCTTCGACGATCGGGCAACGGTACTGTAACGTCAGCAGAAACTCCTGATCAGATGTCGTGTCGCGACTGATGTTGACGTAATACGCTTCCCAATGTTCGTCGGCCTTGACGTCTGTGGCCTTTTCAATTGTTGTTCGTTGATCATTCAGCATTGGAGCCTGCAGATCAGATCCAACGGGCAGGTCAACTCGCAGACGCTGACGTTCACTGGTCGTGATCCGCATGCGAGCTCGCCATGACGCCAGAGCTTGCCGCTCGGTCACAACTTCCACAGCAATGCGTGAAACCACAGTGGCTGCGACTTCGTGAATTTCATGTCGTCGAATTCG
>CAIXQV010000055.1 GCA_903921605.1 uncultured Planctomycetaceae bacterium | reverse complement strand
CGGACCCAGTTGATAGACCGCCGCGCCGGCAGGTGAGAATGTGAACTCGTCAAATGGCTCGGCCAACATGGCATCCAGATAGGCAATCGGAGCGACGCCGGTGCTGACGTGCGGATTGAAGTTGTCCCCGGACATCTTAGGTACGAACGTCGAGACGTAGGAGATCAACGCCGCATCCGTTGCAGGGTCGTTATGGGAGGCTGTGAACGCACCGATCGTGCCACTTTCCGCAGTGAACGGCTTTACTGCGGCGATGATATCCGCCTGCAATCTTTGGATCGCCGGTGTTGGTTTCGCGCAGATCCCGGCGACTCCCACTTTGCCGCCTGGAGCGTAGTAGTACTTGAACGCTTCCAGTTCCATTGTATTGATCTTCGCATCAGCAAGAACTTTTTCGACAGCCGCATTTACCTGATCGAGATCTTCCGTGCGGACAAAACACTGGAGCATAGTGATGTGCGGCGTGTGGGCTTCGTCCAGAGCGAATCCTTCAGGAAACTCCACCAGCAACCGCGCATTGTTGGCCGCCGCGTGTTTGAGCATTGTGGCGTCCGGCTGAAGCAGTACGTCGATTGCTGTGATCACGGCCGGAACAGTCGCGAAGATGGTATTCCAGTCATCTTTCATGCTGGCAACAGTCCAATTCTTTGCGACGGCTTCGTCCAGACCCTTGTCGAGTTTAGCGAGTTTGTCCGTGCGATCGTAGGCGTATTCCCGATCGGCATCATCATGATGGACGTAGAGGCAGAACCGCGGATCTTTGCCTGCTCCGGTGTACTGGAGCATCTGCAGATCTCCATCCGAATTGCCAAAAGCCGCAATGGGGCGACGACCGATGTGCTGATTGATGCCGACGGGCTTGCCGCCTTTGTCGTCATTGAAGTTCAGTTCAGGCAGACGCACAATGACAGGTTCACCGTCGCGCAGTTCAAACTTTGTCTTCACACTGCTGCCGATGACCTGCTCTGGTGGAATCCCATAGGCGGCTTCCGCCCACGGTCGCATAAACTCAATACCGCCACCCGACACGATATAGTTCTTAAACCCGTTTGCGCGCAGGTAGGCGAGCACTTCCAGCATCGGCTGATACGTCATGTCGACAAATCGCTTCCCGGTGGTTGGATGCCTGGCTGTGGCAATCCAGTCCTTTACGATCTGCTCGAATTCGACGGTCGTCATGCCGGTGTGAGTGGCCATGAAGACTTCCATGATCGCATGTTCGCCACCACTCGCCGCTGTTTTCATATCGCCCTTCAGCAGCGAAGCGAAAGGTTCTTTGTTCTTCCATTCCGGGTGTTGCGGCGCGAGGGCTTTTACTCGATCAAGTGCGAAGAAAAGCTGAACCGGGACAGGCTTCTCACACCACAAAGTACCGTCGTTATCAAACACGGCGATACGTTCCGCGACGGGCACGAAGTCCGGAGCACCTTCCTTCGTCACTCGTTCGACAAATTCAACAAGAGACCTTTTGGCCGGCCCGTCATTCCATGACGGCAGACTATCGTCTGCCTTGGCAGTGCCAGGAATCAGGGGAAGCACAACAAGAACAAAGAGTGTCGTCAGCTTGCACTTCATCTTACATCTCGTTGGTAACTGAAAACAAAAAGACCCGTCAGTGCTGTCGCTGCCGACAGCACTACGGATCTCCTGATGAACTTTGTCCGAATCAACTACTGTCCGGCAGTCGTCATCGACTTGATTTGTTCTTCCAGTGAGGAAAGACTCCAGTCACCCGGCTTCTGGCTCGGCGGGAACTCCTTCATTGTCATCAGGAATTTGCTGGCCACCACCTGCATCGGACCGAGCACATAAGCGCGGTCGATCATCCAGTCGTGATACGTGTTTGAGTACTCATAAGCCTTCTCAAACGGATCACGTCGCAGATTGAACAGCAACGGCATTCGCAACTTAATGAACGGCTCACGCCAGATCTGCAGTTGCTTCGCACGATTTTCGAGATACGTAGCCTTCCAGTCGCCGACACGGATCGACATCACGTTTCCGTCGTCACCAACATAGATGAACTCATTGCGCGGCGACGTTTCTGTTTTCCCGCTGAGGTAATCCAGTTGGTTGTAGCCGTCGATGTGGTTCTTGTAGGGACGTCCATTCAGTTCGACGCCCTTCAATAGTTTTTCCTTGATGTCCGGTGCACCGGCAGCGGCCGCAAAGGTCGGCAACCAGTCTTCGTGTGAGACGATGCCGTTTAATGTGACATCAGCGGGGAAGTGCCCCGGCCAGCGAATGAATGCCGGTACGCGGAAAGCGCCTTCCCAATTGGAGTTCTTTTCACCATGGAATGGTGTGGTTCCAGCGTCTGGCCATGTGTTGTAGTGAGGGCCATTGTCGGTTGAGTACATCACGATGGTGTCATCACCCAGTTTCAGCTCATCAACAAGCTGCAACAGTTCGCCAACCATCGCGTCATGTTCAATCATACCGTCGGTGTATTCGTCATTCCCCTTGTGACGGTTTTCAGCCTTCACGTGGGTGCGGAAATGCATGCGAGTTGCATTCCACCAGCAGAAGAACGGTTGTCCGGCTTCGTGCTGTTTCTTGATGAAGTCCTTTGCCACCGCAAGAGACTCTTCGTCGATTGTCTCCATTCGCTTCTTTGTAAGCGGACCAGTGTTCTCAATGGTCTGTCCGCCCTTGCCATCGGCTTTAGAGTGAATCACGCCGCGAGGTCCGAAGACTTCGCGGAACGTCTTGCCGTTCGCGAGGACCATGTCGCCAGGATAGTCTTCCTGTTCTGGTTCTTCTTCAGCATTGAGGTGATAGAGGTTGCCGAAGAATTCATCGAAACCATGGACGGTCGGCAGATGCTCGTCACGGTCGCCCTGATGATTCTTACCAAATTGCCCCGTGGCATACCCCTGGCTTTTCAGCACGGTCGCCATCGTTACGTCTGTCTTCTGCCAGCCTTCTTTGGCTCCGGGCATGCCCACCTTGGTCATTCCACTGCGAACAGGAACGCTGCCGCTGATGAACGCCGCGCGGCCTGCAGTGCAGCTCTGCTGCGCATAGTAGTCAGTGAACGCGACGCCTTCTTTGGCAATACGGTCAATGTTTGGTGTCTTGTAGCCCATCATGCCACGGTTATTGTGGCTGATGTTCCATGTGCCGATATCGTCACCCCAAATCACGAGGATATTGGGCTGCTTCTGCTGAGCTTCAGCGGTGAATGCACTGGCCGCGATCACCACGCATGTGGCGACAAGGCGGACAGTCCGAAATAAACACTTCATCATCGAACGGACTTTCATTTAAACAGAAGGGAGACCTGTGAAAGGAGAGAGCCGACAATTATCAAAAAAACGTCTCTTGAATGCAATTAACCATCCCCGGTTTTGCAACGTCGCGCATTTGATAAGTCTGAGTGTTCCGTAGGGGGTATGGCCAGTTCGCCGCTGCGAACTGGTCATGCCCTAAGGCTTATCACATCTTGAAATAATGCGCCACTCTGCCCGGCTTTTGGGGCATCTTTATTCAGTGTCCAAAGCAGATCGAAAGTGGACGACCAGCAGATCGTGAACAAAATTTGTCTCAATATCTGGTCTCGTGCCACAGACGAAACACCGACGAAACAAGGAGTAAGCCTTTAATTTGTCCTCAAACCTGCGATCATCTGAAGTTGGTTCTTAACCTGGGCCGAGCGTTTCTGCGTTTGATTTCTTCCTGCCGAGCTTCCTGCCATGAACCGGATCTGCATATCTCGCTGGCCTGTCACCTGTTTGATGGCAGTTCTTTTCCTATCACTGCTGCCAGTCAGCCACGCGGATGATCTTCACTTCAATCGCGATGTGAAGCCGATCCTTTCTCAGAATTGTTTTCAATGTCACGGGCCCGATGATGCTCATCGAGCCGCAGGGCTGCGTCTGGATCAAAGAGATGCTGCGATGAAGCCCGCCGAATCCGGCGCGGCTGCGATTGTGCCCAATGATCCTGATAACAGCGAACTGCTGAAACGAGTGACATCGGCTGATACAGACCTGCACATGCCGCCCGCTGAATCAGGAAAAGTGCTCACGGCAGAGCAGATCGACATCCTGCGGCGCTGGATCAAACAAGGAGCGAAGTACGAGGGACATTGGGCGTTTGAGAAAGTGCAATCTCCTGCAGTGCCTCAGGTCTCCGCCGAATTTGCTTCCGTCGTTGCCAATCCGATTGATTCGTTCATCATCGCGAAACTGCAGTCACAGGGCATGAAGCCGTCTTCGGAAGCCGATCGCGTGACTTTGCTGCGCCGCGCGACTTTGGATATCACCGGGTTGCCGCCGACGTTGGAAGAGATTGACGAATTCCTGAAAGATAAGTCGCCAAAGGCCTGGGAGAATGTTGTCGATCGCCTTCTCGCCTCACCGCATTACGGCGAGCGCATGGCGATCAGTTGGCTGGATAATGCTCGCTACGCCGACAGCAATGGATTTCAGGTCGACAGCAGTCGCGAAATGTGGGCGTGGCGCGACTGGGTGATCAAGGCTTACAATTCCAACATGCCGTTTGATCAATTTACCATTGAGCAATTGGCCGGTGACATGTTGGCCAATGCGACTCAGGATCAGATTATCGCGACGGGGTTCAATCGCAATCATCGACTGAATGGAGAAGGCGGTCGGATTGAACAGGAATGGTTTGTGGAGACGGTCATTGATCGAGTCGAAACGACAGGGCTGACATGGCTCGGACTGACTCTGAATTGCTGTCGCTGCCATGATCACAAATACGATCCGGTTTCGCAGCGTGAGTTCTATCAGCTCTTTGCGTACTTCAACTCCGTCGAAGAATCCGGTGTACTGGCTCCGACGACAAGACGGGCCGAGAATACTCCTCCGTTGATGACGCTGTTAACGCCTGAGTTGGAACAGCAGCGAACAGAACTGCAGCAAGCGGTGGCCACGGCGACAATTCGACGCGAT
>CAIXQV010000054.1 GCA_903921605.1 uncultured Planctomycetaceae bacterium | reverse complement strand
GGTCCCGGGACGCAGAGCCTGAAGAACCTTCATTTTTTCGTCGCGAATTTCGCGAGCCTGAAACAGCGACGGCGGATCCATCGCAATCAGACACAGGAGCTGCAGTACGTGATTCTGCAGCACGTCGCGCATCGCGCCGGACGTGTCGTAGTAACCTCCGCGAGCACCTTCCATGCCCTGGGATTCCGCCACCGTGATCTGGATATGATCGACATGATTTCGATTCAGCAGCGGCTCAAAAATCGCATTACCGAAGCGGAACAACAAAATGTTCTGCACGGTCTCTTTGCCCAGATAGTGGTCGATACGATAAATCTGGCTTTCCTGCAGACGACGAGCCAACTGGACTGTCAGTTCCTGAGCTGATTTAAGATCGCGGCCGAAAGGTTTTTCCACGACGACTCGCAGCCGCGAATCTTCCTCGCGCGGAGGAATCATGCCGGCTTCGTGCAATCCTTCCACGGCTGGTGCGAAGAGATCAGGAGTCGTTGCCATATAAACGACACGAGTGGAATGTCCGCTGCCGCCCAATGAGGCTTCGATCTCGGACGTTGACTTATTCAGCCCGGCATATTCGGCACTGTTGCTGATGTCGAGTTGTTGATAGAACAACTGCTTCGCGAAGATCTCCCAGGCAACGTCGTCGAATTTTTCGGCACCGACGCGAGCCCGAACAGTTTCTTTCATCTCAGTACGAAACTCATCGTGGCTTTTCGGACGTCGAGCAACTCCGATGATCGGACATTTTTCCGACAGGTACTGCTGCTGCGACAGGCGGAACAATGCCGGAATCAGTTTGCGTGATGTCAGGTCTCCGGAAGCTCCAAAGATCAGGATCGTCGTGTCATTTACAGTCGCCATGAATCAAGTCCTTCCGTATTTCCGTCTACCGTCAATTACTCTTGAATCCGTTCTGATCGTCATTTGCGACGCGACGGCCGTTGGCTGATCAGGAGCCCACAATTCGTCTCAGCAGTTCCGGTGTCACCTGCCGGAGATCATCCATCACACGCTCATGGGCGCGATTGAGGTCGTCCCATTGATGACCACGTGAAACAATCCCAAGGCATTTTGCGCCAGCCGCCAGTGCGGCCTCAATGCCAGGTGGAGCATCTTCCAGAACAATACAGCGGGAAGGATCAATCCCCATTCCCTGCGCGCCCTTGAGAAACACGTCCGGGTGCGGCTTTCCCTTCACGACATCGCGGCCGGTGATAATCGTGCGAATGATGTCTTTGGCTTCGAGCTTCTCCACGGCCAATTCGACGTTTCTCGGCGGGCCGCTGGAGCCAATTGCCATCGGGATTCCTTGCGCGTGCAGAGCTTTGATGAGTTCTCTGGCCCCGGGCATGTGAGGAAAATCATTCGCGACGAGTTCTCGATAGAGGATTTCTTTTTCCTCATCGAACGCCGCAATTTCTGAGTCGCTGGGGGGATTCGACCAGGTATCGCGAATCACTTCTCGACTGGTTCTGCCAAATCCGGCGGCAAATTGAGCTTCCGTGCATTCACGCCCGTGACGCTGACAGCAAATCTGCCATGTCTTCAAATGAGCCCCGTACGAGTCGATCAGGACACCATCGACGTCAAAAATTACGCCAAATTCTGGCTGCGGCATGAGTCCAACACAGTTTCTTCGAGAGAAAACAAATTCTTCAAAACTGTGGCAAGTCTAATGACTTCAACTGGCACGTCCAGGGCAGCGCAATGGGCTGAGAGTGTCGCGACTGATTCGAACACCCGACCGTACGACGCAAACAATCAATCGAGCAATGTTATTTCAGGAATCGGACCTGGAAACAAGTCTACCCATCATGGTACGGGCGATTGCCCGGGGATAGCGGAATCATAACAACAGGGAGCTGGCCAGGGTGCCGTTACGTGTTCTGTTAGAGCCTCTATGTTTAACCCGTGGCCGAAAGGCCAGGGCCTTCTGCTCCTGGCCTTTCGGCCACGGGTTAAACCATGGAGATTCCGAGACGACAATTACGTCGATGGTCGACCTGGTGGTCTCACTGGTGCTGGACAGCAGTCGACAGGACAGACGTCATGGTTGGCAGGAAATAGACCGGTGCATTCTTTGTCGCAACCGCTCAGGCGTTCCTGAATCAGCTTGCGAACCATGCCGATGAAGCGAGGATGCGAGCCGGGCGTGCCTGCTCGATGCATCGTAATCCCGCGTTCCTCACAGGCATGCTTTGCGGCATCGTCAAGATCGTAAAGCACTTCCATATGATCGGAGAGAAATCCGACGGGTGAAATCACGACAGAAGTGTCGCCGCGATCCTTGAGTTCCTGCAGGTAATCCAGAATGTCAGGTTCCAGCCATGGGTCTTCCGGACGTCCGCTGCGACTCTGGTAAACCAACCGCCATTGCGAAGGCGGCAAATGGAGTGACTCTGCCACCAGGCGACAGGATTCGCGAAGCTGCTTTTCGTAGTCCGAAGTGCGGGCCATGCTCATGGGAATACTGTGAGCCGTAAACGCGATCTGAACTTTGTTCCGCTCGGACTCCGGGAATTTCTGCAATGCGAGTCCCACTTGTTCGCTTAGCACATGAATAAAATCCGGGTGGTTGTAGAAGACTCGCAACTTATCGACATGGAGTCCTGTCATCTCAGGCTGCTGCAAGGCCGCCGCGATGTTTTCTCGATACTGCCGACATCCGGAATAACAACTGAAACCCGAAGTGACATAGGTGATCGCTCTCTGCACACCATCACGTTTCATCTGAAGCATCGTGTCGTTCAGAAATGGTTCCGAGTTCCGGTTTCCCCAGTAGATGGGCAGGGAAATCTGGTGAGCATCCAGTTCCGCTCGAAGGAGCTTAATGAGATCTCGACATTGCTGGTTGATCGGGCTGATACCACCAAAGTGATAATAATGCTCGGCAACTTCCAGCAGGCGTTCGCGAGGAACTGGCTTTCCACGAAGCACATTTTCCAGGAACGGAATGACGTCGTCCGGCTTTTCGGGACCACCGAAGGAAAGAACCAGAATCGCATCGTACGGAGTTGTTGACTGGGTCACAGAATTTCTCTGAATCTCTGGCAGGGTTAAGGACAATGTGCTGGCAGATCACTATCGATTGCCGCTGAAATAATTGAAGAGGAACGGACCGCAGTCCCTGGGCTCGAAGCTTCCCGAGGCTCAGTCCGCTGCACCGCCACGAAATAAACCGATAAACCTGCAAATCGACCGAATTTTCGGTTAATCATGAATTCATCAGTAGTGTGCAGTGGCGTTCACTTTTGCTCAGCTGCTGGCTTTGCAGGCGTTTCGAGATTATCGAAGTAGTTCTTGATTCCGTCCACATAGCCCGGCGGAATCTGTTCGTTCTCGATTGCTGCCTGAACACCGGCTTTGATTTCGGTGACAGTGCTTTCGTACTTCTTCAGCTCTTCCGGATCGAAGTCTTTCTCCGTGGCGGCTTCTTTGGTTTTGATGGACAAAAGAACCTTGCCGGCCTGGATCTGGGTCTTTGACTTCTCATCCTTGTAGCCTTCCGGATCGCTGTTATCTTCATCCTGAATGGCGCCGGGAGTGTCTCGTTCCGCCTGACCATTCGTGCCACGGCCATTCATCAT
>CAIXQV010000053.1 GCA_903921605.1 uncultured Planctomycetaceae bacterium | reverse complement strand
GCATTTGCATTGTTTGGGCTGCAAAATCCGTACATTTTAACTGACCGGCCCGACACAGTCTGAATCGCCGAAACGATAGTTGCGATCCTCAGAATCACCCGGCGGCTTATCCGAAACCTTCGTCACAGACATTGCAGGTTCTATGTTCGTCATGTCCCGCAGGACACGAGATCAGGATCGCACTTCGTGGCTCAAGCATTTCAATGGTTCGGACAGTCGGCAAAGCCGGTAAACAATCAGGGGAGAACATCTCCTGAGTTGCCTACCGCTGCAGGAGATTCGTCTTCAAGCCGTCCGCAGCTTCGAGATTGCAGCTTCTCGAAACCCATCGATGAAGCGGCCAGGCTATTGGTCCAGCCATCTGCAGGCAGGTCGCGGGTGGCTCAACGCAGCAGTCTCTTCGCAAAATTATTCGTAGCCGCGTTGGTTTGTACCGCACAGACGCTGGCAGCTCACGCTGACAACAGCAACGTCGTTACACCAGCCAAAGAATCCGCCAGTGATCCGGGTGTTGCTTCAAGTGCCGCCAGAAGACCAGTCAGCACATGGCTCGACCCGCTTCGCCAGTCGAGAAGCAAGAAGCCCGACGCACCAAAGTCCGCGGAACAACGAGGCGACGCGGCAACTGCAGGGGACTTTGATCTCTCCGAATACTCGCAGGCTCCGGACGCCAGGTCGTCAGTCGTCAACATGCCCGCTCAAGGAGCGATCAGAACGACAGGGCACACCCAGGAACCAGCCGAGCCCATAAGCGGTGAAGAGCAGATTATCATTCCTGAGTCGCAAACCGAGCAAGCTTTTTACCCGGCCATGACGCCGGACGCGGTTTTCTCTGAGTATCCGCAGACTCACGAACAGCATCTCTGCTGGCAACTACTTCCCAACGGGTTGCTCTACAAAACCTACATCGCCGGTGAAAAAGAAGCGCGGATGCAGCTTGTGTCATTCTACGACACCAAGAGTAAACGCAAGATCTGGGAAGCAGTGCTTGGCGGTCGTGCCGGCTTGATTCGCCTGTCAGATCCGTCAGTCTCTAACAGCGACGCCTTTCAGTTGGACCTCGAAGGCGCGGTGTTTGCCCGTGTCCTGCCCGATGAGGTGAGCGCGATGCTGGAGGGATCTGACTATCGCGTTGGTCTCTATGGCACATGGAAGTTCGATCGTCTGTCGTATCGAGCGGGCTATTATCACATCAGCTCACACGTGGGGGATGAGTACCTGATTGCGAATCCGCTGTTCAATCGCATCAACTATGTACGAGACTCCCTGCTGTTGGGAACGGCTTACGATCTCAATGATGTCTCGCGCATCTACGGAGAGATCGGCTACGCTCTGGGTATTGAGGGCGGAGCAAAGCCACTTGAGTTTCAGTTCGGTGCCGAATACACACCTCTCCCAACAACTCAATTCACGGGGGCGCCATTTGCGGCCGTGAATACTCATCTCCGCGAAGACTTCGATTTTAACGGCGGAGTGAATGTCGTGGCCGGCTGGGGCTGGCAGGGCGAACATTCTAAACGCCGCCTGCGTCTCGGGCTGAACTATTACAACGGCCCATCATTGCAGTATGAATTCTTCGACCGTTGGGAGAATCTGGTCGGCGGCGGTATCTGGCTGGATTACTGAACCGAGGAGTCCGGGTTGAAGCCTTCGGCCGTGCTTGTGTCGCGAGCGGCTGCAGGCTTCTCAATCATTGCTTCGCGAATTTCTTTGGCGCGAGCCTGATCTTCATCGGCTTCTGTGGTCGCACCGGCCGCACGTTGTTTTTCTGCACGCTGTTCATAAGCGACCGCGACCTGCTCATCAAAGCGTTTTGCTGATTCAAAATCAGCAATTGCCAGGTCGAGGTTCTCCAGTCGCAGCCACAGATCGCCTCGCAGGGAGTAGGCTTCCAGCGACGGATTCGCGACGATGGATTCATCACAGTCCAGCATAGCCTTCTGGTGGTCGCCAATCCTGACCCATGCGACTGCTCGATCAAACAGAGCCTGGGCGTTGCCCGGACTGACGGTCAGGGCCCGATTGAAGTCCTGAATCGCGGCATTGAACTGCTGACCGTCCATCAGATGCTGGCCGCGAACAATCCAAGCGCG
>CAIXQV010000052.1 GCA_903921605.1 uncultured Planctomycetaceae bacterium | reverse complement strand
GCCGATCTCAGTCAGGTTCGGCCCGATCTCACGACCCATGCCGTCAACCACATGGCACTTGTGACAGGTGCCGGTGGAGAAGTACACCATACGACCATTAGCAACATCGCCCTGCAACTTGGCCAGTTCGCTGATTGGCGGTGTTGGCATGTTGTCCTTCGACGGCGGCAATGGGAACAACCGCTGAGCCGCCTCGCGAGCGTTTCGGTGCGGAGAACTATGCAGAGCGGCCGCAACGGACTGCTCCAGCTCCGGATCGAGAGTCTTCTCGTCAACAAGCTTCACCAACTCCATCGCCGCATTGCCCGCCTTCGAAGCCGCCTTGACCGCAGCTCGACGGACGTCGATGTTCACTTCTGCATTCGTCACAACCGGCAGAAGCAGGCCACTGATTGCACCGTTCTGTGAATTGCCAAGAGCATCTGCTGTTGCAATCGCTGCTGCTGTATCATCGCCCCGTAAAGCGTTGCCGATCAGATCCCATTGCTTGAGTTCCAGAAGCGCTACGATGGCTTCGACGCCGAGTTGTTCGGATGGTTTCTCCTGAGCTTCTTCCAGTAATGCACCATATGCTTCACTCACTTCAAATCGCTTGACAAGTTGAGCGTACGAAGATGTCCCTTTTGCCGCTTCGAGAGCAATTTCCAATGCGGCTTTTGCGTCAGGCTGTTTGTTTAAGTTAGTCGAAACTCGCTGCAAGAATTCAGAGATGATGAAGGTCGCGATACTCGGTGCGAAGGATTCGATTTCGCTTGTTCGAAGGCGTCTCAAGGCCATTTCACTCGTTGCTTCCCGGTTTTCAAAATCCAGGCTTCGAAACAACCGCGAAAGTAACAAGCGTGGATTCTCCCACTTCTCTGGATGCTTGGCGATGTTGACAAACAGTGTTGCCTTCATTCCCCGCGATCTCTCACCTCGAGACCTCCACGCCAGCTCCTCAAGTAGCCACGCATCGAGCTTACCGCGGGGTTGATCCAGATAAGCATGAAGGCAGGCATCCCAGTCTTCGGCCGAATGGGCCGACACTCCCAGCGATTCCAGATACCAACGATCCGATTTCGTGTACGACACGATTAGCTCTGACAGCAGTCTTGGTTTCTCAGATGATTTGACATGCCGCAGAGCGATCGCACACTCCCGTCGCACCTGAGGCGATTCATCCTTCACCAGCTTTTCTACGACTGGGATGACATCAACTTCCATTCGTCGAGCCAACCGAATGCCCGCGATGCGAATGTCCTTGTCCTTATCTGCAATCGCGAGGTCTACATACTTCTGAGTCTTCCCGTCGATCTGGCCCAGCAACCACAAGGCTCGTGAGCGGAACCGTGGGTTAGGATCGGATTCGAACATTTTTTCTAGCACTGCTTCTGCCGCGGCGCCGGATTCTTTCAGTTTGGTGAAAGCCAGATATCGGGTCGCCGTGTTGGGGCTCTTCAGAGCTTCAGCGGCGCCCTCGACAGTTGAAAAGTCGTGCTTTGGAACAGAATACTTCTGGCCGGGCAATGCGACTCGGAACAAGCGGCCTCGGTCGATGTCACCCTGACGGTGACCACCAACGCCCGGATCGTACCAGTCGGCCACAATCAAGGATCCATCCGGAGCCACGCAGACATCCGATGGACGGAACCACTGGTCGCGAGTTCCATTCAGGATGTCATTGATCTCGGCCTTGTAGCCAGCTCCATCGTCGGTCACTGCATAGCTGCGAACCACGTTGGGACCCGCGTCGCAATGGATGAGCTGATTGATGAATCGCTCAGGCAGTTTGTCGCCTTCGTAGATCAGAATACCGGTCGGTGAACCTGCTCCGGTCTGCAGCAGATTTGGCACAACGCCCGGATCGTTCAGATGCCAATGGCGGCGAGGAATCTCTTCTTCCATATTCGTGCGAGGCGTCTGCCAGCCGGCTCCGGTGATTTCATCCTTGTAACCGTAGTTGCCGTATTCCATCACATAGTTGATGCGCACGCCTTTATTGCCGTCGTCATCGTTATCAGATTGCCAAACCGTGCCGAAGCTGTCGACACACAGTTCCCAGTTGTTACGAAAATTCCAGCCGAGCGTATCGACTTTGCTGCCGTCCAGTTCGCAACGAAACGCCATGCCTTCCTGATACGGCTTGCGAGCGGCTCGTACTTCGTTGCCCGCGACATCAACGACGATCGAACCATCCGGATTGTGCAGTTCTTCACCGCTGTTGCCGAAGTTGAAGTACAGTCGACCGTCTGGGCCGAACGTAAAGCTGTGAATCCCGTGGTCGTGCTGAGTTCCCTTGATGCCGGTGAAGAGTACTTCCTTGCGATCGGCTTTGGAGTCGCCGTTATCGTCGTAGAAGCTGAACACGCTGTCGCCCGCGGAGACGATGACTCGATTGCCCAGCACGCAGACACCGTGAGCTGAATCAATTTCGTGGCCCTGATAGAACACGGTTTCCTTGTCGGCCATGCCATCGCCGTTGGTGTCTTCCAGAATCAGAATGCGGTCACCTTCGACTCGCTCTGCATTGTTGCCGTTGGCGAAGCGTCGATAGTTGACGATTTCGCAAACCCAAACGCGACCGAGATGATCGATGTCAATATTCGATGGACTCAGCAGCATCGGTTCAGCTGCGAACAGATTCAGTTCGACGCCATCGGCCACATCGAGTCCTGCCACAGCGTTTTCGGGAGTGCGGTCGACGGGAGCATTCTGTCCGATCGGTCCCGGAGCGGACGTGTAGACAAAGAACTGGATGCTGCTGCCCATGCCCTGATCGCTGCCGCCGTTGTCGATGCCAGCGCGAGCAACGAACTTGTCGTAGCCTTCTGGCAGTTCAAAGTGGATGATCGAATTTGCATGCGTGCCGATCCCGAACTCGACGGGCTTGCCAGCGATTTTCATGTCGCCACCGTTGACGTTCTTATTAATGCTGACATTGCCCCAGTCTGCTGAGGCGTTCTTCCATTTCAGGTCGGTGAGCTTCATATCACCTTTTGGTCCGATGAGTTTTGGCTCGGCCCAGTTCGCCCAGTCACTGCCGAATCCGTTGCCGCCGTCCGAGACGACGAGGTACAGATTTTTCTGTCCCTTGATGTCGGCTTCGATCTTCGCGGCGTGTCCAGGAGTTTCTGTGTTGACGATCGCGGTGGAAGCTATTGGTTTCGGGGGAGCTGCCAGACATACTTGATTTGCAAGTGCAGAAACACCCAGTGCGGCCGCGAGATATCTCGCGGAAAGGCCGGCAGTGGCACGATGGAAAAACTTCACGGTGTGAAACCTCCAGATTGATCAGGTGGGAAGTCAGGATTCAGTGGGGTGACCAGGAAAACTGGTGGCCGACTTGAGAGCGTCGACCGCCCCTGCAGCAACGCGGACGTAACAGCAGTGGCGGATTTGACCAACACAGTGAGCGATACTCAATTGAAACGCCTGTTTTTGTGAACACTGTGGGACAACGGCTGAACGTAGGTCTAATCTAAGGCGGCGCATCGCGGTCGGGCTCACTTCCCCTATTTTGCGGGACTGGAAGAAGTGTTTCAGTTAGAGCACCCGGTACTCATAGACTGTTCGCGACGCTCTTTCAGCGAAGTTGGGAAACTTTCCAGCAAACAGATTGCACTTCTGCAAATCCTGCCGAACTCAAAGGCATACGGATTGTTTTATGGAGATTGCGATCGTTCGGC
>CAIXQV010000051.1 GCA_903921605.1 uncultured Planctomycetaceae bacterium | reverse complement strand
TGTTCCTCCGCAAGCAGATCTGGATCTGGCCGATTGTGGCCACATTGCTGCTCGGCACGCTTGGCTACTTCGTCAGTCGTGCCATCTCGACCACGATGCGCGCGAATATGCAGTCGCAGTTGGAGTCACTGCTGTCCGTTGAATCCGAGATGCTGCACAACTGGATTCGCACAAACATCGCCAATGCGACCTCCACGGCTAATAATCAGGCGATCCGCGACACCGTTCACCAGCTGATTGAGCACGAGGAAGCGACTGTTGGCGATGTGTCGGCAACGGATGTGCCCGAACTGCGACGGCTGCTGGCAAAGCAACTGGGACCAACATTGTCATCTCATGACTACGCGGGTTACATTATCGCGGATAAGTCTCGCAAGGTAATTGCTGCGGCGACTGACGAACTCATCGGACGTGCAATCCTCCCTGAGTTTGAAACGCTGTTTCAGAAAGCCCTGAAAGGCGAAGCTTCAATCACGCCTCCGTTTGGCAGTGTGGTGATGCTGAAAGACGAAACCGGACGTCTGCGTTCCGGCGTGCCCACAATGCTCGTCTGCGCGCCGGTGCGTGATACCGATTTTGAAGTCATCGGAGTGCTCGCGCTGAGAATTCGTCCAGAGCTGGAGTTCACAAGAATCCTGCAGCTTGGCCAGTTCGGCGCCTCGGGAGAGACCTATGCCTTCGACAAAACAGGGTTAATGGTCTCCAACAGCCGCTTCGATGAGGATTTGTTTCTGTGTGGCATTTTGCCGGATCGCGAAGGAGCTCGTTCAATTCTGAATGTCCAGCTCCGGGATCCGGGCGGCAACATGATGGAGGGATATCGGCCGACAGTGCGTCGATCGCAACAGCCACTGACCAAAGGTGTTGCCTCAGCGATCAGCGGCATCGATGGCGTCGACATCGAGGGCTACCGAGATTATCGCGGTGTTTGTACGCTGGGTGCCTGGAAGTGGTTCCCGGAGTTTGAAATGGGAGTTGTCACCGAGCTTGATCGCACGGAGGCCTATCGCCCTCTCACAATTCTGCAGTGGACCTTTCGAAGTTTGCTGGTCCTGCTTGCAACAAGCTCCGTAGCCATTTTCCTGTTCACCGTACGAGTCGCACGGCTGCAGCGTGAAGCTCAGAAGACGGCCATTGAACTCAAACAGCTGGGGCAGTATGAACTGGAAGAGAAGCTAGGCTCTGGCGGAATGGGGGTTGTGTTCAAAGGCCACCATGCGATGTTGCGCCGTCCGGCTGCGATAAAGCTTTTGAACGTGGACAAGGTCAACGACGCTTCAATCCATCGCTTTGAGCGTGAGGTGCAAATTACCTGCAAACTGAATCATCCGAATACGATTGCGATCTACGATTACGGACGCACACCGGAAGGAGTCTTCTACTACGCGATGGAGTATCTGGATGGCCTTGATCTTCAGGAGCTGGTGGAAAAATACGGTCCTCAGCCTGAAGGTCGAGTCGTCAACATTCTGCGCCAGATCTGCGGATCGCTGTACGAAGCTCACTCACAGGGATTGGTCCACCGCGACATCAAGCCAGCCAACGTAATGCTCAATCGTCGTGGTGCGGAGTCAGACGTTGTCAAGGTGCTTGACTTTGGTTTGGTCAAGGCGGTGGATGATTCGAAACAAGCCGCCATGACAATGGCCAATTCTCTGACTGGCACTCCGCTGTATATGGCCCCGGAAGCCATTCAGTCGCCCGGCTCCGTGGATGCTCGCAGCGACCTCTATGCTGTGGGAGCGTTGGGATACTTTCTGCTGACGGGACAGCCGGTCTTTGAGGCCGAAACGTTGATTCAACTCTGCCAGATGCACATTGATGCAGTTCCAGTTCCACCGTCGCAGCGAACAAAGCAGGCGATTTCACCCGAGCTTGAAGCAGCACTACTGCGTTGTCTGGACAAAGTCAGAACTCGCCGGCCGAATACTGCTCGCGAACTTGCTCATCTGTTGACAGAAGTGCCTGCAAGAGGCGACTGGCCGGAAGCAACGGCTGAAGAATGGTGGAACGGTCATGAAAACGGCACGGTCCCGGTGATTTCTGCAAACCCGGGACCGGCCGACTCACCGTACAGCCATACTGTCGTTGATCAATCCAAAGGGTAATCGACTGCCGCAATATTACTTGCGTTCCAGCCGCCAGACATCTGGTTCCATATTATTGCCAGCAATCATCCACAGGACTCCGTTGTGAACGACGAGACTTGCGGCGTGGCGCGGTTTCCATGGCGTGTTGGGCAGTTCCTTCCATTCAACGCCGTCCGCTGAATACCACACGTCGTTGCGGTTTCCTCCTTCGACGTGATATCCCTCCATCACCCAGAGCTTATTGTCCCAGGCCGCCACGTCATGGTACTGGCGAGGATGCCAGGGAGCCGCTTTGGTATGTTCAGTCCAGTGAACTCCGTCAGCGGAACTCCAGACATCGTTATGAAACAACCGGCCGACTCGAGGAGTATCATACCGACCGCCACCAAGCATCCAGATTCGTCCGTTCATCACGGCTGCTCCGCCGATCATTCCTCGCGGTGACCAACGCGGTTCCTCAGGCTTTACCAGAGTCCATTCCACGCCATCAGTCGACGTCCACGCATCCTGATAAAAGAAGTCTTCGTCGCCACCACCGAACTGCGGCAGATTCTGGCCTCCAATCACCCACATCTTGTCATCGTGCACGACGGTGTAATGCAAAACTCTTGGAGCCCATGGGACATCTTTTCCCTTGTTGACATAGTTCCATGTCTTGCCGTCGTCAGAGTTCCAGACATCATTCTGGTAGTGTCTTTGATTGGCGTCGCCACCGATGATCCACATTTTGTCTTTGTAAACAACGTAGCCGGCGGTGTGTCGACCTTCCCAGTCAGAGGCACGGTCGAAAGATGCGTCTTTGAAAGTGTTCGGTTTCATCAGAGCCCACTCGGCGCCGTCTTTGGATGACCAGACATCGTTGTTGCAGATCATCGGGAAGACAGCACGATTGCCGGGGTTCCATCCTCCCAGCAGGAAGAGCTCACCTTTGAAGCTCAGAATCCCCGCTCCATCGCGCCCCATCCATGGCGCTTTCATTGTGACCAGTTTCCATTCGTACTCGGCGTCTTCAGCGGCTTGAGTTGTTTCGGAGGTCGAGTTGAAAGCGAAAGCCAGCAGAACAACTGCGATTAGCCGACAAGTAAAATGCCCGCGTCTATTCGTCATCGAAATTCCTCTTACAAAAGATCTGTCCGGAAAAATCACGCGGTGGGAAATTCTGTGAGCAGGGAAGACTGATCAGGAGTCAGTATTGCATAGGTTTCTAACAGAGTCGCCAGTCACTTCTGCAAGCGTCCGGCTCAAATTATCAAACAAATGGCGTAGTCGCGGACTTCCGCAGGTGCCGCTGACCGATCGGGCCTTTGTTGCTAGCGGTCACTTTGGGCGCAGGCGGTTTGCTTAAATCAAGCCGAATTTAGTGGGACAGCATCGCGCGGGGGTTCGCCTGCGGAGAAAATCCTGCCTGCCGGAAAGGACTTCGTGGCTCGCCGCGACTTTGCACGCATGGGATTTAATAAAGTGCACGCCGGGTTTGGTGGGACAGTGGCAGAATGTATCACCAGTGGTAAAATCGCTAATCAATGACTTCGAATCCCGTCACCGACATCGTTCTACCTTGTCTATGGGTGCAGCATGAAAGAAACAACAAAGCGACCGTGGATCGTAAGTGCCGCCGTTTTTTGCGGTCTCGGATTGTCGATTTTCATTGTGGGTGCGGTGATGGGCTATTGCGATGGTGCGTTCGGAGAAGGCGGCGACGCCGCGCAGGGGTTCGACTGGGCAGTCAAGAACGGCTTGATGTTAGTTGGGATGTCAGCGTTTATTGGTGTATTTGGTGCAATAGTTCTTTCAAAGCTGAGGCTGCCAGCATTCATTAGTTGGGCCTTTTTGATGGGGCTTTCGTTCGCAATCATGACTGGTGGCGGAATTCTTCTGGGAATGAATGACAAGATATTTTGGTCTGAAACAATCAAGCAGTTCTTATTGGGCTCGATCGTCGGTGCGATTGCCGGTCCGCTCATCCAACGCAATCAAATGCGACGAATTCAAACGACGCAACTCAACAGCGAAACATCAAACGATTAACGAACGCATGATCATGGATTCGATGCGGTGTTGACTCTTCTTGCGCCTTGAAGGGAACTTTTCCGCAATCGGCCGCCTGGACGTCAAAAGTTGCATAGCTATCATTCGTGAGGACACTGTAACCCCCACCCATGGAACGGCACCAATGGCTAAGAAGGCATCGGACAAGAAGGCCACCGTTTTTCTTATCATGCAGGATCGGCATCAATGCCGTGACATGGCCGACGGAGTGCGACAGTCCGGATACGATGTCACTGAATACCAAACGGGCAGGGAGTTCCTGATCGACAAACGGAACCACCAGCGTGGCGTGGTGCTGGCTGAGATTCGCCTGTTGGGTTCTATGGGGACCGAACTGGTTGAGCAACTTGTAGGCAGAAAGGACACGTTTCCAGTTGTTCTGTTGTAGACCGCTGATAAAGCTTGAGCCGGACAGAGCATGGGGGAACTATTCGGCCCGATCAGTTTGTTTGTAATAGTCAAGCCGTATAGAGCTGAATGCCCATTGCCAAAAGACTAATACCAGTGGCGAAGTTCGAACGGCTCACACTCACGACCGACCAACTCCACAATGTCTCCACTGCACCGATCCACAAAAAACACCTTGAACTGTTGAGGACGCATGTCGCCAAAGAAAACTCTCACGATGTCTCGAGACTCTTCTTGGGCAACAGCGACAACTCTCACGCCCCACGTTGATTCACAAAACTCCTGACTGTAGTTTTCCTCAAAATTCACTCTGACACGTTTCAAATGAGTCGATTCAAAACGCTTTTCAAACCAGCCGGTTGCTCGAATTAAAGCATGCAGAGACACAAATAGAATCGCGACTGCGGTAACTGAAAAAACCGCCCACAGCAATAGAATCTTCGGGACATTCAGCATGAGTTCCTGCCACATTTGGTTTCTCTACTTTCCAGATGCCTCTTTCCAAAAAGGTTCCAAGCAGCAAGGTGTCACTGACGCAGACGACACAACAACTGATTCGCTGGAGATTGTCAACAGACCCCTGATGAATCCAGCATCAAGCTGGGGTGCTGCTGACCGAGTGGCACGGCGTAACAAATCATTGCCGAACGCAGATGGTTCGTGTCTAATTGCGATCACAGGAGGGCATCCAGCCGCAGCTTGCAATACCGGCAAGGAACGGGTTCGAACGACGGGTCCCCCTGTGGCACTTTGCCGCCTTACCACACACGCCGACAGCAGCTCGACAGTTTGTTTTGCTTACGGCAGACAGAGCGTGTTGCGTGGGGTCAGGGGCATTGTGTCCGGTCAGAATTGGCAGCGGGTCCCTTTGGGGTTTGGTAATTGTCACACGCCCGAATCAGTCCCGGGGTCACAACAGAAAGTCTGTGCGTCTGCCCTTCGTTGGGGTCTGGGGGCACTCTGCAATCGTCAAGCCCCGGGTGTCTTTGGGTCCCGTCTCACGACTCAAAACCAGATGAGATCAGTAAAGCCCCGAATGCTGTCACACACAGTCCGGCGGGAGATACAATCTCGGGGTCTGGGGCCGGTTTGTCTGGTCAGTGATTGGGTCCTCCCGAAATCCCCGGCAGGCCACGCAGGGTACGCTGCGGAGCGAATGTGTCTCTAAGGATTCGCCGAGGCAATCAAGAACATGCCGACGGGAAATTATCCATCGGGGTGGGGGCCGGTGCGGGGCGGTGGGTGAAATCTGGTTGACGCACGGACCACGATACCCTGTGCCCGCACGTGTATGCGTCCACAAAATTGGCGAATATCCGGGTCCCTCCCAGCACTTGCGACCGTCGGCAGTGGTGGTCGATGGCACTTTTTTTGTTCACGGAACCAGCAATTGTGGTGAGAACAAAAAAAGGCAGTCCCCCATGTTTGGGTCCTTCCCGGCCTGTCTGCGGAATGGTGTCCCATCGAGCAATCAATTTTTCTGCCCACGACATGCAAATGCTGAACACCACAGCAGCAGCAGCAGTTCCGTCAGGCATGGGGCCGGAAATGTTGGAGCGGATGGAACGGCAGAACCGCACGTTAACCGCGTACACTTTTCCACAGAATCGCTGAGATTTGAACATGGCCGAGGAGATGCCAAGTCATTTACTCACCACTTCTCACCACTTCGGGGTGAAATGGGGTGCAAAACAGTGCAATTGAATAGAGTCAATTGCAATGCAGGAAACAGCCGAATACACTGGTATTCGATTGTGATCTGAAGTTCCCCAGAAATGGTAGGCGCTCTGGATTGGATGTTTTGGACTCTGCACGGCGCGTTGTCCAAATGTGATCTATCATCATGTGTCAGACGAAACGGAGATGAGCTCTGCTGAGGAGCAACTCATCAAGGGATA
>CAIXQV010000050.1 GCA_903921605.1 uncultured Planctomycetaceae bacterium | reverse complement strand
TACCCTCTGGTGGTCATGATCAGCGTTGCGCTGGCTTTGGTCGGTGGCCTTGGCGGCCTGAAGATCCTCAATTTGTTCATCGTTGCGCCGCTTGACATGCTGACGATGCTCGGCTTTGTGATTCTGATCGGCACCGTTGTGAACAACGCGATTCTGATTGTGCATCAGGGACTGAACTACATGCGTGAAGAGGGCATGAACTCCGTCGACGCAGTTTGCGAAACTGTGCGAACTCGAATGCGACCGATCGTGATGAGCACGCTGTCGACAGTACTCGGAATGCTGCCACTGGTCGTTCCTTTACCAAGCTGGCAGGACGGCCACTTCGTCTTCAGCCTTGGCGCAGGCAGCGAACTTTACCAGGGCCTTGGCGCGGTCGTTCTGGGAGGAATGATCGTGTCGACCATCTTCACATTGATTCTCATCCCAGCCGGGTTCAGCCTCGTCATGGATGCCAAAGGAGTAGTTGCCCTATTCTTAGCAAGGCGGAAAATGACTCTTCCGGCCACAAGCGTACCGACGACTTCGCAGGCAAAATAGACTTTCTTCCCATCCCTGTGGAAAGTGCTCAGTTAACCAATGACAGTTAACGATTCCCTCGTCCACTTGGGGCAATGTCCCTGGCATTTTCCGTCCACTGGCGAATCTTCCGACCACCGCGGGGCTGAACTTTCGTTCTTCACCCGAAGAACCCGCGCCTACCGCTTTTCCTGTTTGGCTCTTCCTTCTAGAATCGCGGCACCTTATTCATTCGCGGTGGTATGATTGAAAAAATGCCCCCTTTGACGAGGCATGATTGGAAATTCGGGGATTCCCCACCTTCGACATACCCATCGAATGTTTCACTGAATTGAAGGAAATCTGGAATGCAGGTAGCTATCACCTGTCGTCACGGCAGCATCCGACCGGAACTGCGAGAAATCATCACTCAAAAGGCGGAGAAGCTGGTTCGATACCTGAACACCGTCAGCGAAATCGACGTCACTCTCGAATTCGAAGGCCCGCGAGTTGATGTGGAAATGCTGGTGGAGATCGATGGCTTCCATACCATCGTGGCCCATGTTGAAGGCGAAGACGCTGGCGCTACGTTTGATAAGTGCCTGCACAAAATGGAACATCAGGTCCATAAGTACAAAGAAAAACACAGAGACCACAAACATCAGGCTTCTATCAAAGATATTCCAGTCAAAACGGATGAATCCGACAAAGCTGGCAAGGCAGAGTAAGACTTTAGTCGCCTGACAAGATCAGGACAGGCTCCTCACAGACCTGGGAATCACTTCGGAATGCATCCGCAAGAGTGCCCGCCCCGGTTCTATTGTTGACTCCTGACTGCTGTTCATCTGAACCGGAGTTTTAGTCAGGTTCAGGAGGTTGAATGGCTGTTGGAAATATCGGTGATAGATAAATGCGTTGGGCGTCTTTGACTTCCCGCTGCATATGGGCACAATGCCCTGTTTATGATTCACAGTTCTGCCCGAATCGAGATTGAATGTTTTGGCAGGGCTCAAGTGCTTTTTTTGGGCGACCGTTTTCTGGTTTCGCCTGCTCGATAAGTTGAGAGAGTTGCAATTAAATTGTCTGAGTTTGTTATTCGCGATGCCATTCTTCCAGATCTTAAGTCATCGAAAAAAGAAGACGTGATCCGCGAGATGGTCGCCAGCCTGAAAGCTTCCGGAGCGATTAAAGCAACGGAAGAGGAAGCTGT
>CAIXQV010000049.1 GCA_903921605.1 uncultured Planctomycetaceae bacterium | reverse complement strand
TATCCCTTGATGAGTTGCTCCTCAGCAGAGCTCATCTCCGTTTCGTCTGACACATGATGATAGATCACATTTGGACAACGCGCCGTGCAGAGTCCAAAACATCCAATCCAGAGCGCCTACCATTTCTGGGGAACTTCAGATTTGAGATTTGAGATTTCAGAATGAAGGGCGAGGTGAGTGGTTTTTGGCACGCAAAGACGCGGAGGCGCAAAGGGTCGAGGGCATGAGATTTGAGATTGCAAATTGGAAGGCAAGGCGAACGCACATCAATTGTCGCGCCGCGACACAATCGATTGTTGGTGTTGTTGTCCCGGCGTTGTAAGGCCGGGCTTCCATGAAGTGCCGCTCAGCGGTAAAGCTCAAATGCCGATCCTTCCGGAGCGAGGCTCGATGGTAATGGCTACGAAAGATTCCTCACGGTTCAATCCGGGGCGAGTTCATGCGTACTTGAACTCTGATCGTTTGCGGTGAGTACTCAATTCGCAAATAATCCGCTGATGCTTCTTCACCGCTTTCTGCTCTGCCTGCGAGATCACGATGAGTTCACGTTTCGATCGACGGGGATTACTTCGAACCGCCGCAATCCTGACTGCCGGAACTGTGCAGGCAGCTCCCGCAGCAGGACAAGTTGCCGAGAACACGGATCAAGCTCGCAGGTGTACCATCAAGGTGGTCCAAACCTTCCTGTTGCGGCATGAGTTGCAGCAGCCGTTCGGCGTCTCGGTTTCTGTACCGCTTGATAAAACTCGCGAAACTCTCCTGGTTCGGATCGAATCGAACGAAGGCCATATTGGGTGGGGTGAAACGGCTCCTCTGCCGGGCACTCGGGCAGCGATCGATGAGCTGGGTCTTGCACTCATCGGGCAGAATCCATTGCAGTATCGGCGGCTCTGGCGATCGCTCTGGGGAGCCAACTTCGGCAACGCACTGGCTGTCGCCGGGCTCGACATGGCTTTGAACGACCTGCGAGGCAAGGTGCTGAATCTCTCCGTGGCCGAATTGTTCGGCGGGCGGCTGCGAGACAAAGTTCCGGCTTATGCGTCAGCCATGAATTATCTCGAAGGAGTCGAACCGGAAACGCATTTTCCACTGGAGGCCGCCACTCTTGTTAAGCAGGGCTTCCGCGCCCTGAAGATGCGTCTAGGACGATATCCTGTGGCTCGCGAAGCCAAGCTGGCAGCCGCCGTTCGTGAAGTTGTTGGCCCCGACGTGCTGCTGATGGCCGACGGCAACGCAGCGTATACGATGGAGTCGGCCGTGCGTATGGGGCATGTTCTGAATGACCTGAACTTCGAATGTTTCGAGGAGCCGTTGCCGCAGTCTCCGAAGTACGCAGCGTATGAAGAATTGCGCAACAAGTTGCCGTTGTCGTTGGCAGCGGGCGAAGCTGTTGATGGGCGAGCTTCGGCGAAAGAACTGATTGATCGGCGTGCGATGGATATCATTCAGCCGGATGTCAGTCTGTGCGGTGGATTCGCCGAAGCCTTGTTCATCGCCGAGATGGCTGCTCTGTCTGGTCTTCGCTGTATTCCTCATTGCTGGGGTGCGGATATCCTGATCGCGGCCACGGTGCAGTTGCTTTCGATCCTGCCGGATCCTCACTGGGGATTTCCGACCGACACGCCTCTGCTGGAACTCGACCAATCCGAAAACCCATGGCGCGACGGCCTCGCGAAAGGCGCGTTCCCGCTGCAGGATGGAATGGTTTCCGTGCCGACCGGGCCGGGCCTTGGAATCACCATCGACGAGCAGATGGTGAAGGAGTTTTCGGTGTAGTCGCCCGATCGATTGGTCCCGGTTGCAGACGCGTATTCAGCCTGAAGTACTGCCTTCATCCAGCATTCGATTGGAAACTTGTGCAACAATGCCGACGGATGTCGGCACCACGAACTCAGTCGACGTGCGGTGAGCGAAGTGGGGCGGATAACTTTGCACTTCGGAATTCCGCCGTTGAATTACTCGAGGCGAAGAGTCCTGGTCACCTTGTTGGGTGTAGTCGCGGATGGTTGTTGAAGTAGTTCCTTTCTGCCGGAAAGGACTTTCGCCGTAGTCGAACCTTGATCGACGTGCCAATGAGATGGCAAGCCGATACTGACGATTCACATGCACAGAGGTCGCGGCTAGCCGCGAAGTCCTGCCCGGCAGGCAGGACCTACCGAAATCCGCGACTACACCCACCTTGTTTTGACGCGTGCCCGAGACCTGCACTTTTTGCGGGCGTATCGTATACTGAAACGCTCCTGATCCTTTCAGCCGCATTACTCACCGGGGAACGACACATGTCCGGCCGTCGCTTAAGTCCGCTTTTCGTGCCAGTTCGCATCGCCATTCTGGCGTTCCTGTTGCAAACCAGTTTTCTCGCAGCGGCCGAACAGCCCGGGATCGTGTTGCGAGAATTCATCTACAACGAAGCGCCATTTCCAGAGTGTCATGCTTCAACAATTGAAGAAACACCAAGCGGTCTTGTAGCGGCATGGTTTGGCGGAACCGAGGAGAAGCATCCCGATGTGGGCATTTGGGTTTCGCGACAGGAGCACGGAAAATGGCTGACGCCGGTCGAGGTTGCCGATGGCGTTCAGTATGTCGGGGTTGATGGCAAACCTCACCGCCATCCCACGTGGAATCCGGTTCTGTACCAGTATGCAAACGGCCCGTTGATGTTGTTCTGGAAGTGCGGCCCAACTCCGGACAGTTGGTGGGGCATGAAGGCTCAATCGCTGGATGACGGGAAGACGTGGTCAACGGCCGAGCGATTGCCGGAACACATTGATGGTCCCGTCCGCAATAAGCCCATTCTGCTGAAGAGCGGCGCTCTGCTTTGCGGAAGCAGCACTGAATTTGATGGCTGGCGAGTCCACTTTGAAATGACGTCAGACCACGGCAAGACGTGGCAGCGGACTCCGGCGATTCATGATGGGAAAACCGTCGGAGCGATTCAGCCGACATTGCTGCGGCATCCCGACGGCGCCATTCAGGCTCTCTGCCGCAATAAGAATGGTGAAGGCAGCATTCTCTCCACCGTCAGCAAAGACGATGGTAAGACATGGTCGGAACTGACACCGATTGATCTCCCAAATCCGAACAGCGGCATTGACGGTGTGACGCTCGCCGATGGTCGACACCTTCTGGTCTATAACCATACTCATCGCGGTTCCGGTTCGCCTCGTGCTCGCGCTATGATGAACGTGGCGGTGAGCTCGGATGGGATCAACTGGAAGCCCGCTTTGCTGCTGGACAATGAAGCGAAAGCCGAATTCTCTTATCCCGCAGTCATTCAGAAGAGCGACGGGCAAGTCCACATCACTTACACATGGAAGCGTCAGCGGCTGACCCATGTGGTCGTGAAGCCTGCTGAGCTGATGCTCGGAGAATTCAAGGACGGGCAGTGGCCTCTGGAATGATCAGGTGGCTTCGGAAACCGCGACAGGCGTGATTTGGCGATGCGAGGCCGGTCGTTGTTCACTGGCTGCTGCTGTGACGGCTGCGGGCTTCAGGCAACGCTCAAAATGAGCCACGATGCGGCGGTCGTATTCTTCCGTCTGGACCGCGCGGGACATATTGTGTTTCGCGCCGGGAACCAGCCATAACTCCGCCTGTTTCCCGACCACTTCGTGAAGTTTGCCGGCGATCACGGGTGTCACGTAAGAATCGCGGGCCCCCGAGATCAGCAGCACGTTGGCTGATTCGAGTCCTTTGACTTCATCTTCCAGGTGAGCATACCGGCAATTTCGCCCGGCTTCACTGAGATGCACGGCCTGTTTCAGAGTGATTTTTATGTGCCAGTTCGGGAGCAGAGCAAACAGCCATTCGGGAATCACGTGTTTCACAAAACGGTCCACGAAGAAACGAATCATCGCCATCGTGCCAAACGCGCTGTCGGAGATGACAGCGCGAATACGAGGATAGCGGCAGCCGGTCAGCAGCGCGGCGACTCCGCCTCGGCTGACACCGAACACAACCAGCGGCAAACTATCGAGTTGCTGGTTTGACTCGACAAACTCCAGAGCTCCTTCGACGTCGATCATTTCATATTCGGTCATCCAATGGATGGGCAAATAGCCGGCCATCGATTCACTTTCACCCTGATTGCGAAAGTCGAATGACAGAACCATGTACTGCTGCTTCAGAAGGGCATCACAGTAGCGTCGAGCTGTCCAATGGCTGCCATGCAATTCCGGCAGGAACAGGACCAGAGCGGGAGGATTGGGGACATCGGCGTTCAGCAGACTTCCTCGCAGCAGAAGCCCGTCTGAAGTCCTGAATTGAATACGCTGAGCGTCGGGGTTTTCCGGCTCGGGAACAACGTTAAACGGCGGAACGTTCTCGAAAATATCACGGATCTTTGGAGAAACGAACCTGCGAAAGCCACGCTCCGTAAGAAGCATAACGGCAAGGATCGCAACTACCCCGACAATCACCACCACCGCTTTAACTCCGCATTCGCGTGAGACGCCCGACTACACTGACAGCATAGACCGGACAACGAGGGATCGCTCATACTTTTGGCCGATGATCAGCCCTTGAATTCGGAAATGATCAAAGCAACGTTCTGGCCGCCAAAACCGAAGCTATTGGAAAGTGCGGCTTTAACGCGTGTCTGACGTGCCTGATTGGGAATGCAGTCCAGATCACAATCGGGGTCCGGCGTTTCGTAATTGATGGTTGGCGGTAATACCCCATCGCGAATTGCCAGCAGGCAGGTGATCGCTTCGACGGCCCCGGCCGCGGCGATCAGATGCCCCATCATGCTCTTGATGCTGGAGACAGGTGTCTTCCGGGCATGTTCACCCAGACCGCCTTTGATCGCGGCTGTTTCGACCTGATCATTGACCTTGGTACTGGTGCCGTGAGCATTCACGTAACCGATCTCTTCCGCATTCATCTCTGCGTCACGCAGGGCCATCTTGATACAACTGATCGCCCCACGACCTTCCGGGTGAATGTCGGTAATTCGGAACGCGTCAGCAGTGGAGCCGTAGCCACGAATTTCGCCGTAGATTTTTGCACCGCGTTTTCGAGCATGCTCAAGCTCTTCCAGCATCAGCATGCCAGCGCCTTCGCCGAGCACAAAGCCGTCACGGTTGAGGTCGAAGGGACGAGAAGCCGTCTGCGGAGAACTATTGCGTTCGGACAGAGCTGTCAAAAGATTGAAGCCCGTCACGCCGAACGGATGAATCATGCTGTGAGCACCACCGGACAGCATCAGGTCAGCATCACCACGGCGGATGATCTCGGTGGCTTCTCCAATTGCCTGACTGGAGGCCGCACAGGCTGTCAGGCAGTTCAGATTTGGTCCCTGAGCATTGAAAATGCTGGAAAGATGAGCGGCCGGCATGTTGGGTTCAAGCTCCAGCTCGAACCGAGGATTCATGCTCTTGATGAATTCGTTAGTGAACTTCTGCAGGTCGGCTTCCCCATCTTTAAAGGAGCCGGCCACCAGATTCATAAACTGCATGAAGTCCTGTTGGCCTTCACCGGCACCGAGATAAACTCCAAACCGAGCTGGATCAAACCGCTGGTCGTCATGAATCCCGGAATCCGTGACGGCCTGAGTCGCCGCGCCGATGGCATAACGAATATTCCGCCCGGCGTCAGCGAAGCGAGCTGGATCTTCAACGCAGGAATCAAAGTCGAAATTGCGGACTTCAGCCGCAAACTTCGTC
This sequence comes from uncultured Planctomycetaceae bacterium, assembly GCA_903921605.1. Next base: position 5,253 of record CAIXQV010000049.1, on the reverse strand, counting down.
GGGAAATGAGTCGCATCAAAATGCGTAATCGCACCGACGCCGTTGCGAGCTTCCTGCTGCGCCTTCCACATTGTCTCTGGGTCATTGCCAATAGGCGTCAGACTACCAATCCCCGTCACAACTACTCGACGCTTCATCAGTTGACTCCTGCTTTTCTTGACGAAAGTCGACGCGGCAGCGTCAACTTTCAGAGCGCGGCCTTCAGGACGCGGCTGGCTGTTCTCCGGAACCGGCCTTACCCACAGTCAGGATATCGAGCAGGTTCATGCGGAAGACAAAATTCTTCTGATCGATCCGGCTTAATTGCGGATCGCTGGAGTTCAGATGGACAAACACAATTTCCGCGTCTGCCACAAGTCTGTCACCCACCTTGGCCGTGACCGTCACGCTGCCGCCCTCTGGCTTGGCATCCTGCAGATCAGCGGTATAGATCAACTGATCGCCGGGACAGGCCCAGCTGTGAAAAGTGACCTTCGGCACCTTCGCCAGAATCACGTTGTATTCAAACTTGAAATGTTCACCCAGCAGAATCCCGCCGGTCTGAGCCATTCCTTCAATCATCAACGAACCGGGCATCACCGGAAATCCCGGGAAGTGGTCGTGCAGATGTTCTTCGGCCAATGACACGTTCTTCACAGACTTCGCGCGCTTGCCGGATTCAAACTCGATAAATTTGTCGATCCAGTACCAGCGCATGAAACACCTGGAATACGTTGAGATCAAAGCCAACAGAACAAGCAGACTCGCCAGACATACCCGCGGGAACGACCACCGGCGCCGACGACTTGCAACAACTCTCAGAACGACTGTCAGGGGCCGCGAAACGCGGGCCCCTGTTCAGTTGGACTGATTCTCCGAAGGGGATTCGGAAACAGATTACTTCAATCGAGCTGCAATAAACTTACAGATCATGTCGACGGTGAACAGATCGGAGATCTTGGAGACGATCGGATCTTTCGCAAAGCTGTCGATGTCCGCATGAGGCATTTTCGTGCGAAGCTGAGCAATGCCGTCGGTCGTGACTTTACCGTCAGCGACGAAGCCGGAATCTGCAGTGGCAAGATTTTCGGGGAACAGTTCGCCACGAGGAATCTTGATGTCAAAGTTCTTCTCGAGACGAAACACGATGTCGAGGAAGTCGATTGACTCTGCACCAAGGTCGCCAATCAAAGTGGCTTTCGGTGTGACTTCGTCATCATCTACACCCAAAGCATCAACCAGCGTGTCACGGACTTTTTCGTAAATCTCATCAGCAGACGGCATTGAAGAATTTCTCCTGATTCGACCACCAGCATGGTAGCCAAAACGGCGATCACCAGAATCCCAGCAGGATGCTTCGGACTGGTGATCTGTCCCAAAGCAACACCCATTTTTAACACAGTGTAAACAATGTTCCCGCAAACCCAGTTTTCACGGAAACAATCAGTCCGAAATCCTGAGCCAGACGACGTCCCGGCCGTTGGCTCATATGATTCAGGAACTGCGTATTGTTGCGAGAACGTCGCAGAAGTTCCAGACGTCGTTCTTTTGAAAGCCCCAGACCCTCAAAAAAACCACGTTACAACGGTTACAGTCCTCCTAAAGTCAATCCTCCGTCCACTTTAAGAATCTGCCCCGTTACGTAAGAAGACTCGTCAGCGGCAAAGAAAAGTACCGCATTTGAGATATCGTCAGGGCGACCCAGTCGCCTTACGGGTATCTTTTTCTTGATTTCGTCACCCGCGAGGTTCACAACGGCGACCGTCATATCGGTCTCAATAAAGCCCGGAGCCACGGCATTCGCTGTAACGCCACGGCGAGCCAGTTCCGTCGCGACGCAGCGTGTGAAGCCTTCAACTCCGCCCTTGCTGGCCGCGTAGTTAGCCTGCCCCGGATTGGACACGTCCGCTGCGACACTGGACATATTGATAATGCGCCCATATCGCTGGGACATCATCTGGAGTGTCGCTGCCTGACAGAAGTTAAACACGCTGGTCAGGTTGGTGTCGATCACATCCTGCCACTGCGTCGAATCCATCTTCGCCAACAGAGTGTCGCGAATGATCCCGGCGTTGTTGACGAGGATTTCCAGCTTGCCCCACTTGGCAATAACGTCAGCAACCACCTGATCCGCAGCTGGCTTCGATCGCACGTCTGCCTGAATCGCCCATGCTTCGTGACCTTCTGCTGCCAGGGCGGCAACGACTTCTTCAGCGGCGGCTGCATTGGAATTGTAAACGAATGCAACCTTAGCGCCATTGCGAGCCAAAGCTTCAACGATGGCCCGGCCAATACCGCGGCTTCCTCCGGTCACCAAAGCCACGCGATCCTTAACGGTCATGGGAACTACCTTTACGAACGAAACTACAGACAGGGAATCAAATCATCACAAAGTGAAACAGAGGAAACGTCGTGATATCGGAGATCACGGCTGAGCAGAATACATCTGCTGATAGAGATCCTTCATTGACGCAATCAGTCGGGCATCGTTTTCCGCGAGAGCGGGATTGAGATCCGCGAGGTTCTGACGCGTGAGAAGCAGGCGAGCACTGACGGCCGACTGACCATTGACGGTTCCCGAAGCCATGAACTCTGCAGTTCCGACGTCCGTGGATCGCAGCGTGGCGGTGACTTCCAGCGTTTGCCCGGGTTTCAGGAAGTTGTTGAACTTCACAGCCCGCGCCTGTTTCAGCAGCAGTGTACTGTACTGAAAGTTATCCGTGACGCGTGAAAGCCATGCACACGACTGCACGAGGCACTCCACCATCATCACGCCGGGCAGGACTGAGAACCCAGGGAAATGGTCCTGAAGATATTCTTCCGCCAGCGAAACGTTCTTAATAGTCTGAATGCTCTCTCCGGGAACGAGAGAGTTGATACGGTCAACAAGGCAGAACTTCATCGGACGGGTGCTCGGTGATTTCTTGGGAACTCGGCAGTCGGCTCATTTCTGGAGCCACTAAAACCGTGCACAGTCTAAGGAATGAGAGCGACTCTTCCAAAACCCAGGCCACGCGGGATGGAAGATTTGGGGAAAAAGCAACTCCGAGAATAACCGGGAAGATCAGGCCCTCCCAGCCCGCCTGACTGGAATCTTCCACTGCACCCACTAGGATTACCCGCGGGGAAAACTTAACTCAAATTGCCGAATCGTAAGGTTCCTTTTGGATTTCCCCCCTGATGGGAGCTATTAATCCGTTGCAATGCCCCATTCGCGCCAGTTGTCACAAGGTGCCCGCTATTCGTAAACTGTTTATTTTTTACAGTTTTTGTTTCCGAATCTCAACGCGGCATGCTAACTTGAGCGCAGAATAGGTTGATTCGGTTGACTGGGTAGTCAATACTGACGTCGAATACTACCCGTCAGAAGAGGGTTATCCCTCATCCGGATCCGTAAAGAACAAGAATCTGGCTGGGTGTCCAGGTATTTAAATTGGTGTTATCGTTTCAGAACTTTGGGAGGAGTTACAGAGCATGCGTTTGATTCTTTCATTGGCACTTGCTGTTTCTATGACAGCATCTGCTCAGGCGGGTGGTTGCTTCGGTAAGAAGTCCAGCCGTTGTTGTTCAGCACCTTGTGCTACAAGCTGCAGCCCATGTGGTGCCAGCTCTTGTGGTTCAAGCTGCGGTGATTCCGGTTGCGGCGCTCCAGCAGCGTGCGGAACATGGGAAGACGTTCAGAAGACTGTTCTGGTTCCAACCACTGTAACTGAAACCCGCAAGGTAACAGTTATGGTTCCTGTAACTCAGGAACACGTCGGCACTCGCAATGTCTGCAAGACAGAGTGGGCTGACGAAGTTCAGAAGTACACAGTAATGGTTCCAGAAACTGTTGAACACACTGGCACTCGCAACGTCTGCAAGACAGAAGTTGTTGACCAGGTTCAGAAGTACACAGTTATGGTTCCAGAAACTGTTGAACACGTTGGTACTCGCAATGTCTGCAAGACAGAGTGGGTTGAGCAGGTTCAGAAGTACACAGTCATGGTTCCAGAAACTGTTGAACACACTGCAACTCGCAATGTCTGCAAGACAGAGTGGGCTGAAGAAGTTCAGAAGTACACAGTTCTGGTTCCTGAAACTGTTCAGCACGCTGGTACTCGTACCGTCTGCAAGACAGTTCCAGTCCAGAAGACTCGCAAGGTTTGCCAGGACCAGGGTCACTGGGAAGAAAAGGCCGTTGAGTCAGGCTGCAGCAGCTGTGGTTCAGCTCCAGCTTGCGGCGGTTGCGCTTCAGCTCCAGCTTGCGGCGGTTGTGCTCAGGCTTCAAGCTGCTGCGGTGCAGTTGCTTCTGCCTGTGGCGGTTGCGGTGTAGCCAGCGCTTGCGGTGCTGTTGCTTCAAGCTGCGGCGGTTGCACAAAGACCGTTAAGGTTTGGGTTGCTAACATGGTTGAAACAGAAGTTGCGTACACCTGCTACGAACAGCAGAAGGTTGAAGAGCCTTACACGTACACAACAACAGTCTGCAAGCCAGTTGAAAAAGAACGCACTGTAAAGGTTGCTAAGCACGTAACTGTTCCAGAAGAGTACAAGTACACAACAACTGTCTGCAAGGCAGTTGAGCAGGAACGCACTGTAAAGGTCTGCAAGCAGATCACTGTTCCAGAAGAGTACAAGTACACAACAACTGTCTGCAAGGCAGTTGAGCAGGAACGAACAGTAAAGGTCTGCAAGCAGATCACTGTTCCAGAAGAGTACAAGTACACAACAACTGTCTGCAAGGCAGTTGAAAAAGAGCGAACTGTAAAGGTTGCTAAGAACGTTACAGTTCAGGAAGAGTACAAGTACACGACAACCGTGTGCCAGCCACAGGAAAAGGAAGTACAGGTTCAGGTTTGCAAGATGGTTGAGCAGGTTGTAACCCACAAGGTTTACCACCCAGCAGCTCCAGCTTGCAGCAGCTGTGCTCCAGCACCAGCTTGCGGCGGTTGCGCTACAGCAGCTCCAGCTTGTGGTTCTTGCCACTAATTGACGAACACTTTTAACGGCCTGTCCGTTGAAAGGTTTGCTCAAAAAACATACACACCCCGGGAGACTACTTCCGGGGTGTGTTTTTTTGCGCGAAGGAAACTGAGTATCCGTCTCGACTGCAATCAAGATGAACTTGTCATCATCCAGAGGAATCCTCATTCCGGTTCCGGGACTGGTCGCAGTCAGTTGCGAATTCTCTCACGCCACCTGCGAGACGCGGGATTTCGAGTTCGGATGTTTTCAAGCCGTCCGAAGCTGGATCGCTATCTGACAGAAAAGCCAGCTGAGCGCAATCTTCGTTGC
>CAIXQV010000048.1 GCA_903921605.1 uncultured Planctomycetaceae bacterium | reverse complement strand
TTAATGCGTCCGAACATAATGATTGCTTTCCGATGAATTCCGTTTCAGCAGAGCTTCTGAGCGATGAAGTGCAGTCGTCGAAGCCTGTTCCAATCGGCGACGACCGTCAATGTCAGGGACGCGGAGGTTTATCCTGCAGGATCTGGCGACTTCATGCGGCCTTTGATTTCTGCAGATACTTATTCCGAAGGAACAACATGTCACCATGGCGGCGAGGTGTACTCATGGAAGTGAATCCGCGGCTCTCCAGAAAAGTCTTCACCTCTGGAAACAGAACTCCGCCTTCGTAGTATGGCCGAGTCGAAACTTCGACAATCACAGCGCTGGCGCGAGCCAATGTGGATCCAGCACCCTTCAGCACCAGCAACTCTGCGCCCTGCACGTCGACGATCAGCACATCACATTGGTTTGCGTATTTTGTCCCGGACAACAGTGTATCCAGCGTGCGCGATGTCACCGATTCGACGACCCCCGTCACGTTGACAGCCGGCCAGCGAGTTCTCAGTTCCGATGTTGGCGCAAAAATCGAATTCGACTTCCCATCGTTGCTGAACGACTGAAGCGCCAACTGGTCGCCATCTTTTTCCGTCAGCAGCGCACAACAGGCTTCATGCTCGGCAGTCCCTTTATGACTCTCAAGCACCGTCGAAAGTCGCCCGTAAACTTCTGGAGAACCTTCGATCCACAATACGTGCCGATAACCACATTCTTCGTACAGGTGCCGTTCCTGAGCTAGATGAGCACCCACGTGCACCAAGGTCTCAAGTTTCAGGTCGGCTGGTGCCAACTGACGAAGCAGCCGAATTGGATCCGTCTTGCGCCGGAGGTACTTGCGGATGTAATTGAACAACGGACTTCCTCCAATGAAGCTCTTTTTTCGCACATCCCATGCGAATCCTGATCAGCTTTGGAACGGTATTGGTTTTGCCTGAACCATGCAAGATGGGATTTGCCTCAGAACAGACCGGCCGCCAATCCGCATTGCGTTAACTGCTCACTGTCAAATAGACTCCCGCGCCCCCTTAACGCGGGAAGCCTTCTCTGATTCGCCTGAGGCAATTGTTTTGTCCTCTGCCCTGTCATCCTGCATCAGGTAATCCTGTATCAGGAGTTTTCTGAAGAGTGAGTGTTCTCATAAGTGTGGAGCACGCGTCCTGCTCCGTGCTATTCTGTCTGATTGTTGTCTGCCTGCCGGTGTCGAGATGAACCGTCCGATCTCAGTAGTATGCCTGAAATGGGGGACGCCTTATCCTCCAGAATATGTGAACGTCCTGCAACGGGCGGTCCGCGATCATCTTTCGTATCCACATCGGTTTATCTGCATAACGGACACGCCCGAAGGTCTCTCACCGGATGTTCAGGTAATCCCTCTTCCTGAGATTCCGATTGAGCGACCCAAATGGAATACAGGCTATTGGCCCAAACTGGCGGTCTTTAAAAAAGGGGTTTTCGCGGACAACGAAATCGTCCTGTATCTCGATGTCGATATCCTTGTGGATCAGTCACTGGACCCGTTTATCGATCTGATCGAACGCGAGAAGGGTCTCCGAATTATCCGCGAATGGAATCCGGATATCTGGCGACTTCTTCCTGTGAGTATGCGACCTGATCGCGGCGGAAACGGCTCTGTCATCGGCTTTATTGCCTCCGAACAGACGCACTTGTTCGGCGACTTTGCTTCTGACCCCTATGGCATTGACGGTAAATTCGGCATCGATCAGATCTACATTACTCGCCAGGCCGCCAAAAGCCGCTACTGGCCAGATGGCTGGTGCGCCAGCTTTCGAAGGTCGTGTGTGCCTCATTGGCCGCTGAATCTGCTGTGGCCAAAAATTCGCAAAGCGAACGGTGCCCATATCTTTGTTTTCCACGGAGTTCCGAATCCGACCGATATGGTCGCCGATGGAAACTACCGCTGGGGAACACGGTGGCGATACGGTTTCGGGCCGGTCAAGTGGGTCCAGGACTATTGGCGTGCCTACTCTCGTAAATCGTGACGAATGAGACATTGCAGCGTTTTTCTGATTCCTCCTAGAATGCGAATCATCGCAGCCAATGGAGAATGTGCGGTTCGTTATCAAGACGTCAGGATGACCCAATGAAGAAGCGGCTTAAGTTGACCATTCGAACAGCGCGAGCGCTCCTGCAGGCCTTTGCCTTTCGACTGACTGCTGCTCTTGGCAGGCGAGGACCTTCGCGAAGCTGTCAGATCCCGGAACTGCGAACCATTCTTCAGTCGTGCCTGGGAAATGTTAAGCGCGGCGTATTCGTCGAAGTGGGTGCCTACGACGGCGAAAAATTCTCCAATACATCCTGGCTGGCAGATAATGGCTGGCGAGGCATCTATGTTGAGCCATCCCCTGAGTTTGCGGGCCTCTGTCGTCGAAGACATTGCCTGAACAATGTTGAAGTTGTGAATTCGGCCGCCGGCGAATCTGAAGGGGAAGCCGTGCTGATGCAGATGGGA
>CAIXQV010000047.1 GCA_903921605.1 uncultured Planctomycetaceae bacterium | reverse complement strand
ACCCATGGCCAGTAGCCCAAGCCCCGCGAGTCCTGTTTCCAGAGCCAGGTGAATGTATGAGCTTTCGGCATGCGAGAACGTGACATTCGGAAACTTTGCCAGATCTTCCATGTACAGCGGATACACAAAACGATGACTGCCGACTCCAGTGCCAAGCAACGGAAACGCTTTGATCGCCTTGATGTCCGCATTCCAGATGGATCGTCGAGCACTCAGCTTGTCGATCTGATCGGCATCGCCGGAGGCCAACTGAGCAACTCGTTCTTCGACGCTTTCGTTACCAAAAATCGTCAGCCCACAAAGCGCGATGACGCCGAGGCTCAGCGTGACGAATGCCAGAGACGCATGAACTCGTCCGCTCTTCCACAGTCCTGCCAGACAAACGACGCAGGCCAGACCGGCCGAAATCATGCCTCCGCGAGAAAGAGAAAGCATGATCGCCAGCAGGACACCACCCGTTGCACAGATGAGCAGAATCAGACGCGGATCAATGACTCGATCGAAGCTGGAATGACTCCCCTGAGCAGGTCCGGGACTTGATCGACGCGCTGGACCAGCAGAGACATTCGAAGTTCGTCCGATCAGCATCCACCAGATTAATGGTCCAATCGACAACGACAGGAACTGAGCAAAATGATTGCGATTCGTGAAAGCGCCCTTGAGAACTTCGCGAGTCCCTGTGTAGGGGTGCCTGTAGAACCAGAAGAAGTAGTCGTTGGAAGTGACAAGCTGTACGACGGCAAACGCCGTCATCAGAAGTCCGGAGACTCCCACAAGTTTTAACAGATGATGGCAGTCCTGTTCACTGGTGATTCGCTGGGCGGAGACCACGGCAATCACAACATACGAGGCCAGAATCAATAAGCCATGTTTCGTCTCAGTCGGATACAGACTGGCAGACGTCCACATTGATGAGGCCGGCTGTGTCGATGAGTCTGCAGAGATCGCGGTTGGTGCGGGCAGCAGCCGGTCGTATTCACCAGACAGTTGATGCAGAACATCGCTTGTGATTGGAATCGCCTGCAGCCAGACCAGCAGTAGACCGGCCAGCATTAATGGTTCAAGCGATAGCAGAACCAGCTTACCACCAGCTCGGATACGATGCAGGCACCAGCAAAATCCGAGTGCCATCGACAGCGTGACCAGAATTCGATGTCCCCACGCCTCACGCCCACCCATGATGAACGGAAAGACGACGATCAGAGCAACAAAGATCGCATCGGTAAGCCACAGGAGAACCGGACGGCTCGGTATCTGCCACGAAGACACGCCGGCAAACCTCGCGGTTTCCGAGGCGATGTTTCGAGAAGATTTGGAACTCCGTGACATATGAGGATCCGAGGGATTTCTGCATTCAGATTGGTGATTTCAAATCTCAGATTTCAAATCATCAATCGGCAATTCTTTGGTCAAGCCGCCCGCCGAGTCGTTTCTGTTAATGTCTCAGACGCTGAACCGGTCGCCAGCATTGACAGGGTATGAGCCACGTCTTTTTCAGGATGCTCGTTACTGGATAGTTCGCTCTGTTCGGGCTCCTGATCATGGCCATATCCATAACCATAGCCGTACCCATAACCATAGCCATATCCATAACCGCCAGCGTCAGTCGTTGACAGATGGTTGACGACGACGCCCAGCAGTGAGCAGCCCAGTGATCGCAGAGTTTCCGTAGCGCGAATCACCATGCGGCGACGATCCTTGTCAGGGCGAACGACCAACACCACGGCATCAACGAGTCGGCCGACGATCGCCGGATCACTGACCGCCAGAACCGGCGGAGCGTCGACAATGATTTGTTCGTAGCGAGTT
>CAIXQV010000046.1 GCA_903921605.1 uncultured Planctomycetaceae bacterium | reverse complement strand
ACCCATGGCCAGTAGCCCAAGCCCCGCGAGTCCTGTTTCCAGAGCCAGGTGAATGTATGAGCTTTCGGCATGCGAGAACGTGACATTCGGAAACTTTGCCAGATCTTCCATGTACAGCGGATACACAAAACGATGACTGCCAACACCAGTGCCAAGCAACGGAAACGCTTTAATCGCCTTGATGTCCGCATTCCAGATGGATCGTCGAGCATTCAGCTTGTCGATCTGATCTGCATCGCCGGAGGCCAACTGAGCGACTCGTTCTTCGACGCTGTCGTTACCAAAAATTGTCAACCCGCACAGCGCGATGACGCCGAGGCTCAGCGTGACGAATGCCAGCGACGCATGAACTCGTCCGCTTTTCCACAGTCCCGCCAGACAAACGACGCAGGCCAGACCGCCCGAAATCATGCCTCCGCGAGAAAGAGACAGCATGATCGCCAGCAGGACACTGCCCGTTGCACAGATCAGCAGAATCAGTCGCGGATCAATGACTCGGTCGAAGCTGGAATGACTACCCTGAGCGGGTCCGGGACTCGCTCGACGCGCAGGGCCGGCAGAGTCTTTTGAGGTCCGTCCGATCAACATCCACCAGATCAAAGGTCCGATTGACAGGGACAAGAACTGCGCGAAATGATTGCGATTCGTGAAAGCGCCTTTTAAGACTTCGCGAGTGCCCGTGTAGGGATGTCTGTAGAACCAGAAGAAATAGTCGTTGGAAGTGACGAGCTGCACGACAGCAAACGCCGTCATCAGAAGTCCGGAGACTCCCACAAGCTTTAACAGGTGATGGCAATCCTGTTCACTGGTGATTCGCTGTGCCGTGACCACGGCAATCACGATGTAAGACGCCAGTATCAGTAGGCCATGTTTTGACTCGGTCGGATACAGACTGGCAGACGACCACATTGATGAGTCTGGCTGTTCCGATGGGTCGGCAGAGATCGCGGTTGGGGCGGGCAGTAGCCGGTCGTATTCACCAGACAGTTGATGCAGAACATCGCTTGTGATTGGAATCGCTTGAAGCCAGACCAGCAGAAGACCGGCCAGCATTAATGGTTCAAGCGATAGCAAAACCAGCTTGCCGCCAGTCCGGATACGATGAAGGCACCAGCAGAATCCGAGTGCCATCGACAGCGTGATCAGAATTCGATGTCCCCACGCCTCCCGCCCACCCATGATGAACGGAAAGACAACGATCAGAGCAACAAAGATCGCATCGGTAAGCCACAGGAGAACCGGACGGCTCGGTATCTGCCACGAACACTCGCCGGCAAACCTCGCGGTTTCCGAGGCGATGTTTCGAAAAGATTTGGAACGCCGTGACATGTGAGGATCCGAGGGATTTCTGCATTCAGATTGGAGATTTCAAATCTCAGATTTCAAATCATCAATCGGCAATTCTTTGGTCAGGCCGCCCGCCGAGTCGTTTCTGTTAATGTCTCAGACGCTGAACCAGCAGCCAGCATTGACAGGGTATGAGCCACGTCTTTTTCAGGATGCTCGTTACTGGATAGTTCGCTCTGTTCCGGCTCCTGATCGTGGCCGTATCCATAACCATAGCCGTATCCATAACCGTAGCCATATCCATAACCGCCAGCATCAGTCGTTGACAGATGGTTGACGACGACGCCCAGCAGTGAACAGCCCAGTGATCGCAGAGTTTCAGTAGCGCGAATCACCATGCGGCGACGATCCTTGTCAGGGCGAACGACCAACACCACGGCATCAACGAGTCGGCCGACGATCGCCGGATCACTGACCGCCAGAACCGGCGGAGCGTCGACAATGATTTGTTCGTAGCGAGTT
>CAIXQV010000045.1 GCA_903921605.1 uncultured Planctomycetaceae bacterium | reverse complement strand
TAGCGTTCCCCCGCATCGTTCAGGGCAACTTGAATGGAGCAGACTCCCCGGGGGATTAGCTCAGTTGGGAGAGCGCTTGCATGGCATGCAAGAGGTCATCGGTTCGACCCCGTTATCCTCCACTTACTTAAGTCTTTGCTGTTCCGTGGTTTACGGAAACCTGCTTTCAAAGCAGTGCGGCGTGAAACGAGTTTACTACACGTTTCACTACACCAGAAATGGGCCGCAAGCATGGCAAAGCGAACGCCGAAGTACTCACTTCACAAGCCGACCGGACAAGCCTACGTCCGCATTAACGGCAAGTTCCACTACCTCGGAGAAAACAAATCTCCGGAGTCACAGGAACGATATAACCGTCTAATCGCTCAGTGGTTGGGATCCACTTTCAATGCCGATCGGGAAACGCTGACGATTTCACGTCTCTGCATTCTCTACGTCGATTTCGCCCGACAGTACTACCGCAAGAACGGCAAGCAGACCAGCGAAGTTCACTGTATTCAACTCGCGCTGCGTCCACTGACAGCAAAGTGCGGACGTGAAAAGGTCGCAAACTTCGGGGCTCGCCGGCTAAAAGACGTGCGAGAAGAGATGATCGCCCTAGCCTGGAGCAGAACCGGCATCAATGCCGCAGTACAGCGAATCAATCGAATGATTCGCTGGGGTGTTGAGAATGAGCACGTTCGCCCGGAGATCTATCAGGCCTGTCGAGCAGTCACGGGGCTGCGTCTGGGGCGATCTGAGGCCAAAGAAACACAGCCCGTTAAGCCTGTTCATCAAGCCGATATCGACGCGGTAAAGCCGTTTGTGAGCGATCAGGTCTGGGCGATGATTCAGTTGCAACTGGTGAGCGGCATGCGACCAGGGGAAGTCTGCCTGATGCGACTATCGGACATCAGCCTGACCGGCGACGTCTGGGAATACCGTCCATCTGAGCACAAAACCGAGCACCATGGTCGGCAGCGACTGATTTTCCTGGGGCCGAAAGCTCAAACGATCATGCGGCCATATCTCACTGCCGATCGGACTCGATTCCTATTTTCCCCGGAAGATGCCGAAGCAAAACGGAGCGAGAAGCGAAGGCAGGATCGACAAAGCCCATTGACGCCCTGTCAGGAAAGTCGGGAACGAATTGAGGATCCACAACGCGCCCCGGGCGAACATTATCGACGGGACAGCTACTCAAGAGCGATAGCCAGAGCCTGCAGACTTGCGAAGGTCACACCGTGGGCGCCCAATCGACTCCGGCACAATGCCGCCACAGAGTTGCGAAAGCATTACGGACTCGAAGGGACTCGAACCGTGCTGGGCCATAGCACAGCGGACATGACCAGCGTTTACGCTGAACTCGATTTTGACGCAGCAAAGCAGATCATGAGATCAGTTGGTTGATGCTGGTCAGATGATAGACTGAAACCTGCAGGGATAGGCTGATCCCCGAAGAGCGGTTCCCGAAAACCGCCTGCCCTGCATCTTCTTTATTTTCGGGTGATGACTTTCGGGAGTCGCTGCTATGAAAAGTAACGAGCAGTTAGAGCTGGGCGATCTGCAGTGGAAACGAGAACTTGAACACGCTCTTGAGGCACTTCGCAAAGATAATTCGAATCCACTTGAAGCGGCCGTTACGTTTTTCGCCAGCGTTTGCAAACTGAACGATGGCCTGTCATGGATCGTACCCATGGCACCGCAGCGAGATGCCGACCAAGTTCAGGAATTGTTTGTAGAGACCATCGAGCGAATGCGGGCGGTAATGATGGACATTACAGCCCTGAGGGACGCTCTTCCTCGTCGGCTGGTATGCCGTGACAGTGTGATTTCGTATGGTGGCCTTCACTCCAGGAGCTGGTCTGGAGTTGTGCTTGAGGCTGTCAACCAACTGTTGTTGCTCACTAACTCGAAAGCGACAATGCCGCTTTCACACCTTCAAGCAACTCAGACACTTGATTGGCGGAGTTACGATTCAAAATTCGTGGCCATCCAGCTTGAGATCGAAATTCAGACTATTGAGGAAAGTCTTTCGCGCATTGCCCCCTACTCTCCGGGCAGGAATTCCCGAAAAGACGGTGGTGACCCCACCAACAAGGACATCGACGCCTGCCGGAAATACATCGCAGAATATCAGGCAAAATTCGACGGCCAAACGCCAACGAAAACGGGTATTGCAGAAACAATCGGGGGTTCAAAGACTCGCATGATCAAGGCCGCAGAAATCGCCTTAAAAGAGTTCGCTAGTTCGCAGTAGTTCGCAGCGAACTTAATCGACTATTTGATGCTCTCAAAACGCATATCCTCACTGCACCGAACGCGGTTCATTCCGGGCCACTTCGAAAGAATGCAAGTGAGGTTTTTTATGCGCACAGCCGAACTGATAGACTCACTGATTCCGCTGAATCAGGCAATCCGGGAAGAGATCCCCGGTGAAAAGAATCCGAGCACGGTACACCGCTGGATCACTCGCGGACTGGCCGGTGTCGACGGGAAACGAATTCGATTGCAGGTCTGGTACGCAGGCCGTCAGCCGTGTACCACAAAGAAAGCCATTCGAGAGTTTCTCGACTCGGTCACAGACGCTCGGCTGCAACGAATGAAGCAAGTGGCACAGCAATCGCCCGACGTCTCTGACGCCGAACTTGCGGCTGCAGGCCTGTTGAGCAATCGCCGCATGCACCGCCAGCATCGCGCAAAGTGACCCACGATTCCCTGGGGACCGCCAACGCCACAGGCGAGACACCCGCGAACCAATTGCGACCGCCCGGCATTCGCCAAGATGGGCGAATGTTGACCACCAAAAAAGAAAGCCGGCTCAGCATCACGCTGACTACCGGCCTCTGATTTGTCGCCACCACGCGACCGCCACCCGAGAAGTTTTCCATCAGCTCAGGAGTTATAGAATTATGGCCAATATGCCAGAGAAGTCGAGAGCGGTTCCCTTTCAAGATGTTCCTGAAGATTGTGGTTTCACCATTGTGGGGGAAACTAAATATTCTCGCATCAATAAGACCGGCAAAGTAAAACCGCCCCGGATCGACGTCGAGACCAAACATATTCCAGAGATGCTGGCGAATCTTCCGCGTTGGGTATGCTGGAAATGGATCTGGCGAGACGGCAGATGGACAAAGCCGCCAATCAATTCCACGACCGGCAAAGAAGCAAAAACGAACGATCCCACGACGTGGGTGACACACTCGGAAGCGATGGCTGCCTATCACCAGAACAAAGAGTATGCCGGTATCGGTTTCGTCTTCTGTGAGGATGACGGCATCATGGGCGTGGATGTTGACAGCTGTTTGAATGCGGACGGCAGTCTGACGGAAACAGGAATCAAAGCTGTGGAGCACTTCGGAGATTCATACTGCGAAGTCAGTCCCTCGGGATCAGGGTTGAAGTTCATCATTCAGGGAACGGTCCCTGGGGGAAAGTCGGGCCGCAAGAATCCGAAGCTGGATGTTGAGGCGTACCAGTCCGGGAGATACTTCACAGTCACGGGGCGACGATGGCCGGGAAGTTCATCATCAATCCTGTGGAAGCAAAAGGCATTGGATCAATGGAGTGAGTCAGTTTTCCGATCTGCAAAAGTCGATGACAAAACTGACAATACTCCGGCAACGCCTGTTTCGGCCGGAGTGCAGGAGATCGTCACAAAGGCGTCTGCCTCACGAAATGGTGATAAATTCCGCCAATTGTGGGCGGGAGATTGCAGCGAATTCGGGGACGATCAATCTTCCGCCGACTTGTCGCTGTGCTCCATGCTGGCGTTCTGGTGCGGTGGCAACGCGAATCTGATCGACGAAGTATTCCGGGCATCTGGATTGATGCGGGAGAAATGGGAGCGGGAGGATTATCGAACCGGAACGATAAAAAAGGCCGTGGACGGCTGCCGTGAGTTCTATGACTGGGATCATCAGGGCTCAAAAACGAGTTCTGTCAGTTTTGTCATCGAATCCTGCAATCCTGATCCCGAAGCCGAACAGGCCCCGGAAGCATGGTCGGACCTGATCGCGATCGCAGGTCCGGAGCCGTTGCCGATGGAATGCAGCGACTTCCCACCATGTGTTGCGAGCATCGTAAATGCTGTAGTTGAGATGGCCGAAGTTCCGGTCGAGTTGCCGGGAATGATGGCGCTAGGTGTTTTGGCGACAGCATCACAAAAGAAGTATCAGATTGCTTCTGATGGCTCCCATAAAGAACCGTTGAATTTGTTTGTATGTCCCGCCATGCCACCCGGGGAACGGAAAACGGCAGTTGTGGGTGTCCTGACATCACCTTTGCGGAGATGGGAGCAGGAGCAGCGGTCAAAGCTGGCTCCAGCAATTCGAGAGGCCGAAAGTCATCGAAAGACGGCAGAGAAGCGAATCGAGCAATTGAGGGTGAAAGCAAGTAGGAGAGAAGCCGCAATCGAGAGAGTCGACCTGCAGAGGGAGATCGACGCAATTGAACGTGAGTTGCCGCCCGCGGAAAGTCTGCCGTTACTGATCACCGATGATTGCACACCGGAACATGTTGCCACGTTGTTGAGTCGGCACGAAGAACGGCTTTCTATTGTGAGTGATGAAGGCGGGATCTTTGATATCGTCGCCGGTCGATACAGTCGAGGCGTTCCCAATCTTGATGTGTTCCTGCAGGCCCATGCAGGCTCGCCAGTCCGTGTTCATCGTGGGAGCCGGGAGCCGGTGGATCTGCAAAATCCCTGCCTCACGGTGGCGGTATCGTGCCAACCTTTTGTTCTGCAGGAAATGGGTGACAACAAAGCATTCCGTGGCCGTGGGCTTTTGGCTCGATTCTTGTTTGCAGTCCCAAAGAGCCGTCTCGGTTTTCGTACCCTTAGACCGAAAGAAATCTCTCAATCGGTACTCGATCAGTGGAGCCGTCTGGTCTTCTCCATGTTGAACATGGAACAAGAAAAAGATGACTACGGCCACACAATATCCCGAACGATTTACCTTTCTTCTGAAGCCTATCGAATCTGGAAGACAGAGCAACACGCCAACGAGATCGAAATGAGGCCGGGGGGCTCGTGGGCGGACAATACAGGCTGGGCGTCAAAATATCCCGGAGCAGTCCTGAGAATCGCCGGAGTCCTTCACTGTGCAGTTTGTGCTGATGCAAGGCGAGATCCATCGGTCGTTGAGGTTTCCGAGTCGACAATGACGTGCGCGGTATCACTCGGAAAAAAAATCAAGAGTCACAGCCTGCAGGCTTTCGGAACGATGGCGCTGACCAATGATCAGAAATTTTCCCACAAGATTGTGGAGTGGATCAGACGGGAATCAGTCACAAAGTTCACTGGTCGGGAATGTTCCATTCACTGCAATTCTGCCGGAAGTGTGAAGGAACTGGATGGAGCGCTTGAACTCCTGATCAATCACGGATGGATCAGGCCAGGGCAAAAGAAACAGCCAGATGGAGGCGGACGACCTAGCCAACCATTTGAGGTGAACCCTGCCGTTGCACAACTCGATGACAAAACTGACGAAACTCGTCAGGCAGGCATCAGTCAGGGGGTTCTGTCAGTTTTGTCATCGGTTTCTGCAAAGCCGATCCCACGTCCAGAATCTCGGAAGCCAGATCCTGCGGACGTGGATGACTACGAGTTCAATTTTCCGAGTGATCAGACTCGCGAAGAACGGCGGTCTGGATCCGCCCACAGAATCCCGGGGCAATAACCTGATCCCACTCCCCAAAGCGGGGTAACACAAACGCCGACGGTAGGTATCCACGGGGAAATGGACGGCTACAATCAATATTCCGTGAAGCGGTTTCAAGGCCGAGACAGAACAACCTATACAAGGAATTTATGTCTTGCCGTCGAGGTCAATGCTATTTTTCTGCGGCCGGGGTCGGTATCAAAACTAACTCCTGCTCTTCGTTGAGCAGTTCTGAGCGAATCCGAATGACATGCGGGATAAGTGGCTTTGTCCCCGGCGCCTTGATCATAAACTGCACCCGTTGAGATTCAATTTGGAGCTTCGTTGTTTTGTCTAGCACACGCATCGCGATCGTCGAAGCAGCGTACGGATTACGACGGTCGTATGGTATCTTATGCGAATATCCGTCCGCTGCTCGCATTTCGCCGCTAAGGTCTAGAATTGGAAACTCACTCACGCCTTTGGGCAGTTGAATCTCGATTACAACGTGGAAGCTTTCCCTCGCCCTTGGATGGGCGGGAACGGTAAAAGCCGTAAAACTACCAGCGGTCACAGCACCAAGCGCGGGTACGGGGACAAGAAATGAGCGTGCGATGCTACCCGCGGGATCATTATTCGGTCCACGCACAACTCGAAAGCCATATCCGTGGTCACGATGTTGCGGTCCCTTTTGCCCGCGATTAGCTGATCGCTGGAATCGAGGAGCGTTGTACCAAGCACCGCCCCGCAATATCCGATCAACGCCTTTACGAGGCCCCTGCGGATCTACGGACGCAACTGCACGCTCAAAGTAGAAATCTTGGCACCATTCAAAAACATTTCCATGCATGTCGTAAAGTCCCCATGCGTTGGGATTTTTTTGACCCACTGGATGAGTCGTTTCACCGGAGTTATCTAAGAACCAGGCATAATCGCCGAGACGTGACGGATCATCTCCAAAATGAAACATGGTTGTTGATCCCGCCCGGCAGGCGTACTCCCATTCCGCCTCCGTAGGAAGCCTGAATCCGTACTCACTTCCCTGTCGCCGAGAGATCTGAGATAGGGTGTCACAGAATTTCACCGCTTCTTCCCACGTGACTTGATCCACAGGATGATTCGGACCTTTGAAGTGACTGGGATTTGTCCCCATAACGAACTCGAACTGTTCCTGTGTAATTTCGTGAATGCTCATTTCAAACGGACGTGTAATCCTCACACGATGAGGCGATTCATCTCGACCACGCCCCATTTCTTGGCCTGGACTGCCCATCTCAAACTCTCCAGACGGAATCTGAACGAACTGGAGTCCGTCGGGCATACGATCATTTAGCGTGGCAAGCATTTCATTCAGTCGGTTGGCTTCCGGGAGATCCTTTGACACCATTGCCGCATCGATCAAGCCCTTCAGTCGGTCCTCAAATACTGTCCGTGCCGCCTCGTCACGCTGACGTTGTTTCAGGGCCGCTTCTTTCGTCGCTGACGAGTATGCATCCTTTGCGGCAACAGTAAGCGGTGACTTGGAGTCCGGCGGCACCGAACTTTCAGTTATCGATTTGATTGTGGCATCAATATCATTCGCTAATTTCAAATCTTTGGATTCCAAGGCTTCATCCAAGTCCCCACGCAGCTCCTTGAGATAGACGTCCTTGGCGGTCTGAAGTTGCTTGACATAAACACTGTGCGCGTCCTTCACAGTCTTAAGTCGCTCTGCGTCTGTGTCACGAAGGCTCTGCTCGTACGCCTCCCGAGCTTGGTCAACTGCAGTTGCAACTGGTTCCTCAGCCTGCAACATGCAGGGGATAACAGCCATCGTTGGAGATTCACGCAGGTCTTCATCTGCGAACCTGATCGAATCTTCGTAAGCCCACTGAGCGTTGACTGCAACCCGTGACTGTGGTTTGTCGCCCCCGATAACTAGGGAGAAGGCAAAAACGAATATTGCAGATAGTGTCATTGAATTGCCCCACATGAATAGGCCGGAAGTGTAAGTCTTTAGCCTCAAACTCGTAGGCGACTTAGTCCACCTAACGCTTCAGGGTAGCCTTCGAATCGGAATGCTCACAGCGACACGAATATTTTTACTATTTTTTTCCAAACAAGTCACACGCCCAAAAGGGCACATTGCAGCGAAAAATCTTCGTGATGAGATCGAACCCTTCTACCTTTCAGACCACATCATGGCTTTGATCCTCTGCCTCTCAACACGTATTCCGAGAGATCCGCGGATTGATCGACACGGGCCTAAGCAGTCACATCATCAGTGTCCCGCGCCACAATCGGGAGGAAAGTAAGTGTGCCCTGCTCGCGCTCAGCGCCGCCCCGCGATCACGCCCGAGATGACTACACCATCACTACACACTTTGACACAAATCTTTGTGCAAGTGGCTGCATTCTATTGCAAGTGAAAGCACAGTCTGAGACGATGAAACACTGTGCTTTTCTATCGTTTCGCGACCAACTCGCGAAAGATCTTAAGTGGATGGCATGCAAGAGGTCATCGGTTCGACCCCGTTATCCTCCACTTTCCGTAGACCGTTGAAAACAACACGTTTTCAGCGGTTTTTTTTGTACCCGAATCGTGACCAACGGTACCTGACGACGTTCGTCAGTGCGGTGAAATACCTGTTTCAATCGTGGAAGAACTTCCACGAAATGATTCAGGAGTTCCGCACATGGCACGAAAAGCGAATGTTTTTCCGTCGTATCTGCTCCACAAGCAAAGTGGACAAGCCCCCGTTCGAATTGGCGGACGCGATTATCTTCTTGGCTCGTATGGCTCAGAATCCTCCCGAATTGCTTATGGTGAGTTGATCGCCAAGTTCGCCGGAGGCATCCCGATTGATCCGATTGCCCCCACCAAACGTGGAAGACTTCCACGAAATGAATCTGAGCAAGATCCCGGGCCGTCGCTTGGTGAACTCTGCATTGTCTTCCTGCGGCATGCTGAATCGCATTATCTCAAGAATGGCGAGCAGACCAGCGAAGTTCATATCGTTCGTTCAGTCATTAAGCCCCTGAATGAGCTTTACGGACTGCTCCCCGCCAAAGACTTCGGACCGTAGGCACTCAAAGCCGTTCGGGCGAAAATGGTCGAATCTGGCTGGTGCCGTGGAACCATCAATGCTGGCATGAGCAGGGTTCGACGAATCTTCAAACATGCGAGCGCGAACGAACTGATTGATTCTTCGGTTCTCGATCAGCTGAAATGTGTTGCTCCCCTCCTGGCTGGACGAACTGAGCCCCACGACAAGGCCGTTATCGAACGCTGGGTATCGCACCAGTTGCGACACACGAACGCAGATGCCGTGCGGAAGGAATTCGGGCTGGAACACACTCAAGCCGTCCTCGGGCATGCGAGAGCCAACATGAGTGAACACTACGCGAAAGCCCGCAAAGCAAAGGCAGCTGAAGTCGCTCGCAAGATCGGTTGGCGACGGTGACCTGAGAGCTCTTCTGAATACGAGCTGGGACGGAGAAACGGCAAACGGCCTGTCCAAGCTGAATAATCCGTACGATTTATCCCCCACCTGACTTCCAGCTGCTGGCAAATCTCCATTCCGGAATCTCGCAATCGCAATGCGGGGAGTGGAAAAACCTGCCACGAAATAGGGAAAACGGGGCATGACGAGTCCGAAGATTTCACTTCGTCCAGTTCGTGGAGTTGACGCGCGGAAGAATTGAGGCTTCAAGAAAGATTTTTGTCGGACAGGCAAACTGGGAAAGAATAATTGATTCCGTTGAGTTTCGCTAAAGAAATAATTATTCCGACTACAGGAAGAGGTCATGAAGTCGTCAAAGTATTTTACGAGAAGCGGTCTGGCAGCGATGTTCCTGTCAGCGTCTGTCTCTTCAGCACTGATGGTTGGAGGCACCAGCAGGGCGTTGGTCCCCAGCAGGTATTGGAGCAGACGCTGATACGACATCAGCAGGAGTTGGAGCAACTTCTGAAACAGCATGAGGCTCAACGCGAAAGTCTGAACAGGACGATTCAGTCAAAAGCCGCAACATCGCCGGTCAATCATCAGGCGATTGAAGGCCTGCATCGACAGATGACGGAAATTCACAAGCGTCAGGATAAGGAAAAACAGTCGCTGGCGAAGCGGCACTTGCAGGAATCCAACGCACTCCGTTCGGGGATTAATCCGAGCGGACCGCCCACAGAAGCGGAACAGGAACTCGATGAGAACGAGAATGGTGAAGTGGAGTTTGAAACTTCAGCCAGCCTGCGACTCACTGAGGGCTTGGACATCCGAGACGCGAATGGAGTGATTATTTCGGGATCTGCAGAGTTGCTCGTAACAGGGGCTTCTTTTGATGCCGAGATCCTGATTGCCGGGCTCCTCGAGGCAAACCAGGTCTCTGCTGTCGAGATTCGTGACACAGTGACAGGTGATGTTTATGCGACACTAAACGGCAATAGTCTGACGGCGATCACAGAAACGGCGCCACCATTTGTGCCGGCGGAAAACGAGTTGGCAGAGGCTTCGCCTGAATGGGCGGGTGCTGTGACGGGGCAGAACGCAACCGAGAGGTTCCTTGATGCCCTGAAGAAAAAGAATCTGGAAGTGGTCGTGAAATCTGCGGCTCATCCCGAAGGTTTTATGAAAGGGGCCTTCGGGCAGTTAGACCTTGATGCACTCAAGGAGTTTGCACTCGATAAGAGCTCGTTGCCTGAACCTGCAGTGCTTGATCGATCCTTCCGAAAGCTGGGGACCTTGAATGATCTCGTGATTCAGGATCAAACAGCGGCCATCCAGTTGGGAAAGGCGTTGTTCTGGGATCTACAGGTTGGTTCAGATAACAAGACCGCTTGTGCAACTTGTCACAATTTTGGTGGCGGGGACTGGCGAACTCGTAATCAGTTGGCCAGCGGCGGCAACCAGGATGTCACTCTGGCGGACTTCATGAAGAACGCAGACGGACGTCTGGAAGACGTTCTGGGTTCTCAGGGTGTTGTTCAGCAACGCTATCTCCATGTCAATCCTCCGGGTGCGGATGTCGGTGAAGCACCAACATCTGAGGAATTGAAAACGAAATTTACTTTGGATGGTTCCGTCGAATCTCGTACTCGACAAGTTACGGGGCGAAACACACCGTCGGTGATCAACGCGGCGTTTTTCGTCAGGCAGTTCTGGGACGGCCGCGCCAATCGTTTCTTTAACGGCGAGAACATCTTCGGCAGTCAGGATCCGAATGCCGGTGTATGGGAAAACGCAGATGGTGTCGTAACACGGAACACGAACTTTTTGGTCGATTATTCAGCGCTGGCATCACAGGCTGTGGGCCCTGCCGGCAGCAGCGTGGAGATGTCGCATGGCCCGGACGGGGCTCGAAGTTTTCCTGACATCGGAAAGAAACTGCTTGATAGCAGTGTTCGGCCACTGGGACTCCAGACTGTCCACCAGAGTGACAGTGTTCTGGCTGACCTCGTTGCCACCGATGGCAAGGGACTGAGTGTCTCCTATGCGGAACTCATTAGAAAAGCGTTTCAGCCACGATTCTGGAACTACGAAGCAGGCGAGGTTGCCGGCGATACTCAGATGGAAGCAAACTTTGCTTTGTTCTTTGGAATCGCAATCCAGGCGTACGAAAGAACATTGATTTCCGATGAGAGTCGTTTTGACAAGTTTGTGCGAGGTGACGAAACACAACTGACCTTTGATGAGCAGGAGGGTTTCAACCGGTTCATGAGTGGCGGCCTTAGCTGCAAAACATGTCATGGCGGACCAATGTTTGCGTCCGGCACATGGAGCAGCGTCGGTAATCCCGTTGAAGCGATGACTCTCGCGAACACCTCTGAAGGGCTGTACGACGACGGCTTCTACAACATCGGCGTTCAGGATCAGAGTCTGGATGCTGGTATTGGACGTATGGATCTTCCGTTCGGTCCAATTTCCCTTTCAAAACTTGCAGCAGGTGTGACCACTGAGAATCAGCTGGTTGCTGCAGGCCAGCAGTGGCCATCACTGCGAACAGACTTC
>CAIXQV010000044.1 GCA_903921605.1 uncultured Planctomycetaceae bacterium | reverse complement strand
TTTGCCGGGCAGTTACACGGGATGGGATGCTGTCTCTGAGGGCTACGATGCGTCCTTTGAAGACGGAATGTGGCGTTCAAACGGTCACCTGTTCAACGCTGCCACGGAGGCGGAAGTCAAACGCCTGGTGGATGAACACCTGGAAGAGCAGGACTACGAACGAGTTGAGTGCGAGGTTTGCGGAGGATCCGGCCGCGTGACCGAACAGGCCAAGCACAGTGTGGACTCTGGCACAAAGTGGCAGCGGACATTCACCGAACAGATTTCCACGGAGTGTGATGCCTGCCAGGGGTTCGGCTCAATCATCGTGGACGAGGTGAAGGGATGACACGAACCGAACTCCTCGCCGCAACCGGAAACATCTGGTACGTGGCCTGCTACCGAGACGGGAACCGCAGAAGGTTTCAAACCGCTGTCTACGTCCGGGCCGCCTCGGCTGAGAGGGCTCGGGCGGTCGGACACAGGGAAACCAAAGCCATCTGCTGTGATGCTATTCCATGGAATCCTGAAACCGACTTCACTTAAGGAACGTGGTTCCAAAGGGCTCAATCTGCGGCTTCACCGTACCAGCATAATTTAGCAGGGGGATGAAAGTGGCTCATGAATCGTTTGCTGATATCGTCACCAGACTCGCCAATTTCGGGTTTGGAAAAGAATTCGCGTCCAGAGAAGCTGCATATGATCAATTCAGACACGCTCCTGTCGGGATCTCTGATGCCTGCCTGCTGGCAATCGTGAAGCAAATGGAAACTTTCCTGGATGCGCTGACTCAATCCAGAATGAAACAAAAACTCGAATCAGAGTACACTCGCATGATGTCTGAGGCCAAAGAATGGATCACTCCACTGGAAGAAAAACACGGCCCTTGCCCGGATATAGTAAGACATTGGCTTCACGGACAAATTGAGTGCCGCGCTGTGAGCAGGTTTTGCTATGGGGAGCTGTGCAGGTATGCGTACATTCATGAATCTGACAAGCCTAAAACCGGCACTGCAGAACGGAAGGCATACGATCGCTGGAAGCGGAGAAAAGGTCCTGCGGCAACAAAACCGAAATAATTCCGCTCCATTCAAGCGAATAATTCCCAAACCGCCCCTGAACTGCCAACCGCTCATCAGCTAACATCGTTTCCAGTCAATTTGACGCAACTCCGTTCTGACTGAGGATCCGATCGTGCCTGATGAACAAACAACACCCCCGGAACCTCAGCCACCAAAGAAAAGGGGCAGGGGAAGACCGAAGGGAACAACAGGGATCAAATGGAAAAGACCGAAAGTCGATCAGACATTGGCTGTCGATCGACTCGATGCTGTAGCAGATGAACTGGAGGACGCTGCTGTTCAGGACGAAGTTGATCAACTCACGAAGACTGCTCCGGATAGTCGTAAGAGTATTCCTGTACAGGTAAAACAACAGATTCTCGAGGATATTCGGCTGGCGATGCTGATTCCCATGCCACCTCGGGAAATCACCGGAGCGATCTCAAAAAAATATTCGGTCAGTAAACGCTATGCCGATCTCATGATCGAACGCGTTCAGTCGGAACAACAGACCACGGTCGGTTTCGCTCGCTACCAGCTGCAGGATCTCGCCCAGCGAAGTCTGGTCTCTGTGCTCAAAGACAAGACGGCCAAACACGGTGACACGCTCAAGGCCATAGAGATGGCCAACAACCTGTTCAACATCAGTGCGACTGAGAACGAGGCCGAGCAGCACCAGAAAAAAATGGTGGCGGAACTCTCTCGTCGTATCGACACTATGAGTCTCGAGGAACTCGATGAAATGCAGGAACGCATCCTTACCGGCAAGCTGGACGCCCTGTTTGAACCCGACAGCAAAGAGTCGATTACCGAAACAGATCTGGCTCCGTCCGCTCGAAAACAGAAGGATCGCCTTGCTAAGCGTGGAGGAAAAAAGTAACGTTTAATCCGTATCGGTTATTGTTGTCTTACAAATAATTCACGGGAAGCGAATATGTCCACGAAAGCTCAAGTAATTGCCGCCATCTGTGCCAACCTGCAGCTGCCGGGTGTCAATGATGCTCTGGAGGCTGAAGGCGTCGGCCGGGCGGTCGGGCTGGTGTACGATCACCTGCCACCGTTCATCTGGACGTTCGTCGTCACGGCCGCTGACGGGCTCGATGCTCACGAAGTCGATGACATCATGGACTCTGTGTCCAGGTCCCTCGCCAGACGGGCCAACATGCCGTGGGTTCCCGAATCACTCCGGGCTGAATTGATCAAACGAGTGCTCGCCATCGTCCGGGAGACCGCCCAAATTGATCGTTACCTCGTCCTGACGCCTGTTTCGTAGTGGTTATGAATAAAAAACGTTTTAACTCGTTCGATTAGGTGGAGATTCAAGATGTCGTGGATTACGGGGCTGATCGGGGCGATTCTGGCGGCCATCGCTTCATGGGCGATGGGATACCTGCAACCGGGAGCAGCGGTGGGGGCTGGCGGAGTGGCTGTCAACGGACAGACGGCCACGCTGCTGCTGTCTCTGCTCGGGTTCTATCTGCCCCGGTTAGTTCCCGCATCGCTGGCAAATTCTCTCAGGAGTGGCTGGGAGCGATTCCGCTCCCTGAAGCCTTCCACAAATGAATCGGCCGCAGCAACACAACGAGCGAGTGAGTGTGCTTTGTTCTTCCGCCAGATCCTGAAGGATGACCACGAAGCCCAGGTGCTCATTGATGAACTGCTCACCAGGTCAACAAGAGTCTGCAGCGGAATCACGGGTGTCGCGGGCCTATCCGTTCAGGCCGGGGACGGTGGTGTCCTGTTCTCACAGAAAAAGGCCGAAAACTGATGAATCGTTTTTTGTTTCTGGTGATGGTCGTTTCGATGACTGGCTGCGTCCAGAATCAGAATTCGATCCCTGATGACCACTCGACTCCGGACGACCAGTCCTCCGTCTTCGATCCCAGGGTGGAGGCGATCAGTCGAGACATCCTCGCCTTCGCCAAAGCCTCGGATCGTGACGCGCTCCGGAAGTATGCCGCCATGTATCAGGCAACTTCCGATGCCCTGGATCAGTCGCCTCAGGATGCAAACACGATCGTACGTGCGGCTCAGGCGGCTCATGCAGAGTTCGTGACTTCCAGGATCGAAGGCATGGCGAACGTGGCCAGAAAGTGGCTGCCACCAACCTCGAACCCGCAAAGCAATCGCGCGGAAATCTCCCAGGGTTTCCGGGCCCTGTCCCTCGGATGCCTCAAAGCCTCAAGCCAGGTCAGGTAAGTCGGCTGATGAGAAAACCCAGAAAACGGTGGAAGTCTATTGAGATTGCTCGGGCCGTTTTGCTGGCGTTGCTGATTCTGATTCTCTTTCTCCTTCGCTGCCGGTGACCTATGCCAGATCCAATGCCGAATATCGACGATCTCTGCGGATGGGGACCACGCAATGCGACTAGGAAGGAACACGAACTCTTCGTCTGCGGCAACAGAGACCGCATGGCCGCCGCCTTCGCAAAGCCTTTCTTCCTGGCGGGACAACAGACCAGCGGGGCTGGGAAGAGTGTCCGACTCTGGAAGATCTACGAAAAGATCACCGGCCGGAAGTTCTCGACCAAACCACCTCAGCCTGA
>CAIXQV010000043.1 GCA_903921605.1 uncultured Planctomycetaceae bacterium | reverse complement strand
GCGGCTCGAGCATCCTTTGCAGCAGCGCGGGTGAAGTCGCCCTGAATCCGTTCATGCGGGTAATGCAGAAACGATGGGTCATCCAGATCAATGGCGGAATGAACGAGTCGATCCAGAACCAGCACCTTGACATCACGTCCGTCAAGCACATCAGCATCGACTTCCAGACTGAAGTAGCGGCTTTCGCGATCGTAGGGTGATTTACAGACAAGCAGCAGAGCAACCGCCGCCACCAGAAGGGCCACAGGAATCGTTCGCTGATCAGACTTCGCGGCGGAGGTTTGAGAAACGTCGTCAGTTGCTTTGGGCGTCCCATACCCTGTCAGCAATGCCAGTGCGACGGGGATCATGCCACAGAGGATGCTCGTTCGAATAGCGCCAAACGTTTCAATGGAGAACCAGGCTGCGGCCAGAATTCCCACGATGCAGCCAACCGTCGACCATGCATAAAGTTGGCCCGAGATTTTCCCGGAGTTCTTCACACTGCGGACCGACAGCCGAATCACCTGCGGCGTTATCGTGCCGAACGCGATCGCCGGCAATAGAAACAGTGTGAATGACCAGGCCAGAATCTGCGGAATCAAAGACATCTGCTTGAAGATGCCGCTGCTGACCACAAACTTCCAGAGAGGAGCTACAGCCAGAGTCGCCACAGCACAGGCAATGAGTGACTTCCGCAGAACCTGAAGCGTTCCAAATCGTGTTGCAAGATGCCCGCCAAAAGCGTTGCCGAACGACATCCCGGCGAGAATGACTCCAACAACGCCCGCGGACAGAAACATCGAAACGCCAACCAGTGGAGCCAGAATTCGAAACGCCGCGCCTTCCACAGCGCCAGTCACAAAGCTGCACGCGAATACAATCAACAAGGCTTTGCGATACCATTGACGATCGATATCAGCCGTCGATCGATCCTCATGTGTGTTCGCAATTCCACGAGCAAGTTTCTGGTCTTGCCTCCCGCCAATCGCTTGTCGACGACCGCCAAAGAACGTGGCGACTGCAAGAACGACCAGACCCGCTGCGGTCATCGACGTAATCACGCGGACGCCGAAGATGGCGAGCAGCACGAAACCGGCGAGATAATTTCCGGCGAGACTGCCAAACGTACCCCACGCAAAGATTCGTCCGGCCACCGAGCCGATTTCGCGTGGATCATTCACAATGCTACGAATTGATGGCGGTGTGACGAGACTGAGCACGATCCCCGGCAGAAGACATACGAAGAATGCTCCTGTGAAGATCTGTACCGAGAGGGAAAGTTGTGCGAAGGCAACCGAGCTGGCCAGATTGTCGGCGATCACCGGCATCAGCAGCATTGAGATCGCCCCCGCGGCAAGACTGCCTGAGATCAGCGTCACGGCCGAAAAACGATCGGCCAGTTTGCCTGCATAATGATTGCCGATTGCAATGCCCAGCAGAAAGACACCGATGATGGCGGACCATGTTTCGACTGAGGAACCAATCACCGGGGCCAGCAGACGAAAGGCGGCCTGTTGCGCAATCAACAGGGCCGCATTAGAAACGATCGCAACGGCAACGATCGTGAACTTCCACGCTGAGCTGACCAGAACTTTTTCGCCGGGTGTGGTTTGATCGAAGTGGTCGCTCGCGGGGCGAGTTATTTTCGTCGGAGGAGTAGCGACGCCGAGGGCTGTCATAAGAGTCAGTCCGGAATAAGCAGCAGGCAGAGTTGTTTGCAGTTCACGCTGTACGCGGCTCGGAATTCACGGATTCTGATCTCCGTTGAAGCTTCGCCACGAAAAAACGTAGCCCGACAACTGGCTGGGCAGCGTAAGAAACCGTGAGGGATTTCGGGAACACGCCAGCTCAATCGTCACAATCGAAAAACTCGTGACAGCCAGACTGAGGTGTAAGCAACGACGGTTAACAAATATCCAGCCGCTCCCTTTTGCAAGGACGCAGGCCGTATGCAAGCATTGAATATTGAGCTTGAATCTATGCCCCGACAGATTCAAATGGTTCCATTGGCCGACGTCGATGTGAGAATGCCAAGCGGTGGACGTCGGCGGTGGTGGCTCCGTCAGTGTTGACTCGAATCAGCCGACTGCAAACCGGTGCATACGCCGCGACCGGTGCATGCACGCCTTTAATCACGATGGCCGCAAAGTCAGCCGGGTTCAGTCCCTGCGAAAGGACCTGATGCAGGCTCATCGGGGCCACTCGCAGAGTTGTCGCAATCACCGCAACGCCGGAATCACTTTCCAGAACCGCTGTCGGGCCCTGATTAAACTTCGAATAGCCGCCGTGGCGCGTTTCCGGTTCCGAGAAGACTCCTTCGCTCAGGCTCTTCACTTTGAAGCGATCCACCAGCGGCGCGCCATGGCGAGCCGGATCGATTTTGCCTCCGACGCTGAGCGATAACGTCGTACCAACACCGCTCTTGGTTGCAGTGCTGACAACGTCCGGATCGGCAATGACCGTAAGCACTTTACCGTGGCCGTGCTTTAGCCATCCGTGAGTAATCCAGGTGCCATCGCCCGGACTTCCTCCGCCGACGTTGTCACCCATCTCGAGCAGTCCCACAGGACGAGTCTTATCGGATGCTCGCACTTCATTGGCCATTGCGATGGCGTCTTCGACAGAAATCAGCTGGCCGGTGAATTCATCCTTCATCGCCCACCAGAAGTCGGCCAGTTGTTTCGCTGCCGATTCTGCAAGCTCCTGACTGTGTTCAGAGACAGCCAGTACCGTGCCGCCCATTTCTTCGACGTCCGAATAAGGAAATCCATAGAGCCCACAGGCATTGATCATCCCAGGCTGTTTTTGCAGTCGATCGGCTTCGGCCCAGAATCGCTGACCATGTTCCTCCTGCGTCGCTTGTCGTTCAATATTCACGCACAAAGGCAGTTGAGCCAGCGCCAGCTTGGGGGAAATCTCCCCGGCTAATGTTCGCAGCATGGTTCGTCCGGCGGCCAGCCCCTGAGCCTTCTGGTCCAGATGGGGATTCGTGCGATAACCAAACAGAGCGTTGCATTGCTGAGCCATCAGTGGCGAAACGTTCGCATGCAGATCAAGCGTTCCAATGATCGGCATGTCCGGCCCGACGATTTGACGAACTCGCTGCAGCCAATCTCCATCCGCATCAGGCGCCGGCACCGCGACGGTGGCGCCATGCGGAGCGACCAGCAGACCGTCCAGAGGCAATGAGTTCCGGAGAGCGTTCTCCAGTTGTTCGATCAGCGTTTGCCAGCATTCTGTCGTGATGGCTCCATACGGCATCGCTCGCGCGCCGAAGATTCCGACCAGTTCAATTTCTGGCTGATTCGACATCGCTTCGATGAATCCGCCGACTTCATGCTGACTGCCTTGAAACGCATCGATCACTCCCTGGCCGGTGGTCAGCAGGTTCGAGCGAAAATGATCCAGCGTTGTGGGCTCGTCGAGAAATGTGTTGCTTTCATGAAGCAGAGCAATGATGCCGACGCGTTTCATGGGGAGTGTCTTATGTGAAGAGATTGTGAATTGAGGGTAATCGTAGGCTGGGACAAGTGAGCATCACGAACGTCGGCCCACCAATATGCAGTAATCACATCGGTGGGCTACAAAAACTGGTGGGAGTCGACATCCTGCGGATCGGTCCCTTTTTTAAGGCCCAAAGTGACGCAATCTGTCCGGGGGAGTAGTTATCCTATGCGGATCGACCGATGGAAGTCACTCGTGCCCCGCTTTGAAAATTGCTGAGTCTTATGTTCACCGTCAATCACGTTACTGTCCTCGGAACCGATCGGCCTCGACTGAACGACGTGTCGTTGACGATTTCCGACCGCAGAACCGCCGTGATTGGGTACTCGGGAGCCGGCAAAACGTCGTTGCTGAATCTCCTCGCCGGGTTCGAAACCCCTGACAGCGGGACGATTGGAAACACCGCGTCGACTTTGCCGGAATCTGCATCCGCGTCGACTCTGCGAGGACCGCTGGGGCCAACTGCGGGCCGAGTACCGCTCTTCTGGGTGCCTCAGAATGGCGGTTTATGGCCCCATCTGTCCGCCGAACAACATCTGCACAGTGTTAACAAATCGAAAGAATTGGCAGACGAAATTCTGTCCTCCCTGGATCTGGACC
The DNA here is from genome assembly GCA_903921605.1 of uncultured Planctomycetaceae bacterium. The sequence goes on along the minus strand of CAIXQV010000043.1, from coordinate 9,283 downwards.
ATCGAAAAGCAGCGTTTCCGGATGAACTGTCACAGGGGGAGAGATCTCGTTTGTCATTGGCTCGAGCTTTAGTGTCAAACGCTGAAATGCTGTTGATGGACGAACCGCTCAGTCACGTGGATCCGGGCCGAAAGCCGCGTTACTGGGAAGTGGTGGCTAGTCTGATCGAACGATCCTCTTCCTCAATAGTGTTTTCGTCGCACGAGCCGGAAACCGTTTTGCGGCGATCCGATTCGGTGATTTGTCTGCATGAAGGAGCCGTTGTTTTTCAGGGACCGACACGAGAACTTTACGAGTCACCCGCCAGTGCGTTTCTGGCGGAATTTTTGGGACCAGTGAATTGGTTCACTTCTGCGGAGATTCAAGACTTTGGCATCCACGTGGATCGGCCCACCGAAATGGCGATTCGACCAGAACGCCTGAGTGTCGCGGCAAATGGAACCGGAGAAGCCGAATACATGAAGTGTCTGTTCGACGGACCTTATTCAGAATCCCTGATTCGCAGTGTTACCTCCGGGTCCTCGCGAATCATCAAACACCAACGCCCGGCGGTTCCCTTGCAGGAAGGTGTTCGAGTATCCTTGGTGTTGCGGTGAGTTGCCAGTTATTTAACCCGTAACGGCGAAAGCCGCCCGGTGGGTGTCTGGTAATAAAATTAGCCGGAACGCGTTAGCGTCCGGTTTCCCCTGTTCAAAAATGCAAAAGCTTAGGAACCGGGGGCTAACGCCCGGCGGCTGATCAATCGAATTCAACAATCAAAAGACCTGCCTAAAAGATCCGAGCTTCGAGTGACCTTTCCCATGTCTCAACAAACAAGCCAGCGATCGCACCGGAATCATCTTCCGATGTCGCGTCTTCGTGGCTTGTTGTCGATCATTCTGCTGATGCTGTCCGGCTGTGTTGACGGCGGAAATGATCCGGAGTTCTACGTTTCGAAATTTGACTCGTGGAAGATTCCGTCGTCGGGGCGATTCTTGCCGGCACCGCGAGGACTCTATTCAGACGCCGATGATAACGTGTTCGTCCTTGATGATGCCGGACGGGTGCTCGTGTATGACAAGCACGGCAAGATCACTCAGCAGTGGGAGATGCCAGACTTTGCCGCTGGCAAGCCTGAGGGAATCTGGGAACTTCTCGACGGGAAAATTGGCGTCGCGGATACTCACTATCATCGCGTCGTGATCTTCAATCCTGACGGCACGGTCAGCCACATGTTTGGGACTCAGGGAACGGAGCAAGGGCAATTCGTATTCCCGGTTTCAATTGCTCAGGATCCCAAAGGGTTCATCTATGTGGGCGAGTATGGTGACAAACAACGCATTCAGAAGTTTACGCCGCAGGGTGAATTCGTAACGGAGTTTGGTTCTCACGGAACCGGCGAAGGCCAGTTCCAAAGGCCCAGCGGGATGGCCTGGCAGAATGGTGAAGTCTTCGTGGTGGACGCATTCAATAATCGAATTCAGGTCTTCGGCGACGAAGGCAAGTTTTTGCGAGTGATCAGTTTGCCGGAAACCACGTCTCCGCTGGCATATCCCTATGACTTACGAGTAACCTCCGACAACTTAATCTACGTCATCGAAAACAAAACTGCTCGGCTGACGGTTCTTGAACCTGACGGGACGGTGGTTGGTCGATTTGGAAAACCCGGCCGTGGCATGGATGAGTTTTATCAGCCGTGGGACCTGACTGTGCTGAGCGACGGACGTGTGTTGATCGCTGATACCGGAAATCATCGATTGGTGGAATTGACTCCATGAACTGGCTCAAGAAGACAATTCGAAGGATCGTGCCTCCGCCACATCGACCAGTTCGCTGGACTGCTGCGATTCCGCTGCTCGTATTCGCCGTACTCTTTGCGCTGGTTGTGTTTTCGATCCTGCCGACGTTTATTGTTACATTGTCACGACGCACCTGGGATCTGGGACTCTTCAGAATTTCCAAGCCGCAGTTTGAGCTTGTACGCGAATTGGAATTCCTGAAGCCCTGGGCGTTCACGCTGCTGATCTTTACTCCTTGGTTGTGGTGGATGCAGGCGGCCGGACATGCCGGACTGCCGGAAAAACGCGGTGCATGGGCAGCTTTCATCAGGCTGATGATTTGCGGATTGCTGATCATCGTGCTGGCGGAACCGCGGGCTGTCCGGAGTAGCGACGTTGTCGCCGTTGTTTATAACATCGACATGTCGGATTCCGTCAACGAAGCCCGCAATCAGGCGTTTGATCTGGTTGCAGGCACGGCTGCTCAAAAGCCGATGACCGATCAGGCGGGGATGGTCGTGTTCGGGCGAACGGCGGCCGTCGAATATCCGCCGCGGGAAACATTCCCGTTCGAAAAGTATATCAACTCACAGGTCAGCCAGGACGCAACAAATCTCGAACAGTCGCTGGCTCTCAGTGCGGCGATGTTGCCGGAGGAGCATCTGGGGCGCATCGTACTGGTCAGCGACGGCACCGAAACCGTCGGCAAGTTGAAAGATATCGTGGATGACTTGCAGGCTCGGAATGTCCAGGTTGACGTTGTTCCGATTGAGTACGACTACAAACACGAAGTCCTGCTGGAACGGCTGGACCTTCCGCGCTTCGTGAAGCTCGGGGAAACCTACGAAGCGTCGGTGGTGCTGACGTCGTTGGCCAAGGGCAAGGGAACTCTGGTGCTGATGGAAGGCGAAAATACGATTGCTCGCCAGGAAGTCGAATTCGAAGCGGGCAAGAGTCGTTACTCGATTCCTATCAAAGTCGATCAGCCCGGCTACTACGAGTACGCCGCGCGAATTGAAGTATCGCCCGATCAGGATAGTCGCAGCGAGAACAATTCCGTTCGTAACTATCTGTATCTGGATGGTCCCGGTCGAGTTCTGTTGGTCATGGATCCTCAGAGCAATCCGGCCGAGTGGAAGCCGATGGAAACGGCCTTGCGACAGGGCGAACGTCAGGTTGATGTATTGAGTGCTCTGGAATTTCCGCTGGATCCGCTGTCATTGATGCCTTACGACGCCGTGATTTTCGCGGATGTGGCAGCCGACTCATTGCTGTCGAATCAAATGCAGGCGATGCACGATGCAATTCGCAATCTGGGCATCGGGTTTATGATGGTCGGCGGGCCCAACAGTTTCGGCCCCGGTGGCTGGCAGGGATCAGTGATCGCGGACGCACTGCCGATCTCCATGGAGATCAGCAACAAGAAGATTCTGCCCAAAGGTGCGTTGGCCATCATTCTGCATACCTGTGAGTTTCCTCAGGGCAACAGTTGGGCCAAGCGTATCACCAAGAAAGCGATTCAGGTTCTGAATTCAGAAGATCTTGTCGGAGCGATGGCTCAGACGATGAACGGTGATGAATGGATTTTCGAACTCACGCCGGCGTCGAAGTATGCCGAGCTGGTTCCGCTGATTAACAATGCCACAATCGGCGATATGGGTACCTTCGCGACGACGATGGAGATGGGCCTCAAGGCGCTCAAAGACTCTGATGCCTCCAGCCGCCATATGATTATTATTTCCGATGGCGACGCTTCACCGCCACCGCCTGCGTTGGTGAAAGCTTTCCAGGAGGCGCAGGTTTCGGTGTCGACGGTGGCCGTGTTTCCTCATAACGGGGATGTCACGATCCTCGAAGAGATCGCCAAAGCGACGAACGGGCGTTTTTATTATCCCAATGATCCCAATCAGTTGCCATCGATCTTCATCAAAGAAGCGAAGACTCTGCGACGCAGTCAGTTGCAGGTTCGTGATTTCGTCCCGGTTCTGACGAACGTCGATCCGATGCTTAAGGAGATTTCCGATTCACCACAGCTGCATGGTTATGTTTTAACGACGCCTCGTGATGATCCCCGGGCGACTGTTGTGCTCGCGGCTCCTCCGACAGAGAGTGAATTAAAAGCGGGCGAAACCGAGGCTGATCCGATTCTTGCCGTCTGGCGTTACGGGCTGGGCGTCACGGCGGCATTCACTTCGGATCTGACCGAACGCTGGGGCAAAGACTGGGTTGGTTGGGACCAGTATCAAAAGCTGGTCAACCAGATGATTACTCGCATCGGCCGCGCGCGGCGCGAACAGTTTTTGCGAGTTTACACGTACGTTAATGGCAATGAAGGCGTGGTGGTCGTTGAAGATTTCCATCCTGACGAAACATTGCTGGATGTGACCGTGTCTGTGTCCGGGCCGAATGGTTTTGAACAGTCACAGCAGGTCCGCCAGATTGCTCCACGCCGCTATCAGACAAGTATGCCTCTGAAAGGGGAGGGACGTTATCAAGTGATGCTGGGAGCAACCGACGGAACTCGCAACGAAACCGCGTATGCCGGCTTTATCGTGTCGTACTCGCCTGAGTATCTGCGGTTCCGTGCGAATCCGATTGTGCTGCGGGATATCGCCGAAAAGACGGGCGGTTCGGAACTGGAGACCGAGCAATCTTACGAAGATCTGGCAAAGACGATTTACGGTAACCGTAAACCCAAACGCAGCAGTCGACCAATCTTTGATTGGTTTCTGATGGGGCTTGCATGTTTGCTGCCGCTGGATGTGGCGATTCGTAGAGTTCAGATGGACCTCAGTTGGATTCGCCGATTGTTCCGGAAAGAGAAACGAGAATCGACAGCCACTATCGGCGCGTTGCTGCAACGGACCGGAGAAGTTCGCACGTCATTGAATAATCAGCGCGACTCCGAAGCCGCGCGGCCAAGACCGGAATCCACGATCAGCCGCCCGATGGCAACTCGACAGACTCCTTCTTCCTCGACACCTTCCTCAAGTGGATCATCAGGATCGACCGGGACAACGTCGCCGAAGTCGGATGCGTCACCACCGTCGGACGATGCCGGCACCACGTCGAGACTGCTCGCAATGAAGAAACGCCGTGAGCAGGGCGGCGATCAAAAATAGAGCATCGGTTCCAGAGACCTGCATTCATTTCATCTGAATCATCAATCAACAATTCCTATCTCATAGTCGAGTCTAACAATGTCCGAACAACTGAGTCCCGCTGAACTTCAGGCTGAAGCCGATCAGTTTCGTAGTGAGTTTCAGGCAATCCGTGATGCTGTCGGGAAAGTCATCGTGGGGCAGCAACGCGTTGTTGAAGCGACACTGACGGCTTTGCTGTGTGGCGGCAACGTGCTACTGGAAGGCGTTCCGGGGCTGGGCAAAACCGAACTGGTCAAAGCTCTCTCCCAGGTTTTGAAACTGGATTTCAAACGTATCCAGTTTACTCCGGACCTGATGCCGGCGGACGTCATTGGCACGAACATTATGACAACGGACGATGCTGGCAAGTATCGTTTCGAATTCCGTCAGGGCCCGATCTTTACTCAACTTCTTCTCGCCGACGAAATCAACCGCGCGACACCAAAAACGCAGTCCGCGTTGTTGGAAACGATGCAGGAAGGAACCGTCACCACCGGCGGCAATACGTATCGCCTCGATCCTCCGTTCTTCGTGCTCGCGACACAGAACCCGATTGAGCAGGAAGGCACATTTCCGTTGCCGGAAGCTCAGTTGGACCGCTTTATGTTTAAAGTCGTCGTCCCATTCCTGAACCGTGCTGAACTGAACGAAGTCGTGACACGGACGATTCTGAAGAAGAAGATTGAAGTCGACAAAGTCATCGACGGACCAAGAATTCTGCATCTCCGCACGGTGCTTGATCGAGTCGTCGTGAGTGATCCGATGCGTGACTATGCCTGTCGACTGGTCCTTGCGACGCATCCGGATTCCGAGTTTGCTCCGGACCGAGTCAAAAAGTATCTCCGCTGGGGCGCGAGTCCTCGTGCGGCTCAGGCCTTGATTCGAGCGGGCCGAGTTCGCGCATTAAGTCACGGCCGCGCTCACGTATCGTTCGATGATATTCGCTCGTTCGCCCATGAAGTGTTGCAGCATCGAGTTCTGCTGAATTACGACGGCCAAGCAGAGAATATTTCAGTCAAAGAACTGATCGATGAGTGCGTAAGTCGCTTAACCCTGGAAGGTTAAGGGGAAGTTTCCTGCGCGTGGCTGGGCACTGGTGCTGCGTCAAACCGGCACTACCAGTGCATAACGAAACCGCCATCCACGTTGATCGTTTGTCCGGTGACTTGTCGCGATCTTTCGGAAGAAAGGAAGGCGATCATGTCAGCAATGTCTTCTGGCGTTTGCCACTGACCCATAGGGACGATCGATTGGATTTTCTTCGTCGCCCATGTGTCATAATCCATGCGTTCTGCGACGGGAGTTTGGTCGTGCCACGCTTTCCACACGGAGCGATTCAAAGGAGTCTGCACCATCCCGGGACAAACCGTGTTGACACGGACTCCGTGCTTCGCCAGATCCTTCGCCATGCACTGCGCGAAGTTAATATTGGCCGCCTTACTGGCGCTGTAGGGAGGGTCGGTCTGAGAACCGATCTGGCCCGCGACCGATGACAGGAACACGAATGTTCCGGCTGTTCTTTCGACGAAATGGGGCGTAATGGCATGAGCCACATTCACCATGCCCAGAATGTTGATCTCCAGAATTCTGGGCCAGTCATTGGGTGACAGATTCGTGAAGGGGAAACCGAATTTTCCTGAACCCGCCGCCGCACAATGCACGACATGATCAAGTTGACGGCCACTCTGCAGATAATTCTCGAACGCCGTCTGGACCGTCTTGAACTCAACAATGTCCACGTGGGCTGAGGTTGCTGCAACACCATGCGTGGCACTGATTTCAGCAGCGACCTGCTCCACGTTCGCGGCCAGGTCCCAAATGAGGATCGAACATCCTTCGCCAGCAAACAACTCAGCGGTGGCCCGGCCAATGCCACTGGCCCCTCCGGTGATCAGCGCCGTGTGGCCTTTAATTTTCAGATCCATGCACAGACTCCAGTGGCATATATCAATCTTTGATTGACAGAGAACTACGCCCGCGATGCTTTTTCAACGCGGGAGGGCAGTTTCAGTTTCTGCTGAGACAGATCTACGGAGCGACTGCGATCTGATTGTTGACTCTGCGAACGCCGGGTTGAAGCCGAACGAGATTAGCAGCAAGCCGACTGGTGTCGTTGCTCGGCGATGTTCCGGTCAGCACAGCGACGCCATCAGCAGTTAGTTCCACATTGATCCCGGATAGCTCGGGACGGTTCGAACTAAACTGAGTTAGCTGGACGGAATTCGAATAGGCCAGAGCGCCGGTCTGCTGAGCAAATGTCCCGGACGGCGCTGCGAAGGCAATTCTCATCGTGGTTCGAATGGATCGGGGCGTTCCCGACTGGCTTGACTGAGTGTTAGATGTGTTCTGAGTATTCTGGAACGCTCCGAACTGGCGATTTGTCGCCTGCTGATTGGTCCCCTGACGAGCTCCCCCCACGAAAGCCTGTGTGGAGTTGCTGCCGACGAAACCGGTCGCTGCATTCTGAACATTGTCAGTATTGATTGCGAACTCGTTAACACCCGCGTTGGCGTTTCCGGAAGAGCCTGTACTGGAATCTGAGTTTGAGGAACCAGTCGAAGAACTCGAGTTGTTTCCAGTCAGCTGAGATAAAGCATTGGACGAAGCGGGATCAGGTTGAGCATTGGCTGTTGCCGACGTCAGGATCGCCAGGATCAGAATTGACCAAATGTTGATCGCAGGACGCAGCATCGAAGAATCCTCAGGAAGGGCGTTTCCAACGACAGACGCCAACTCAGGAAATACGGCAGACCTGATTTGTCTGAATCTGAACAATATTGCCTTGCAGCCGAACTGTTGGCAGCAAAAGTCGCCTGATTCTAGTATCGAACCCGAGGCAGAGTTGCTCCTGAGTCTAACAATCGAATCGTCTGGATGGATCTCGGTTTCCTGAATTTTTGTTGTTCTGGTCGCTACCTTCCGAAAACTGTTTTGTCCGAAGATTTGGGTCGTAGGGGTCCGCGAAACTGGGAATCATCCGGACTTTCCGGAGATCCTGACTGGCCAAAGCGGAATCTGCCGGTCTCTCTTCGATTTGCTTTGTTATACTGCCGTGGTCAAATCGTTGAGAAAATTCCGAAAGTTTCGATCCATGCCCCCGCGTCCACGTCCAGGTTCTTCGAACAATCGTCCAGACAAATCCCGCCCCGCAAAACGAAGTCCGGGACGCTCCGGTGGTGCATCCCGAAATTCTCGACGTCCCGACCAGGCTGCAGAATCACGCGGCAGTCGCATCTCTGCTGATTTGCCTCCTGAGATTGAGGAAGAGGCCGGCGAAGACGGCGATCGCATGCGGCTGCAGAAGTTTCTGGCCATGGCCGGTGTCGATTCCCGACGCAAATGCGAAGAGTACATTCGTACGGGGCGAGTGACAGTCGATTCCGAAGTGGTGACCGACCCGGCTCGTTCTGTAAATCCTCTGAAACAGGATGTGCGACTGGATTCCGAGCGTTTGCGGATGCCGCGGTTACGCTATTTTCTGGTCAATAAGCCCAAAGGCTTTTTGTGTACAAATCACGATCCTCAGGGACGCCCCAAAGCCGTCGATCTGGTACCGACTTCTGAACAGCGAATGTTTACCGTCGGTCGGCTCGACGAGATGACTCAGGGGATGCTGCTGATCACAAATGACGGCGACCTCGCTCAGCGTTTGGCTCATCCACGTTTTGAAGTGATCCGCCGTTACCGCTGTCATGTCGCGGGAATTCCACATCCGGAAACATTGAAGCAGCTTCGCGAAGGCATGTACTTTGCCGAAGGCTTCTTTAAGTTTCGCAACGTGCATATTCATCGCCGCAAAGGCCAGAGTTCGATTCTGGAGATGGAACTTCAGGAAGGCAAGAACCGCGAAATTCGCCGTCTGATGGCGCGAGTCGGGCACAAGGTACTGGCTTTGGAGAGAATTGAGTTCGGGCCACTGCAGCTGGGAAGTCTGGCTCCCGGACGGCATCGCGAACTGCAGCCGTTTGAAATTCATGAGCTGCGTTACTTCGCCGAGCATGGCGAAAAGCCAGGTGCCGCGCAGCCTCGCAAAGGCAGCAGCTTTGGCTATCGCACGGGGCAAACGCGGAATACTCGTCGACGTCCCGACGCACCGGCCGAGCGATCTGCACCGGCGACACCGGCGGCGGAGAGTGTTTCCACAAGACCGCCAAAGCCAACCGGGCCAATTCCATCCCTCCGTGATCCGCGACCTTCGGCTTCAGACGTTAAGTCTGCTGAAATCAAGGCTGCGGCTCCGGAACGAGCGCCACGTGAGGATAGTCGCGCCAGAGTTCCCGAACGGCGTAATTCGCAGCAGGAAACGAGAGCTCGAAGTAGTGAACGAGGTCCTGATCGACGTCCTGCGATGAAGGATCGTCCTGCGATGAAGGATCGTCCTGC
>CAIXQV010000042.1 GCA_903921605.1 uncultured Planctomycetaceae bacterium | reverse complement strand
CCAATGGAGCAGGCAACGCTCAGCGAGCGGCTCTCCAGCAAGTGGACGCTCAGATCACGGACAAGGAGGACGAAGAAACGGAACTACAGACCGCACAGGAAGAACTGACTGCGGCAGGTATGACCATAGAGAAAGCGAACTCGCTCTGTGAAGAAATCGGAAATCAAGGCCAGATTCAATATCGCTTGTACCGTCCATTTGCCGGGGACGGAGGAGACATTGTGATTGCAACAACGGTCACCGAGCCTGCTGCCATCACCCGGCCTGCGGCAGTTACTGAGCCTGCAACAGCCCCTGAGCCTGCTGCAGTCGAGGAGAATCGCTGATGGCCTCAATTCGCAAAGACGAAGTTCAGGAAATCATCGCTGACATTCGCGACATGCTGGAGCTGCGTGGTGATCCTCCGGAATCGGAACTCAAACGCCTCGCTCAGCGATACACGACGACGATTCAGCAGGTCAATGGGCTGCTGAAGACTTGCCTGGAGCTGGTTGAACGTGGCCTGAAGTCCGAAGCCATTATGCGAGCGGACGAAGCGGGCCTGCTGGAGACTGTTTCGATTCTGGACTTTCCAGAGCAGCCCGTTTGGGTCGACTATCTGACTCAGTTCGGATTCCCGACTCCGCCTGCCATCGATCAGTATGCCACTCGACAACTCAACAGTTGCTACGCGCCGGCTCGCAGGCTGGAGCCGCTCTATCGTCTGAATCGACGACACGCGCTGGCCAACAGCCCGCTGCGAGTTCGTCTGGGCGTGATGCGGCGGATCCACAAAATGGAAGAAGCGAATGCCAAAGAAGCATCCGCGAAGCAAGTGGAACTCTTTGAACTGGAGCGAGTCAAAGGGATACGCAAAGAGCTGGCCCAAGCCACAGAGACTCGCGATCTCCGCAGGCTGACTCTGCTGCATTCAGAACTCAGCAGCAAGGATTGGTTTAGGGCTCCGGAAACCGCGCTGCTTCGCAACGCCTCACGAGTGCTCAAACAGGAAGAAGCTCGACTCGCGCAACTGCGGATGCAGTCTTTGGCGGCGGACTTGCAGAACGTGTGGTCGGCTCAGGATGTGGCGGCGGGCCGGCGAATTCGTGAGCAATGGGATGCTTGTCAGGAGAAGGCCTTGTTGACCGAACAAGACGCGCTGATGATAGACACCAGAGCCGCCTTTGACTGGTTGTTGGCCATCGACAAAGAGGAGCAGGCTCAGGCTCATTACGAACAGCAGATTGCGTCGCTTCGTGAGGCTCTTGATCAGCGTCAGCCACGGGAAGCTCTGGAACTGCTCGAACATTCCATCGAAATGTATGGCGACGGAGTTCCTGAGCCACTGCTGAAACGTCTGCGAACTCGTTACGACGAACTGGACACTGAGGCTCATCGTCGGAACGTTCGGCGACTTGTGATGACGGTCATTTCCGTGATCAGCGTGGCTGCTCTGGCATTCTTCGTCATGCAGAACAGAAGCTTCAATAGCCGGGTCTCCGAACACGTGGCAGCAATTACGTCCCTGCTGGAACAAGGTGATGTTGAATCGGCGGAGTCCTACGTCGAGTCACTTCAGACGGAGCAACTCGACATGCTGGTCGTGCCTCAGGTTCAGGTGCTGCTGGTGAATGTCGAACAGGCCCGACGCGATGAAGATGATCGAATTGTCAAATTTCAAAATGACGTTCGGCGAATTCAGGAACAAGCTCCGCTCGCGAAAACGCTGGCCGAAACAAATCAGTTTTCCATTGATCTGGATGCTCTGGACGCCGTGGGAGCGGAGGAGCTGAACGAAGTCGAAACGCTGCGTGCTGTCGTCGAGAAGAAAACGCTTGAGATACAGGCTCAGATCGACACGGATTTTGCGACGTTGCTGAAGCTGGCTGCGGAAGAACTCAAGACCTACGAGGACAACGGCGTGATGGACATCGCCAGCCTTGTGGCCTTCAAGAATCGGTTCGAAGCTCTGGCCGCCAGAAAAGATATCAGCCCGGAACTACTTTCGGGGGCTGCCGGGCCGAAAGAATTGTCCGCTCGCTGCGACCTGCGGATTCAGGGTATGTCCGAGCAAACTCGTCGCGAGCAGATGTTTGCGTTGATCAGTGACGCTGTGGGCTCCGTCCCCAATTTTCGAGCAGCCCTGGATGCCTTCGCTAAAGCGCTTCCAAGAGATCCAGTGGCAATTCGATTTGAAGGTTTGCTGCAATCTGATGCCGATCTGTGGCTACAGGTCGATGTGCAGAATCAATTCGTTTCAACTCATGCGATGGATTGCACGACTCTCTCTCCGCTGGAAGCCCGGAAGTATGTCACGGAAGCCGACGCGTTTCTGGCATCAAATCCAGCGTTCCCGAAGAAAGACGAACTGCTGAAGATTCGCAATTATCTGGAGTTTGTGGGGGCTCGAATCGATGATGCTGGTGAGCCGATCCTCGCAAACATCCAGGACATGATGGACCGATCCAAGATGGAGGGAATCTTCGTCGTCCGCTTGAAAGATGGTACCAGATACTACACCAGTGAGACGCCGACCGTGATCGGGCAGGGTAAACGAGTCATTCTCAAGGCGCTACCGGATTGGACTGTTGCTATTGGCCTGCGTGAGCCCGTGAATCCGTCCCTGGGCTTCGACCTGGCACTCGTCGATGTCCATTTGAACAAACCTGGTGATGAGTGGAAAAGTCCCGAGTGGATCCTGCTGAAGGAAATGAAGGATGCGTTACTGACCATCAACGATCAGACGTGGGAGCGTGTGCTGCTTCAGTTGCTGGAACGAGTCGCAACAGAGCAGCGGCAGGACCCCATCTTTCGCTACGTTTTTATTGACGGTCTTCTTCGAACACTGGCTGCTGGAAGCCCGGCAATTCAGGACAAGCACGCCATCACACTCAAGCGTCTGAGCGATCTGCAATTGGGGGCCATCAATCCGTTTGATCCCAAAGATTCGGCGACCAATATGCGTCGTCGTGATGCTGCGGAACTACTCTTGAAGTTTCCTGATCCCCGGGAAATCACCGAGGACGTGATCAAGGCCCGAGATGCCGCCAGTAAGTTGTCGATCGGCGGACGCTATCGTTGG
>CAIXQV010000041.1 GCA_903921605.1 uncultured Planctomycetaceae bacterium | reverse complement strand
TGGAGCAGGAAAACATTGGCTGTCGCGGGCAAAAAATCTCTTGTTGACTCCGACTTTCCAGTCAGAGACACGGAGCAACTTGCCTATCTGCATATGAGGGCAGGAAACAAATCGACGGCGTTGACACTGATCCGGAAGGTCCTTGCGATGCCTGGTGCTGAGCGGGAAGATTTGTTGCTGCTTGCGTCCAACCTGGCCGCAGAGCTTGGTGAGTTTCAGGAGAGCGAAGACATCCTGGCTCAACTGAGAAAACTACGTCACGTGAAAGGGACTGGTCAGTTACCTCTACGCGGAGCAACGGGGAGAAAACCCGCACGGCGATAAGCGTGAGCAGGAAAATTCCTACTCAAGTTTCCTCACCAACGTGGCGAGATAACAGAAGATCCTGGGCCTTGCGCTGCATCGGTACAACACACGGCTCTGGATTGAATGCTCAGCGTGTCTTTGTGGACGAGCAAACGGGATCTTCACATTCTCAGGAATGAAGATTCTGAACGGCCTCTGCATCGGAATTGCTGACTCCCTGGTTTTGTCCTGATGGGCCCGTGTTGACAATCAGAATCAAGTCACACTTTTCCGTGGCTCTTCTGCACCGATGGGCTGTTTCAAGGCATTCTCATCAGATAACGAAGTGCCTCACGCGGGTATCTGCAGACCACTTAGTGGGAATGTTTGAGAGAGCGATAAGTCTATGCTCGTCCATTGAAGCAGGGGGTCTATATTTGATGCGGGATGTGCACGGGATTTACCTCTTCAGGCTGAGAAGTTGCGAATGAGGATCTCTCTGGCATGGGACCAGTAGTACTTCGAAAAAATAGGGAAAGCCCTCACTGGGCTGGATATGTATTTTTTTTGGTGCGACTGCCTTGAACTTGAATTCCGGAGGTAGGAACCTCCCGCTCCCCACATGACATTGCTACTCAAATGGCATTGTCCCATAACCTGCAGTACTTACTCTCCGTCGATGGCTTCCCACGCTCCCTACACTACGCTGCGAGACTATGCCTAATTCATTGCCTGATCCGACGAAAGAACTCGCAGCGGAAACCGCATCCATTTCGCAATTGGCGTACTTTGCGATCCTGAACGCATCGAATGACGCGGTGATCATTGCAAATTTCGACGGGACCATTATCGAGTTCAATAAAGCAGCGGAAAAGATGTTCGGCTACGCTCGCCAGGATGTCATCGGCATCCCCATGGGCGATGCGATCGTAGCACCGCAATTACGCCAGGAATTCATTCGAGCGTTTCGGCCGTTTCCAAAAGACGAGTCTCGAATTCGTAAGAATGACTTCACGGTGGAGTCGCTGGCTGTTCGCAGTGATGGCAGTGAATTCCCCGTCAGAATTTCGGTCTCCAGAATACAGAACGCTGCGGTAACTCTGTTTATCGGGTTCATTCGCGACCTCACCCATGAGCGGAATCTCCAGCAGGAACTGCACGCGTCCCGAATGGAATGGGAACAGTGTTTCAATGCTTTGCCGGACAATATCAGCATCCTGGATATGAACGGCAAGATTCTTCGTGCAAACCGTACCATGGAGCAACTGTTCTCCGGAACGTACGGCGATATCCGCGGACAAGACTATCGGCTTCTGTATTGTGGAACGGCCACCCCGGATCCGCAGCCGCCCTGTGCGGCGGTGCTGAGTGGTGCGCCGCCGGTTTCCATTGAAGCAGAACTAACACCCATTCCCGGAGGAAAAACGGGGTGGTATGTGATTTCTTCTTATCCATTGAAAGACATCGGCGGCACGCAGTGGGGAGCCGTGTCTGTGGTCCAGGATGCGACAGAACGTCGCAGGTTGCAGCTGGAGCAGGATCAGTTCTTCAGAAACTCCATCGATATGCTGTGCGTCGCCAGCAGAGACGGCAATCTGCGTCTGGTCAGTACCTCGTTCCAGCAGTTCCTCGGCCTCTCCAATGATCAACTCTACGATCGTTGCATTGCCGATTTTTTGCATCCGGATGATCGCAAACTGTTTCTTGAGCAAATCGCTGAGGCCGAACTGCCGTCGTCGTTCATCCGAGTGCGAACCCGAATGACTCGCAACGATGGACAGGAACGCTGGCTTTCGTGGCACCTGTCCAAAGCGAATGCCTCCGGAGGTATCTTCTGCGGTGTCGCGCGGGACATCACGGAGCAACTGAAGGGCGAAGCCGAGCTCATCAAAGCCCGCGAAATCGCTGAAAAATCAAATAAGGCCAAGTCGGAGTTCCTTGCTGTCGTGAGCCACGAAATGAGAACGCCATTGCATAACATTCTGGGCTCTTTGGAACTGGTTCGGAACACGCCGATTTCGATTCAGTGCCGTGAGTGGCTGGACTCCAGCCATGATTCGGCCGAACAGCTTCTGTCTCTGATCAGCGATATTCTGGATTGCTCACGGGTCGAGGCTGGAAAACTGATTCTGGATAATAGTGAGTTTAATCTCCTTGAATTGATGATGAAGCTCACTCCGCAGTTTCAAAAGAGAGCGGCGGAAAAGCATATCTCGTTTGTATGGACGATTGCTCCTGAGACTCCAATCTGGTGGTTTGGAGATTCCGGAAAACTGCGACAGATCATCATTAATCTTACGACAAACGCGATCAAGTTCACTGAGTCGGGTTTTGTCCACATCGAAGTGTTTCTGGAGCCTGGTCACAAAGACCTTCTCCATATCCGAGTCATCGATTCCGGCATCGGAGTTCCCGCCAATCGCACAGAAGACATCTTCCGCTTGTTTGAGCAGGTTGATTCCTCCGGGACAAGAAGGTCGGGCGGTGTCGGACTTGGACTGGCCATCTGTGCTCGCCTTGTGGAACTCATGGATGGAAAGATCTGGGTTGATTCGCGAGAAGGCTTTGGCTCTGAATTTAACGTCATCTGCAAGCTGTCAGATTTGTCAGAGAACTCTGCTGCAGACGAACCGCAGGCGGAAGAGAAAAGCAGGACCGCAGGCCGACAACAACACGTGATTGTGGTTGAAGACGATCTGGTCAGTGCTCGACTCGCTCGCAGCATGCTGGAAGCGGAAGGATATCAGGTCTCAGTTTTTCATGATGGTCGAGCTCTTCTGTCAGGATTGTCGTCAATGCCGCCCAGAAGCGTTGATGCCATTGTGATGGATGTGATGATGCCGGAATTGGGCGGCTTCGAAACAACTCGACTGATCCGGGGCAGTCAAAATTGGTTTTCCGGACTTCCCATTATTGCCACGACGGCCAATGCGATGTCTCAGGATGCTGTCACATGTCTTTCGAATGGAATGGATGGATATCTGGCCAAACCATTCACAAGACGTTGCCTGATTGAGACAGTCTCAACTCATCTGGCCTTCGAGAGGACCGAGGAGTTCATACCGGCGGCAGAGATGCTTCTTGAATTCTCGCTGAAATGGGACGACCTGATCGAATCCTGCAACAATGATTCCACGCAGGTTCGGGAACTGATCGAGATTGTCGAACGCACAGTGCCACTTCAGTTCAGTGATATCCATGGCGCAATCGCGGAGAAGGATGTGGAACGCCTTGGTCGCTCCCTCCACCGCCTGAAAGGCTGTCTGGGTAACATCTGTGTGGGCGACGTCATCGAACGACTTGCCAAATTTGAAGACATCGTCAAACACCCATTTGGGTTGGACCGAATCGCGTTTCAGATCGTCGTCATTGAACGTACGGTGAAGTATCTTATTCAGTGCATGACGAAGAAACTTCAGTAGCGGCTGAGCCTGCTTCTGCTGCAGCGTGGTGCAACTTCGCTCGGGGCAGAGTGAGATACTTCTTTGTAGCCGAATTCGTGAGAATTCGGTGCGATTTTCAACACACACTATCGCGTCAGCGATCCGTGTCTCTGCGATTTTTCGCGACAGTCAAGTAATAGAACAATGGCAAACACACAGGGGCCTGGGCACGGAGGGCTGACGCCCAGCCGCTCGCCGGTTCAGTGGAACCCCGGCGAGCGGTATCTCGTGAGCGATCCGTGTCTCTGCGATTTTTCGCGATAGTCAAGTGATGGCAAACACACAGGGGCTTGGCACGGAGGGCTGACGCCCAACCGCTCGCCCAGCCTGACGGCCAACCGCGCGCGGGTCAGTGGAACCTCGGCGAGCGGTATAGCGTAAGCTATCCGTGTGTCTGCGATTCTTCGCGATGGTCAAGTAACTGGCAAACAGAACACACAACACAGACAGGGCCTGACACGGAGGGCTGACGCCCAACCGCTCGCCCAACCGCCCAACCGCACCCTCATTTCTCGCAGAACCAAAAAAAGCAGCGTTGTGGCTTCCACCACAACGCTGCTAACGGATTTTTCACCCGCCTTACCAGACGATTCAGGGATTATTCCTTAATCCTCACTGCCTGATAAGGAACACAGACTACAAGTTTCCTGTGATCTGGTCTCCAATCAGGCGCCGCAGCGTCTGCCGACGTCCTATCGCCAGCGAGTCGGTCATCAGGCCGCTTGCTGTATGTTCGAGTCCCAGGATGTGGCCCAACTCGTGTTCGATGACGGTGAGGAGATCAATACGATTCTGCTCACCCTGATCGCCGGACAGCAGAAATTCACTGTCGTCCAACGGGGTCTGATCGACGAACCAGCCCCAACCGGCGGCGTTGTCGTCGAGCCAAATTGTATTCCCCGATGCGAAGCCCAGCGTTGTACCACCGAGATTCGCGATGCGGATGTTGACGTTCTTCAGAGCGGAGGTATTAATTCCGCTGGCC
>CAIXQV010000040.1 GCA_903921605.1 uncultured Planctomycetaceae bacterium | reverse complement strand
CTCCGTCGAGACGAGCCTTGCAAGTTTCACGTTCAACAAAGAATGTAGAACGCTATGTGCCAACGCGTGTTGCGGGTCTCTGCGGGCCAGATAATACAACGCTGAGCACTGCAAGGCTCATCTCGGCGGAGCGAGACGGCTACGTTGGCAGATCCCGGAGCCAAGCTGCACCGTTCAATGAACGGTCATTCAGATGCGGTTCGAGCCGTCGGATTAAGTGGTCGACGGTCCTTTCTCCATAGCATCGCAATGGGCCTGGAGTCATCGGACATCATCATGCCCAGACAGCCAGGCGATCACTGGCGTTGACTTCCTGATCGCAGCTACAGATTGAAGTCGTTGTCGGCCATTGGGCTGTAGTTTTCGAACCGCATGTATTCTTTTCGCCACGTCAGTCTGATGATGCCTGTGGGCCCGCTGCGGTGTTTGGCCACAACAATCTCGGCTTCGCCAGGACGATCTTCCGGGTCATACGCATCGGGGCGATGCAGAAACATCACCATGTCCGCATCCTGTTCGATGGCACCGCTCTCACGAAGGTCCGCCAGTCGAGGCCTTTTGTCTTCGCGAAGTTCGACCCCGCGATTCAACTGAGCCAGTGCGATGACCGGAACGCGCAGTTCCTTCGCCAGAAACTTCAGACGGCGTGAGATCTGTGCGATCTGCTGTTCGCGTGGAGCGTTCTTCTCATCAGGCTCGATAAGCTGCAGGTAGTCAATGATGATGGCTCCCAACGGAGCCTTTCGATGCAGCCGGCGGGCCAGGGCCGCGACCTGCGTCATGGTACGGCCGGGTTTGTCGTCAATGAACAGCGGCAGGCGAGCCAGATCGTCAGAGGCTCTCACAAGAAGGTCGTGCTGAGCTTCCGTCAGGTTTCCGGCTCGCAGATCGTGGCCATTGATTCGTGCGGTGATCGCGAGGAACCGTTCGGCCAGTTCAAGATTCGACTGTTCCAGACTGAACAGGAGAATGCTCTTACCCGACTTTCGGGCCATCGCCTCGGCCATGTTACAGACGAGGGCCGTCTTTCCCATACTCGGACGAGCTGCAAGAATGATCAGTTCTGTTTGTTGAAAGCCAGTCGTCTGATGATCGAGGTCTGTGAATCCGGTCGTGATGCCGGTCACATCGCCAACTTTGTTCATTCGCTCATCAATGCGATTGAACGTCTCCATCAGGATATCGGTCATCGCGATGCTGGCTGTGTTTCCTTGTTCTTCCAGGATACTGAAAACACGCCGCTCAGCGCTTTGCAGCAGGCCCTCGACATCTTCTGTGGCGTCGTAGCACTCGCTGAGGATATCGGTACATGCATAAATCAAACTACGTTGCATCCATTTTTCGCGGACGATATTCGAGTAATACCGCACGTGGGCAGCATGTGGGACCGCTTCCAGAATATGGGCAAGGTAAGCTGCCCCGCCGACCGATTCGAAGTCGCTTCGTCGAATCAGTTCTTCTGCCAGAGTAATTGCATCGATGCCGCGGACACCGTTTTCGTAGAGCCGCTGAATGGCCGCATAGATTTTCTGGTGAGCGTCACTATAGAAGTGTTCTGCCTTCAGTGATTCGCCAACTTCATCAATGGCTTCGTTCATCAGCAGAATACTGCCGAGAACTCCGCGTTCCGCATCCAGATTCTGCGGTGGAAGTCGCAACTTGTCGTCAGCCATTGGGAACGTCCCGAATTGAATGTTCGAGGGAGGCTTCACGTCATCACGTGGCCGGAGACAGGGCCGTGCTGGTGGAGATGCTCAAGCCAGTTCGAGAAAAAATCCTCAGACAAATGAATGCCTGAGGATTCAGTGTGTTTGAGCAGTGCGAGAACGATGAGGAACTCGCACGGCGAGACAACAAATAGTGACTAGCCGCTGGTTGCTGATGGCACAACCCAGACTTTGACTTCGGCATTGACCTTCTCGTGAAACTTCAGCTTCACGGTGTACATGCCCAGCTCTTTAATCGGCCCATCGAGGCGAACATGCTCGGCTTCAACCGGATGTCCCGCAGCCTTGAGGGCTTCGCTGATATCACGGGCGACAACGGAACCGTAGAGATGATTATCAGCGGTCGCATGAGCTTCGATTGTTGCGCTGTACTTGCTGACCGCATCGGCCACTCGCTGGTACTGCTTCACGCGTCCAACTTCGATTGCAGCCAGTTTTTCTTTGTGCTTCTCGACCATCCGCTTGTTCTGCAGAGTTGCCACAGTGGCTTTGCCCTGCGGCAACAAATAATTGCGAGCGTAGCCTGGCTTCACTTTGACGATTTCGCCCCGTTGGCCGAGGTTTTCAACGTCGTGGACGAGCAGGACTTCCACGTTTCGTGAGCTGGGTTGAACTGTGCTAGCCATCGAGCCGGGTTCCTTTTTCACCATTCCTGATCAGCAGCGAGTCAAATCGAACTCTTCTGCGGCCAATCAAAATATGATCACTGTCTAATTAAAATCGTATCGTTTGAGTTTCTAACGAATTCCTAGAAAGGAACGTCGTCTCCGCCGGAGGGCGGCATGTCGTCATAGAAGGTCTGATCCGGAGTTCGTCCGGAATCTGAATCACCATAGCTATCATTACTTCGAGTTGGCGCGGCGGCAGGTCGTCCAGTGTTGCTTCTTGGAGCGGCATTGCCGCCACCACCACCGCCACCACCCTCTGATTTACCGCCCAGAAGCTGCATGGCATCTGCTACCACTTTCAGCTTCGAACGTTTCTGACCAGTTTCCTTGTCGTCCCACTTGTCTTGTTGAAGTCGGCCTTCAATCAAAACAGGTCGACCTTTTCCAAGATACTCACCAGCAATCTCCGCTGTGCGACCCCAAAGAGTCACATCAATAAAGGAGACTTCTTCTTTCCGTTCGTTGGATCGTTTGTCTGTCCACTGATAATTCACAGCCAGCGTAATATCGCAGACCGCTGAACCGCCAGTGGTGTAGCGGACTTCCGGATCACGAGTCAGATTGCCGAGAAGAATAACTTTGTTGAATGAGGCCATGAGATACTCCGACTCGGACCCGCTTCCCGGACACAGAACAACCTGCAGCGAACTTAGTCTTCCAGAGCATCAACCGTCGGTTCGGCAGGACCACCATCGGCAACCTGAGGAACCGCAGTTCCACTGATTGAAGCCACTGTTGCATCAAAGATGCTTTGTGGGTGGTTGATTACCATTTGACGCACGACTGTTTCGCTGAGCTGGCACTGACGAATCAGTGTCTTCATGCCGGAGCCGGGCATAGTGAAGCATACGATGTAATGCAGGCCTTTCTTCATTCCGTTGATTTCGTAGGCCAGCTTTCCATCCTGCCATGGACGGTGCGCAACAACCGTCGCACCGGCTCGCTTCAGGATCGCCAGGATATCATTGGTGACACCGTCCGGATCCATAGCAAATTTGCCACTGTCGACCAGGAACATGCCTTCATAAAGATGCTCTCGCACCGGTTTTTCTGCTACGACTGACACGGAACTGATGCTCCCTCTGGGGCAGGCTCGAATGCAGGCATCCGAGCAAAAAGAACCTACTTGACGCCCGGAAAAACCGAGCACCGAACTTAAAAAGTCTACTACGAACCTGATTTGTTAAACTTGTTCATTACTGAGACCAACCCGTCCGCAATCCAGCATGTAACCGAATCAGCGGCCGATTTAGTCATCAATTCAGCTTCGCTGCGTTCCTCCGATCGAAATCGGGCTAAAACCCAGGTAGAAGCCTCCATCTGTCCCGGAGGTCTTCCAACTCCCAGACGGAGTCGAGGAACCTGATCTGTTCCGAGACGTTGCAGAATATCTGCTAGTCCTTTTTGACCACCGGAAGAACCACCGGCACGCCACCGAAGAGCGCCCAGCGGAAGATTTATATCATCACAAACAACGACCACGTCTTCCGACGCAATCTGATAGAAGCGAGTAATCTGCTGAACAGACTTCCCGCTGAGATTCATGTAAGTCATAGGAGTTGCAAGCAGTACCTTTCCAGAGGATGGAAAGGCTTCTCGAATCTCCGCATCAAACTTCAACTGAGGCTTCTGGCACTGCCAACGCTGAGACAGTTCGCCAATGACATCAAACCCAACGTTGTGGCGAGTTCCGGAATACTGCGAACCTGGATTCCCGAGACCAACCACCAATTTCATTACGAATTCAACCCCATCAAATCAGCAGCCCCGTGTAGGGTGCCGGAAAAGACAAAGGCCTGAATGATCAGACAGCTTTACGAGGATCGTAAAGTTCAACAACAACGTCGTCTGCAGCAGTGACAAGCTGAGCGTGCTCTGGCAACTGAAGATCAGAACCCTTCACGGCATCACCGATTTTCAAACCACCAATACGAACCACGATAGATTTTGGAATGCGGTAGTCCGGACAGTCGATGGCGACCTTTTTCAGGTGCTGGCGAATTGCTCCGCCGTCCTTGAGGCCTACTGGATCGCCACGCAACTCGAGAGCGACATCAACCGTAGTGCGACCCGCTGGATCAACCAGACGCAGATCAATGTGCTGAATGGATGTGCTGAAGACATCCCATTGCAACTCCTGAACCACAGCCTTGTCGACCTTGCCATCCAGCTCGACGTCGACCACTGATGAGCGTGTCGCGACAAGCTTTTCGATCGTTTCGCCACAAATTGACACAGATTCGCCCGGTCGGCCCAAGCCATAAATGTTGCCTGGCACACGCCCAGAAGCGCGAAGGCGCTTTGAGTCGACTGTACCGAGCTTAGACCGGCGTTCCGCCTTCACCAGAAGATCTTCCGACATCTGTGACCACCCTGAATCAAGAACCGAACAAACACCTATTTTCGAACCCCGCTGACCTTCGGCAGATTCTGCCGATACAGTGGGGCATACAGAATTTCAATGCCTCAATTTCGACCGAAACCAACCAACGACCGGAGACTTTTTGTGGTCTCAGCGTCAATTGCCTGCATTCACCGCTGTGTTCCAGACAGTGATAGAAAAGCCGTAAACCCAGCAAAGCTATAGTCTTAGGCTAAAATTTCTGCAAAATACAGCGCGCAGAGCCCGCCCCGCTGTTTTTCGGAAACGGGGCAGCATATCGTCGTCCTATCCAACGTTCAACTGCAGAAGCCAAAGGTTCGTCGAGATTCGTCGAGCCGGAAATTCAACCAGACGCGCGGCAAAGTTCATGAAACTTCCCTCTTCGGTTCTTCGGCTATGCTGGTTTCTTGCTGGACCCACGGCGTGCGGAAAGTCGGCTACGGCCATAATTCTCGCGGATCGCCTGAACGCTGAGATTATATCGCTCGATTCCATGGCCATTTATCGACGGATGGATATCGGAACGGCGAAGCCTTCGAAGCAGGATCTGCAGAGGGTGGCCCATCACTTGATTGATATCGCAGAGCCTCACCAGGAATATAGTGTGGCCGAGTTTGTCAGGCATGCGGCCAGGGTCGCCGAGGAAATCCTCGGGCGTCAACGAGTTCCTCTGTTCGTGGGAGGGACCGGGCTTTATTTGCGATCAATCCTGAGGGGGCTCTTTGAAGGGCCTGAGCCTGACTGGAGCTTTCGGAAGTCCATGGAGCAATTGGCGACTAAGAATGGTCCGCAGTGGCTGCACGACAAGCTGGCGGCCTGCGATCCGGTTACGGCTGCGCGGCTGCATCTAAATGATATGCGGAGGATTATTCGGGCGCTGGAAGTCTTTGAGCTGACAGGGCGACCAATCTCCGAGGATCAGCAGCACAGTCCTCTTTCAGTGGTCGATCGCCCCCGTGTCGTCGCATGGCTGGAGCCTCCGCGTGAGTGGTTGCGAGCCCGAATTGATCTTCGGGTTGATCAGATGATGTCTGATGGCTGGCTTGAGGAGACTCGTGAGCTGATGAAGTTGCAGCCGCCTCCATCGCGCACCGCCTGCCAGGCGTTGGGCTATCGTGAATTGATTGGTCATCTGAACGGGCAGTTGACCCTTGAGGCTGCTGTGGAGCAAATCAAAATCTCGACCCGGCAATTCGCGAAACGCCAGCATACCTGGTTTCGCAATCTGGAAGAATGCTTTCCGATTGCAATGACAGGTCTGGAAACGCCAGAGCAGATCGCCGACAGGATTCAGGCCCTTGACGATGGGGCTGGGGCTAATCTCTGATGCAGAGCCTGAGCGAGGCTGAGTTTCGCCGATCGGTGATAAATCCTGCGACAACTTGACGGGGTCTGGTGTATTCGCTTTTCTGACGGTTGGGGTCGGAGTAATCTTTGTGGTCTCGGAAGGTTATGGACGGTTGATCATATACGGGTACTCAAATGATTGTTCAATGTTCTCAATGCAGCAAGACATTGAAGGTCCCTGACACGGCCGCAGGAAAGCGTGTTCGCTGTCCTGCCTGTTCAGGAGTTGTTGAGGTACCGCTGGTCGCGTCGGCGCAATCATCCGGCAACGCCGGGGCAGCTTCCCAAAGCGCAGCTACTGGTGGTCGAGGTGATGTGGCGAAAGGCGAAGGTAATAAATCTCCGTCGCCGAAAGACGTGCCGACCAGCAGTTCTGTGGTCAGAAGAGCACGAGCGATAAGTTCGGAGTCTCGCGGTTCAGGGGATTCCTCCACAGCATCGACAGGAGGTGCAGAGGCTTCGGTCACAAAGCCTGCCGCGAAGGAAGTGTCGTCACGTGGGAAAGGCGGCCGAAGTGATGGAGTGCGTGAATCGCCAGGCAGTGATCGAGGTGGCTCCGTAAGGACTTCTTCGAGCGGGAAGCCGCGGAAGCGAGCAAAACCTGCGGAGCAGGGCGAAGACGTCGAGGATTATGATTCGGGCTATGGAAGTTATGAGGACGATGGTGCGGACTATTTTGAGTCAAATCCGTTTGCTCCGCCTAAAGCTGGTTCTGCATCATCGTCAGGACGTTCCGGGGGGCCGTCTGAGATTGCCTCGCGAAAGTTGGCAGGTCTGGGTTTATTAATTCAGGGGTGGGCGACGGTTTCGATTTTTCTCTTGGTTGTATTCATTTTTGCGGGCAGCTTTATTGCTGCAGCCTTGGAGAGAGGCGGCGGGGTTGGTTCTCCGGGGCTCCTGGTCCTGATTGGGTTGGCGGCGATTGCGATGTTTATTGGGGCCATCGTGGTGTTGGTTGGGGAATGCATTTGCATCGCGATTCCGCAGCGGAGTGGGGCGAAAGGTCTGATTATCGCTGCGATCGGTTGTCTGGCGGTGCAGGTGTTGTTTTCTGTGATTCAGACTTTGGCAGATCAAGGGACGAGTAATCCATTTCGCCCTTCGCCTTTCCGCCAGGGGCCTTCGAGCGGCCAGTTATTGTTTGCGATGATCGGGTTGTTCAGCGGGTTAGGGCACTTGATCTGTTTTGAGCTCTTCCTGAAGAAGGCCTCAGAATATGTAAAACGATACGATCTGGCTCGGCAGGCGATGATAATTCTGATTGGCATCCCAAGTTGCTTCGTTCTGATCTTTGTGTGTTCGTTTTCAGCACCGTTGTTGGCTCGATTTGTAGCACCGGTGATGGGGCTGGTGATGTTGGCGCCGATTTTGGCTGCGGGAATTGCCGTCATTGTGTTTTCTGTGATGCACGTGTCGCTCTTGTTCAGGGTTGGTGGGGCTTTGAGAGGCTGAATGGGAGAGTTTTGAGTGTTCTTGTGTCGCTCGGGCGAATTCCGAGGGCAAAACGGCACTCCTTCTTGACATCGAACCTGCTCTTTGACACGATGCCCGATTCGCATTGTGAACTCCTGCACATTTGTCAACTTCTCTACTCATGAGCGACTTTTGCCGGTCATTCGTTGAAGTAGCATTGCTGGCAGTGGTCGAAAGGGGTTGGTATCGAGTCGCGGGCAAAATTCCCCGGGAATAGCCTGCTGATTGAAGTGCTCCATGTCGAAAGCAATACCTCGCTGCGAATAAACTCGTCGAATCGCTTTGACGAGTTGACAGGGAAAACATGATTTGTCGCTTTGACAATGTCTGTTTGGCCTGTTTTGGTATCGTGGCGATCACATGATATTGGCGATTAAGTGTTCGAAAACTGGTATCTGATCAAAGTTTGCGTTTGGAAGAAGTGTCATGGCTGTACCTAAGAGAAGGCAATCGAAGACTCGTTCGCGGAAGCGTAACAGTCACAATGCCATTAAGCCTCGTCAATTGGCAAAGTGTCCACAGTGTGGCACGATGGCTCCAACTCACGTTGTTTGTCCAACGTGTGGCTATTATCAGGGCCGAACACTGGTTGAAAGCGTTGAGGAATAACTTCCATGCGGATCGCCCTGGATGCGATGGGCGGTGATTTTGCTCCCGGCCCGAACATCGTCGGTGCATTTGAAGCCGTTGAGCGAATCCCGAACCTGGAAGTCCTGCTGGTTGGTGATCGTCCTCGACTGGAAGAAGAAATCGCCAAAGTCGGCTCTCTGCCTCCGAGTATTCAGATTGTTGAATCTGAAGGTTTCGTCGGAATGGAAGAGAAGCCGACTGTTGCGCTGCGCGAAAAACCCAACTGTTCGATTGTTCGCTGCTGGCAGTTGATGGCGTCCAGAGACGTCCAGGCGGTTGTCAGTGCAGGTCATACGGGGGCTGTCGTCGCAGCTGGCCTGAGAACTCGTCTGTTCCTGAAAGGCGTAAAGCGTCCAGGGATAGCCGTCCGTCTGCCAACGATCAACGGATCGTGTATCCTGATTGATGTCGGTGCGAATCCTGCGGCACGACCGGAGCATCTGGCCCAATATGGGTTAATGGGGTCGGTGTGGGCCAAAGAAATGCTGGGCATCGAATCTCCCCGCATTGGCCTGATGAATATTGGCAGCGAGGAAGGCAAGGGGACCGATCTTTATCGCGACACCCACACGATGCTGGCCAATTCCAAATTGCACGGAACCTACATCGGCAACGTCGAAGGGCGCGGTCTCTATCACGGTGAAGCAGATGTCATCGTCTGTGAAGGCTTCGTCGGGAACGTTGTGCTGAAGGTTAGCGAAGGGATGGCAGAATTCATCCTGAAGACCGTGGGTGGCGCAATGATGAAGGCTCTCTCGACTGAGCGTGATCTTGCGAAGCAGACATTGGGTAAGCTCACTGATCAGTTCCACTATCAGGAGTCCGGTGGAGCGCCGTTGTTGGGGATTGATGGTGTCTGCATCATTTGTCATGGCTCCAGCGACCATCGATCGATCCGGAATGCTCTGAAGATGGCTACGGAAATCGACAACCACCACATTAATTCGCGAATCACCGAACTGCTGGCTCAACAGAATCTGCCTCAGTAGACTGATCGACCAATTCACGTCGGCCTTTGACTTCGCTCTGTCGCACCAGCCTCTGTTTGGCGGCGCAAAGGAGAATTCATGTCCAAGATTGCTTTGTTCTTTCCTGGTCAGGGTGCCCAACATGTCGGAATGGGCCGCAAACTCGCTGCTCAGTATCCGAAGGCTCGCGATCTTTATGAACGTGCGGCCGACATCATGGGCTTCGACCTTGCGAAGCTGTGTTTCGAAGGGCCTGCGTCTGAACTCGATTCCACGGTCATCAGTCAGCCAGCTCTGTTTGTGACCAGCTTGGCGGCATTAGAAAAACTTCGAGCTGACTCGCCGGAAATCGTGCTGGCCTGTGAGATGGCGGC
This sequence comes from uncultured Planctomycetaceae bacterium, assembly GCA_903921605.1. The sequence goes on along the minus strand of CAIXQV010000040.1, from coordinate 15,290 downwards.
CGGGTTGAGCCTGGGCGAGTATACAGCTTTGGTGTTTTCCGGAGCGATGTCGTTTGAAGACGGGCTAAGAGTCGTCAAACGCCGCGGCGAGGCGATGCAGGCGGCTGCCGACGCAACTCCCTCCGGAATGGTCAGCATTCTGTTGATGGAGCGTCCTCAGGTTGAGCAGATCTGCAAAGAAGCGTCTGCTCACGGTCCGATTCAGATCGCAAATTTTTTGTGTCCGGGGAATCTCGTCGTAAGTGGCGAAAACGCCGCCTGCGAACGAGCTGCTGAATTGGCTGTAGCTGCCGGTGGCCGAGCAATTCCTCTGGCCGTAGCGGGAGCTTTCCACACCGAGATCATGCGTCCGGCCGATGAAGCGCTGGCGGAAGTTCTTGCGGAAGTCGAGATCCGCACTCCTGAGATTCCGGTGGTCTCAAACGTTGATGCTCAGACTCATACGGACCCGGAAGAAATTCGTCAGTTACTGATCCGGCAGGTGCTGAACCCGGTGCGCTGGGAAGATTCAATCAATCTGATGTTGAGCGAAGGCTGCGATGATTTCTACGAAGTCGGGCCCGGGAAAGTTCTGAAGGGTCTTTTGAAGCGAATCAGCCGAAAGACCAACTGCACGACGATCAATGATTCGTTTGATGAGACAGGCGGCGTGTAGTTCGGATGAGCTGTTGTGCCGATTATCATCGCCTTCGGTTGGCGTGAACACTCAATGTGGCAGGGGAGTCAATGCCTCGGCGATTCGTGATCCTTGAGCACGATCATCCCTTTCTGCATTGGGATCTGCTGCTGGAAGAAGAGTGCTCTGCGCGGACCTGGAGGCTGCTCAGGAAGCCGTGTCTCGGGGAACCGATTGCCGCTGAACCGTTGCCTGATCATCGACTGATGTATCTGGACTATGAGGGCGTTGTGAGCGGAGATCGTGGGAGTGTAAAACGCTTTCTTGCCGGTACCTACCAACCTATGTCTGATCAGACAGGTGTTTTGGCCTTTTCACTTTTTAACAACAGCTTTGCCGAGTCAGTCCTTATTCGAGCTCTCACGGACGGACGTCTGTTTGTTTCATTTGCGTAAAAAGAGATGTCATCACTGATCAGCAGGGACCCGCTGGCTCGACGTCCGAAATCACTCTTACTTTGTCCTTAAAAAAAACGCTCACACCAAATGGTGCAAGCGTTTAGTTGGGCGACTCTGAGGACAATGTGATCGGAGCCCGATTGGAAGGGCTCCGATCTCCGTGATCAGCAGCATTTAGATGACATTGGCCACCTGAACTGCAAGACCGCTTGCCAGCAGATTTGTCGTCAGGATTGCGGTCAATGCCCCGGTTCGAGTAGGCCGAGTTGTGAAGGAGATTGTCAACGTCGTCGCGGTTGCGGCGGTCACGGTGCCAACGGCACCGTTGTTAAAGACCACTCTGTTGTTGGCGGCAACCGTTGAGAAACCAAAGCCTGTAATTGTCATCGTTGTTGCAGTGATGGCAAGGCTAGTAGTGCTGACTGTGACTACGGGAGTTACATTGGCCACTTGAATAGCGGCCCCACTGGATGCTCCGTTGGTAGTGACCACGGCGGTCAAACTTCCGGCGGTTTGTGGTTTAGTGGAGAACGTCACAATCAGTGAAGTCGCGGTGGCTGTTGTTACGGTACCCACAGCTCCGTTGTTGAAAGCGACCGTATTGTTCGCGGCCACGGTGCTGAAACCCGCACCGGTAATCGTGACAGTGGATGCGTTGGCCAGCAATGAGGTGGTTGTGGCGGTTACGACCGGTGCGACAGTGGCGATCTGAGTCGGCGCTCCGCTTGACAATGAACTGGATGTGACAACTGCAGTCAGGCTGCCGAGAGCAACTGGCTTTGTTGAGAATGTCACGGTGAGTGCGGTGGCTGAAGCCGAGGTGACCGTACCCACGGCTCCGTTGTTGAACACAACTGTATTGCTGCCCGCCACCGTAGCGAATCCGAAACCGTTGATCGTGACGGTCGTCGCATTGATCGCGAGGCTTACGGTGCTGCTGGTGACAACAGGAGTTACTGTCGCGACCTGAACGGCAGTTCCACTGGACATGCCACTGGTTGTGACGACTGCGGTCAGACTGCCAGCGGTTGCTGGCTTTGTCGAGAAGGTGACCGTTAACGATGTTGTTGTGGCCGCAGTCACAGTTCCGATAGCTCCCCTATCGAAGGTCACGGTGTTGTTTGAAGCTGTCGGACTGAAGTTGCTGCCAGTGATCGTCACGGTACTGGCACTGGCCGAGAGGCTGGTGGTTGTTGCCGTCACGACGGGTGATACGGTTGCTACTGCCGTTGCAGCACTGCTGAATAATGATGTCGTTACGACCACGTTCAGCGGACCGGCAATGTTTGGTAACGCGGCGAACGTGATACTGAGTGAAGTTGTCGTTGCCGCGGTGATAATGCCAACAGCTCCATTATTGAAGCTCACAGAATTGTTTGTGATCGTTGAATTAAAACCGAAACCGGCGATCGTCAGCGTTGTCGTTCCTGCGGCCAATGCGGTGGTGCTTGACGTCACGGTTGGGACAACTCTTGCTACCTGCACTGCGCTGCCACTGCTCAGGCTGTTGGTAGTAACCACAGCCGTCAGGTTCCCGACGGTTGTTGGCCTTGTCGAAAAAGTCACGGTTAGCAAATTGGCCGTAGCCGTGGTGACAGTGCCAACAACTCCGCTACTAAAGGTCACGGTGTTGTTCGCTGCTGTTGTGGAGAACCCAAATCCGCTAATGGTCATTGTTGGGGAATTCGCTCCAAGGTTCGCAGTGCTGCTGGTGATGATTGGAATCACATTGGCCACCTGCACTGGAGTTCCACTGGAGATGGAGTTCGTGGTGACGACAGCTGTCAGGCTGCCCGCTGCCGTCGGCCGGGTCGACAAAGTCACCGTTAGGGTTCTTTGTGTTGCAGAAGTGACAGTTCCAATCGCACCGTTACTGAAGACTACAAGGTTGCGGGATGCTACCGGATCGAAGGCAAATCCATTAATCGTCACTGTGTTACTGTTGGCTGCCAGGCTGACAGTACTGCTTGTGACCACCGGGATGACGGTCGCCACCTGAATCGCTGCGCCACTGCTCACGCCATTTGTTGTGACAGCGGCCGTGAGGCTGCCGACAGATGCAGGCTTTGTTGAGAGCGTCACTGTCAGCACGGTGGCGGTGGCTGTGGTGACGGTTCCCACGGCACCGCTGCTGAGTGTTACAGTGTTGTTGGCAGCTGTCGTATCGAAGCCAAAACCATTGATCGTCATGGTGGCAGCGTTGGCCACGACATTTGCATTACTGGTGGTTACGACTGGCTGTACTGTAGCGACCTGCACTGCGGAGCCGCTGGCCACACTGCTGACTGTCACGATCGCTGTGAGATTTCCGACGGCTGTAGGTTTGGTGGTCAGAGTTACGGTCAGCGATGTTGCCGTTGCTGCTGCCACTGTCCCGACTGCTCCATTGTTGAATAAGACTGTATTCAAATTAGCTGTGGCACTGAAACCAGCTCCAGCGATGACGATTGTCGCTGCATTGATTGGCAAACCTGTGGTGTTGCTCGTCACAACAGGAATGACGGTCGCTACCTGGACGGCCGTTCCGCTTGCAATCGTGTTCGTCGTCACGATCGCGGTGATGCTTCCGAGTACGTTTGGACGAGTTGAGAGCGTCACGGTCAGAGTTGTCCCTGTCGCTGTGGTGACGGTTCCCACGGCTCCATTGCTGAGCACTACGGTGTTCCGATTTGCGACCGGGTCAAAACCGAAGCCGCTAATTGTCATCGTTGTCGCTGTAATGCCCAGCCCAGTCGTGCTGCTGGTGACAACCGGAACGACATTGGCGACCTTGATTGCTGCACCGCTTGACAGACTGTTTGTTGTAACAACAGCCGTCAGGTTGCCGCTGGCGATGGGTTTCGTGCTTAGTGTTACAGTCAGAGAAGTTGCTGTCGCAGCAGTTACTGTACCCACTGCTCCACTGTTGAGAACCACTGTGTTATTGGCTGGAGTTGGTGAGAATCCGAAACCGGTAATCGTCAGTGTGGCCGCGTTTGCCAGGAGATTACCGTTGGTCGCGGTGACGACAGGTGTGACCGTTGCCACCTGCACTGCCGTACTAATGCTGATGCTGTTTGTCGTCACGACTGCAGTCAGGCTTCCCGCTGTTGTTGGCTTTGTTGACAGAGTGACAGTCAGAGAAGACGTTGTCGCAGCGGTCACTGTACCGACCGCTCCGTTGTTGAAAGTGACAGAGTTTCGGTTAGCGACGGGATCAAAACCCAGACCGTTGATTGTCAGAGTGGTTGCCGTAGCCGCCAGATTTGATGTACTGCTGGTTACCACGGGTACAACGGTTGCGACCTGAACTGCTGTGCCGCTGGCAATGTCGTTTGTGACAACGATGGCCGTCAAGCTGCCGGCGGTTTTGGGGTTGATCGAGAATGTCACAACAAGCGACGTCTTTGTGGCAGTTGTCACTGTGCCAATCGCATTGTTGTTGAAGGCCACAAGATTTTGTGCGGCCGTTGGATTAAAGCCGAATCCATTAATCGTGACCGTCGTCGCACTGGCCGACTGGTTCACAGTGCTGCTGGTTACGACCGGACGGGAATTCGCCACCTGCACTGCGGATCCGCTGCTGATCCCGTTTGTAGTGACAATAGCAGTCAAGCTTCCGGAGCCGGGACTGAAAGAAAACGTGACAGTAATTGAAGTTGTGGATGCGGCTGTGACTGTTCCCACCGCTCCATTGTTCAGGACAACAGAGTTGTTTCCGGCGACTGCGTCAAAACCAAAGCCATTGATAACCATAGTAGCGGCATTCACCGCAACGTGCGCCGTGTTGGTCGTTACAACAGGGGTCACGGTGGCGACATTGACGGCCGCCCCACTACTGATACTGTTTGTCGTGACAACGGCAGTCAAATCACCCGCAGTCGCGGGCCGAGTAGAAAAGGTGATAGTGAGCGCCGTCTCGGTCGCTGACGTAACCGTTCCTACAGCACCATTGTTAAAGACAACGGTGTTGTTCGCGGCGGTTGTGTCGAAGCCAAATCCGTTGATTGTCATAGAAGTCTGTTCGGCGGCCAGACTGGTTGCAGAACTGCTTACCACGGGGACAGACGTCGCAACCTGAGTGGACGAACCGCTGGTCAGAGAGTTTGTGGTCACGACTGCACTCACGGAACCAGCTGCCGTCGGCCGCGTCGTCAGATTCACGGTCAGTGACTTGGTTGTTGCTGCCGTGACTGTGCCGATGGCTCCGTTCGTCAGTGCGACTGTGTTATTGGCTGCGGTCGGGTCAAAGCCGAATCCATTGATTGTCAACGTTGTTACATTAGCTGCCAGGCTCACGGCACTGCTTGTAATCACTGGTGTAACAGAAGCCACTTGAACTGGTGCGGCATTGCTGATTCCGCCCGTGGTGACGACGACTGTCAACGAACCCGCCGTTGCCGGTTTTGTAGAGAACGTGATCGTGATCGAAGTTGCACTGGCTGCGGTCACATCGCCCACAGTTCCATTGTTCAGAGTCACGGTATTCTTCGCCACTGTCGGGTCGAAACCAAATCCATTGATTACCAGCGTTGATCCACTGGCGGTCAAATTCGTTGTGCTGCTGGTCACCACAGGAATCACAGTGGCGACCTTTATCGCTGTCCCGCTGTCCAGAGTATTGGTGGTGACCACTGCTGTCAGGTCACCGGCTGTTGTGGGAGAAGTGGAGAGCGTAATCGTCAGAAGAGTTTCTGTCGCCGTTGTGACGGTACCTATCGCGTCATTATTGAATACGACGGTATTGTTAAGAGCTACGGGATCAAATCCGAAACCAGCAATCGTGATTGTCGTGGCATTGGCTGCGAGGCTGACGCTGCTGGCCGTAACGACAGGGATTATTGTGGCGACCTGGATTGCGGATCCGCTGCTCATCCCGTTTGTGGTGACCACTGCCGTCAAAGGTCCGGCAGTGGCAGGCAAAGTGGTAAATGTCACTGAAAGAGTTGTGGCTGTCGCGGAATCGACGGTGCCGATTGCTCCGTTGTTGAACGTCACGGTATTGTTGGAGGCTGTTGTATCAAACCCAATACCATTGATCGTCAGTGTGTTTGTGTTTGCCGTGATGGAGTTTGATGTTTCGACACTCACCACGGGAACGATACTCGCGATCTCGACAGCGGAGCCGCTTGAAAGTGAATTCGACTCGACGACCACAGTCAGCGACCCTGCCGCTGTGGGGTTAGTTGTGAAAGTAACGGTGAGTGATGTCGCAGATGCAGATGTGACAGTGCCTTCAGCCCCGTTGTTAAAGGTCACTGTGTTGTTAGCTGCGACCGAGTCGAATCCCAATCCGCTGATGGTTAAGGATGTCGCATTGGCAGTGACTGTCGTTGTGCTGGTTGTGACGACGGGGAAGACAGTTGCTACCTGAATTGCCGCACCACTGTTGACGCTGTTGCTGGTGACGATTGCCGTCAATGCCACAGGTGATGTCGGTTTTGTACTGAACGTAACTGTCAGTGAAGTGGTTGTTGCTGCAGTGACGGTCCCCACAGCACCGTTGTTGAAGACAACCGTGTTGTTGGCGGCGGCAGTGTCAAAGCCGAACCCGCTGATGGACAGCGTTGTGGCGTCAGCAAGCAGGCTCGAAGTGCTGCTCGTCACGACAGGAACAACGGTGGAGACCTGCACGGCTGCTCCGCTGCCCTGACTATTCGTTGTGACGATCGCTGTCAAACTACCCGCTGAAGTGGGGGTGGTTGTCAGGTTGATGGTGAGGGTTGTGGCCGTTGCCGCCGTGACAGTCCCCACAGCGCCATTGTTGAAGACTACAGCGTTGTTAACTGCGGTGGTGGAGAATCCAACGCCCGTGATGATCAGAGTGCTGGTGTTCGCAGCCAAACGAGCTGTTGTATTGGTAGTAACAACTGGTCTCACAAGTGCAATCGAAACGCCCGAACTGCCGACGATGCTGTTCGAAGTAATGGATGCGGTGAGAGTTCCTGCGGCCGTCGGTCTGGTTGAAAACGTAACAGTCAGCGAAGTAGCAGTTGCGGCAGTCACAACCCCCACCGCTCCGTTATTAAAGGTGACTACGTTTCGGCTTGGTACCGTATGAAATCCAAAACCGCTGATCGAGACAGTACTGGCATTTGCTGCCAGATTTGTGCTGGCCGATGTAATCACGGGAGTGACCGTTGCTACCTGAACCGCTGCTCCACTGGACTTGCTGTTCGTCGTTACGATGGCTGTCAGGCTGCCCGCAGCCGCCGGTTTGGTAGTCAAAGTAACCGTCAGTGATGTTGCTGTTGCGGCAGTTACAGTGCCGACAGCTCCGTTGTTGAACACAACAGTGTTCTGCGATGCGGTCGTACTAAAGGCCAGACCTGCGATTGTTACCGTGCTCGCATTGGCTGTGAGGCCAGAGGTGATTACCGAGACGGACGGGACAACCGATGCCACGATCACCGATGCGCCACTCGACACACTGTTTGTGACAACAATGGCTGACAGGTTTCCAACAGAAGTTGGCAGAGTGGTTAGTGACACAGTCAGGGTTGTTGCAGTTGCAGCAGAGACAGATCCAACAGCACCGTTGTTAAAAGTAACCGTGTTGTTGACCAGCGTGGTGTCGAATCCGCTTCCGATAATCGTCAGTGTCGTCGCGTTTGCTCTCAGGATGTTGCCGGTATTGGCCAATACAACCGGCGTCACGGTTGCTACCTGAGTTGCGGAGCCGCTGGTCTCGGAATTGGTGGTCACGATGGCGGTAAGACTACCTGCCTTCGTCGGTTTCGTGGTCAGTGTCACGGTGAGTGATGTGGCAGTCGCAGACGCGATCGTACCCACGGCACCGTTGTTCAAAGTTACTGAGTTATTCGCTGCTGTCGGATCAAATCCGAATCCGTTTATCGTGATTGTGGACGCATTTGCGAGAAGGCTGGCCGTGCTGTTGGTGACGACGGGAGTAATGCTGGCGACTTGCAACGCTGAACCACTGTTCTGGCTATTGGTTGTTGCGATGACCGTCAGACTACCGGCTGTGGCCGGCCGCGTTGAAAACGTGACTGTCAGCGAAGTGTTTGTTGCAGAAGTCACGGTCCCTACAGCGCTGTTGTTCAGGACAACGGTGTTGCGGGAAGCGATTGGATCAAAGCCAAAGCCGCTGATTGTCAGAGTGTTGGAGCTCGCTGCTAAAGCAGCTGTACTGCTGGTGATCACCGGTTTAACGGTAGCCACCTGAGCTGCAGTGCCACTGGTTTGTCCGCCTGTGGTCACGATCGCCGTCAGACTTCCGGCGGCTTTGGGTTTCGTTGAGAAGCTGATTGTCAGAGAAGTGGCCGTAGCCGCAGTTACAGTACCGACGGCTCCGTTGTTGAACTGAACGGTATTATTTGATGGCGTTGTCGAATCAAATCCAAAGCCGTTGATGGTCATCGTCGCGACATTGGCCAGAAGGTTCGAGGTGCTGCTGGTCACAACAGGTTTGACGGTGGCCACCTGCACGCCAGAGCCACTCCCGAGGCTGTTAGTCGTGACAACGGCGGTCAAGCTGCCCATCGTCTCGGGAGAAGTATCAAACCCAACAGTCATCGACGTCGCAGTGGACGAGATAACGGTCCCGACGGCTCCACTGCTCAACACAACGGTATTGTTAGCCGCAGTCGTGTCGAAACCCAGGCCCGCGATCACAACCGTGGCTGCATTTGCAGCGAGGCTTGCTGTACTGCTGGTGACCACGGGCGTGATAGCCGCGATTTGGGTGGCGCTTCCGCTGTTCTGACTATTCGTTGTGACAATCGCCGTCAAACTGCCCGCGGTGGAGGGCTTCGTTGAAAACGAAACCGTCATTGAGGTTGGCGTTGCCGATGTGATGGTGCCGACCGCGCCATTGTTCAGTGTGACCGCGTTACTTGCGACGGTCGGGTCAAATCCAAAGCCGCTGACGGTGATCGTCGATGCATTTGCCGCAACCTGTGCCGTTGACGACGTAACTACCGGTGTCACGAGTGCTACTTGAACCGGAGCACCACTGCTGACTCCGTTGCTGGTCACGACGGCCGTGAAACTACCTGCGGTCACCGGGCGAGTTGTCAGGTTCACAGTTAATGAAGTGGCTGTGGCGGCAGTGATTGCCCCGACAGCTCCATTATCGAAAGTAATTGAATCATTCGCTGCCGTTGTGTCGAATCCCAGGCCCGCAATGATTACCGTGTTGAGGTTTGCAGCAAGAAATGCAGAGCTGCTTGTCACGACTGGTGCAACAGTAGCAACCTGCGTTGCTGCGCCACTGGCACCATTTGTCACTACGGTCGCATTCAGTGGGCCGGCTGTGGTGGGGGGCGTGGTCAGCGTCACAGTCAGTAAAGTCGCAGTTGCCGCAGAAACAGTGCCGACAGCTCCATTATTAAACGTGACTGTGTTGTTTGAAGCCGTTGTGTCAAAGCCATCGCCATCGATCAGGAGCGTGGTTTCATTGGCGGGAATACTGGCCGGATTGCTGATCACGTCAGGAATGACGGTAGCAACCTGGACAGCCGAGCCGCTGCTAACACTATTGGACGTGACGATTGCGGTAAGATTTCCTGCCGAGGACGGCTCGGTCGTAAACGTTACCGTTAACGACGTAGCTGTTGCAGCCGTCACGACACCGATGGCTCCTTTGTTGAACGTTACGGTGTTGTTAGAGACGATCGGATCAAAGTCCGTACCATTGATGACAACTTCTGTTGCCGAAGCAGACAAAGATGTTGTCGCCAGTGTTACCGATACGCTGAGAAGAGTGCGATCTTCCAGAGCTTCGAGTGATTCTATCGCTGAAGGGCGAGTCCCAATCAGACGATTTCGAGACTTGCGGCGACGAGTCGATTCCTTCTGCAGAAATCGGAATGAAAACAGATTCAGAAACGAAATCAGACTTTTCCGCGGCATTGTGAATCTCTCGTCAGCCAGGGCAATTGGGGATAAATGAAGTGAGTTCACGCCCTTGTTAGGATCGGGCATACGGAAGAAAGCAGCTTGGGCAGGCTTACCTCACGCAACTCAACTCGCAGCGCAGGATCTAGCGCACGGCTCCCGAAGTCATCGCACGCCGTCAGATAGACTGGCCGCGAAAACAATAAACTTCCGCTGCCGCTGCAACAGGCGGGATACACCTTTTGAATATGCCGGATCTGAGAATCCCGAAGTACGTTGCGTGTGCGAAGACTCTGCGGTAAAGAACGATCAGGTAAGCCGTTGCGAATCTCAAATGCAGTTTGCGTTCTAACGCTCAGACAAAATAGAATGGTGGTACACTGGTCGTGAAAACATTCAGTGTCGGCCTCGAAGGATCCTCTCAGGATGACAACGTATGGTTTCAGGTCCGTGGTCCAGTTTTGACTTTGGCAGAGATCCTATGTCGCAACTCGCTGGAACTCATCTTTCGCTGAACTTGTGCGGATGGATCTTCTTAACGAGTTCTTTCTTCTGCGGGATCGTCTTTTCAGATGATCGTACCGCAATCCAGTCAAGCGGCGCCAGTGTCACGCAGGCAGATCCGGCGAAGCTGGAGTACTTTGAAACCGTCGTTCGGCCCTTGCTGGCGAAACGCTGTTATGAATGTCACTCGACTGAAAAAGGGCCCGACAACGGAAGCCTGATTCTGGATACGGCAGAAGGCATCGCGTCCGGTGGTAGTCGAGGGATGATCACCTCAATGAAAGAGCCTGCGAAGAGTCTCCTGCTGCACACGGTTCGCTATTCCGATGTCGATCTCCAGATGCCACCGGAAGGAAAACTGCCCGATGAAGAAATCGCTGTGTTTGAGCGATGGATCAGTGACGGTGCGGTTTTGCCGGAATACAAAGTGGCTCCGAGACCAGCCACCCATGAAATCGACTATGAAACTGCACGGCAGTTCTGGTCGTTTCAGCCTCTGAATTCTGCTCCAATTCCAGCAGTAGGAGAAAGTGACTGGGTTCAGCGTCCTCTCGATGCCTTTATTCTTGCACGGTTGAACGACCACAAGCTGGCTCCCAATCCGGAAGCTGACCGCGCGACTCTGCTAAGACGGCTCACATTTGATGTTATTGGCTTGCCACCGACTCCTGAGGAGCTGGATGTGTTCGTCAATGATCAGTCGCCTGATGCGATCGAAAAAGCTGTTGATCGATTACTCGCGTCACCCCATTTCGGCGAGCGCTGGGCGAGAGTGTGGCTGGATCTGGCGAGATACACGGACTTCACTCCTGACTGGCAAAGTCCGACAGATCGAGGCTGGATGTATCGTGACTGGGTCGTTCAGGCATTCAATCAGAACATGCCTTATGACCAGTTTCTCCGACTGCAACTCGCGGCCGATCTGATTCCAGAAACGCAGCCAGCCGATTTGGCCGCACTCGGATTCATCGGCCTTAGTCCAACCTATTGGAAGGAGCTGGCACTTGCTCCCTCGGTGATTGAGCAGATCGTTGCTGATGAATGGGATGAACGGATCGATGCGGTTTCTCGAACGTTTCTGGGACTGACGGTCTCCTGTGCTCGATGTCATGACCACAAGTTTGATCCGATCTCGACACAGGATTATTACGGACTGGCAGGAGTCTTTGCGAGTTCTCAACTTGATGAACGACCGTTGCTGCCAGCGTCGGAAGTCGCGGCCGTGAAGGCTGTTCGGCAACAGATCAAGGATCTTGAAGTCAAATTGAAGCCACTCAAGGAGCAGAAATCTCCTGAAGCAGAAGCTGTCGAAAAGCAGATCGCTGATCTGAAGGCTGCGAATCCGAATGTCGAACTGCCCTGGGCTCATGTGTTGCGAGAAGCCAGTCTGTATGTGCAGCCGGACGGAGCCGATCGAACGCGGCTTGAATATCGTGAAGGTGAGTTTCGAGATCTTCCGGTGTTTCGCCGGGGTAATCCGTCGAATCCCGGTGAAATCGTACCGAGGCGTTTTCTGAAAGTCTTTCAACCGGTTGAAGAGTCGCGATTCACAAAGGGCAGTGGTCGAGCCGAACTGGCGGAATCGCTGTTGACGAAGTCACACGGGTTGGTGGCCCGGGTCATTGTTAACCGCATTTGGGATCAGCATTTCAATGCCGGACTGGTTCGTACTCCGAGCGACTTTGGTGTTCAGGGAGATCGGCCAACACATCCGGAGCTGCTGGAATATCTGGCCGCAGAGTTTGTGAGTCATGGATGGGACCTGAAATGGCTGCATCGCGAGATACTTCTGTCGGCGGCCTATCGGCAGTCCGCAGCATTTCGAGAAGATGGTAACGTTGTCGATCCGGCCAACCATTTCTTGTGGAGATCTAATCGCCGTCGGCTGGACATCGAAATGTGGCGCGACGCGACGCTTGCTGTCTGTGGAAAACTGGACCTGAAAATGGGAGGTCCTTCACAGTCAATCGATGATCTCAATAATGTGCGTCGCACAATTTACGTGAAGGTCGAGCGAGAAGAACTGCATCCGATGTTGCGAATGCATGATTTTCCGGAGGCCAGTTCTCACAGTCCTCGGCGCGATCGGACGACGACACCGTTGCAGCAACTGTTTGTTCTGAACTCCGCATGGATGGAACAACAATCGTCAGCCCTTTACGAAAGGCTGCGGCCAGTTGCTGATCAGAAGGAGCGATTGCGGACCTGTTATCGGCTGTTGTTCGCTCGCGAACCCAATGCTCAGGAACTGGAGCTTTCAACACAGTACCTACAGGATAGCAGCACGGCGTCTGACGCTGAACAGGCAGCCCGTTGGAATGATTACCTGCAGGCGTTGCTGGGGCTGAATGAGTTTCATTTCGTCGATTGAGGTCGAGATCGCTGTAAGCGTTTTCGCTTAACGGCGAGCCGCGGGCGCAGGCGAAATCGGGCAACGACGCCTGCTTGCCGTTAAACGAGTATGTCAGCAGCCCACCGTACCTACCTGTTAAGGGATCGACAGAAGCAGCTTCCTGTCAGCGACCTTTACGCCGATAGGAAAGAAATGCGGCCAGCGAGTCCGCATGAGGCTGATCGGTCGTCAGTGGAACCAAACTGATGCGATGCCGATTACATCCGTTGGTTAGTTGCTCTCGGAACTGAGCCAGCTTCTCGAGATAAGCCCGACGAATCTGAGCTGGATCCACCAGATGCCGATTCGTTGCTGATTCGAGCGAAGCGAACTGAGTCCATTGCCGGAACGGAAAATCAAGTTCATCCGGGTCCCAGATCTGGAAGATCAGGATCTCATGATTTGAGTGGCGAAAATGAGCCAATGCTTTCATAAGCTGATCAACGTCACCGAACAGGTCCGAGATGATGACCACAAGACCTCGGCGGTGAAGCTTTGAGACCATCTCGTGAAACACGGTGCCCAATTCCGTTTCGAACTCCGGCTTCTGGGCTGTCAGTTCGTTAATGATCACTTGCAGATGTTTGGGTCGTGCTCGCGGAGGAATGTAGCGACGCACCTGCTTGTCAAAAGTCACAAGTCCTACGCTGTCCTGTTGCTGCAACAGAAGATAAGTCAGGCAAGCGGCCGTACGAACAGCGTAAGCGTGTTTGCTGAGTCCGTTGCTGCGTGATCCGGTGTAAGCCATTGAGCCACTGGAATCCAGCAGGATCGTGCAACGCAGGTTCGTTTCTTCTTCGTATTCACGAATATAGAGTCGATCTGTTTTACCGAACAGCTTCCAGTCGATCGTGCGGATATCGTCGCCGGGAACATACGACCGATGCTCCTTGAACTCCACGCTGAAGCCTTTGTGAGGCGAACGATGGAGTCCTGAACAGAAGCCTTCGACCACTCCCTTGGCGAGAATCTGCAGGCTGGAGAATCGAGCGATATCGCCGCCTGACAGTAAGTCTGATACGTGTGCCATGAGATCTTTCCGGCGGATCGCTTAGAGCAACTGCTTCGAGGCTTTTGGCAATTCACGCAACAGTCGCCGAATGATGTCATCGACACTGACGCCTTCTGCTTCGGCGTTGAACGTCGGCACGATGCGATGTCGCAGAACAGGGAACGCCAGGGCTTCCGCGTCATCGCGAGTCACATGGTGTCGACCATGCAGCAACGCGCGAGCTTTAGCCGCCAGCACAAGTTGCTGACAGGCTCTTGGTCCTGGTCCCCAGTCAATCAGATCACGAACCCATGATGCTGTTGTGGGATCTTTCGGTCTGGCGGATCGCACAAGATCCAGCACGAAATTCTTGACGTGTTCCGGCAGAGGAACGAGACGGACGGTCTGCTGGTACTCGATGATCTCCGCACCGGAAACCACCGGCTGTGGTTTGGCGGACATGGTTGAAGTTGTGCGATCGATGATCTCACCTTCTTCATCCCGGCTGGGATAGTCGACGATCACATTAAACAAAAAGCGATCCCGCTGCGCTTCCGGAAGCGGGTAAGTGCCTTCCTGTTCAATGGGGTTCTGAGTCGCCAGTACGAAAAATGGTTCATCGAGACGATAGGTTGTTCCGCCAACGGTGACTTCGTGCTCCTGCATGGCTTCCAGCAGCGCGGCCTGTGTTTTCGGCGGAGTACGATTGATTTCATCCGCCAGCAGCATCTGCGTAAAGATTGGACCCTTGTCGAAGACCAGATCGCGATGGCCGGTTTCTCGATTCTCCTGAATGATGTCTGTACCGGTGATGTCAGCCGGCATCAGGTCGGGAGTAAATTGGATCCGATGAAACGAAAGACTCATGGACTCCGCCAGAGATTTCACCATCAGTGTCTTGGCCAGTCCCGGGACACCTTCGAGAAGGCAATGTCCGCGTGCCAGAATCGCTATCAGCAATTGTTCGACGACATCTTCCTGTCCGACAACAATGCGTCCCACCTGTTCACGGATTCTTCGACATGCGTCCACCAGCCGCGCCGCGCGCTCCTGATGGTCAACAGGGATTGTCTCAGCCTTTGGAGACATAGCTTGATCCTCTAAAGATATGCACAGAGTCGTCAACCGGGATTCTGACGCAATGGCGGTCGGAATGTCTATTCACGCAGGGTCTGAGTTCACCTGGAGTCAGAACTCTTGAGCGAAATTGAGTCAGCTCAGCACGTCCTTAAGCACGACTCCATGGACATCGGTCAGACGCATGTCGCGGCCACCGAAACGGTAGGTCACTCGTTCGTGATCCATCCCCATCAAATGCAGCATCGTGGCATGCATGTCGTGGATCTCGGCCTTGTTTTCGACGACTTTGTAACCGAATTCATCAGTGGCTCCGTAGATCGTTCCACCTTTGATTCCACCACCAGCCATCCACATGGAGAAGCCGTATTGATTATGGTCGCGTCCGTCGGAACCCTGAGCGAATGGTGTACG
>CAIXQV010000039.1 GCA_903921605.1 uncultured Planctomycetaceae bacterium | reverse complement strand
CGTTGCGGGTGTCGTCTCACTGAAAACCGCCGCCCTAAAGCATAAAACCCAAGTGTTTTCAATACAAGTCTCGGTAGCTCAATTGGATAGAGCGTCGGCCTCCGAAGCCGAAGGTTGCAGGTTCGACCCCCGCCCGAGACACTATACAGGACAACGACTTACGTCGATTCGAAGATTGACGAAAGTCGAATGTCAGAGATTGTGTCAGAGATTGATCGCCCCGAAATGGCGATCTGCGAGTCATCCGGTCTGCTCCGGTTGCAACCTTCTTTCCGGAGACTCGCTAATGCTTTACCACGTTCCAAAACCGTTCTATCGCAAATCACGCGACACTTGGTATGTCCAAGTGGATGGACGTCAGATTAATCTCGGTCGAGATCGCGAAGCCGCGTTTCTCAGGTATCACCAATTGATGGCGATTCCTGAACAGGACCGCCGCATTGCTCAGGAAAACGTCGGCGCGGGAATGCGTCTCGCTGAACTTTCTGACCGATTTCTTGACTGGGTGTTGCAGCACCGTTCCGCAGATACCTATGCATGGTATCAATACCGGCTTCAGCGGTTTTCCGATCATTTTCCAGAGCTCACGATAGGACAGTTGCGGCCTTACCACGTTCAGCAATGGGTGGATTCCTACCCGGATCACTCGCCAACGACAACCAGAAATTACATGCGATGCATCAAACGCTGCGTGAGGTGGGCAAAGTCTTTGGGGTATGTGGAGTCGAATCCCATCGAGCATTTGACGATGCCAGCTGGACTTCCGCGTGAGGTCTACGTCAATCCGGAGCAGTTCGCCGAATTGCTGTCTCTCACTCCGGACCAGTGCTTCATTGATCTGATGACTGTCACCTATGAGACGGGCTGTCGACCCCAAGAATCATTGCGAATCGAAATTCGTCACATTGATTTAAAGAATCAGCGATGGGTTTTGCCGCGATCAGAGTCCAAGGGAAAAGAAGCTCCTCGAATCGTCTACCTCAGCGACAAAGCCATCACGACCATCCGTCGACTGATGGGGAATCGGACACAAGGCCCGCTTTTTTTGAACAGCCGAGGAAAGCCCTGGACCACGTGTGCCGTCAATTGTGCATTCCAGCGAATTCGAAATCGCATGGGCATGGCAGAAATGAAGCGGCAGAGAATTTCGGTGGGTGAGGATGCAATTGCTGAATTCATTCCCACTCTTTCAAAGTCACACCGAGTGGGGAAGAAAATCGTTGCTAAAACGGCAGCCGAATTGAGGCATGAAGCAAAGCGGAAACTCACGTATAAGATGGCTCAGGAGTCGGCTCCAAAGTACTCTCTCTACGCCCTGAGACATTCCTGGGCGACGAATGCTTTGCAACGGGGTGTTGATGCATTGACCGTCGCGATCCTGATGGGACACAAAGACCCAAGTCAACTCGCAAAAGTCTATCAGCATCTCAGTCACAATCCGAAGCATCTCCTGGAGCAAGCGAAGAAAGCAGCATCGTAGTGGGGCAAAAGAAAAACCCGCCGCAGTCGGGATGAACTGCGGCGGGTTAATTCAGGTTTAGAAATCCTGTGACTGTTGTTCAGGATCAATTCTTCCAATAAAAAAGCCCCGCATCCCTGCGGGGCTGGAACACGCCATACGGCCTGCTCCGGTTGCTCTCAATTATTTTTTGAGCCTGATGTGCTTGAGCTTTTGCGGCGTCGCTCGTTGCGGTCGTGGTAGCTCAATCGGGCCTTGTCTGCGTGAATTCAGGAACGCGGCCACATCAGATGCCCTGATTCTGATTGCTCCTCTGCTGTTGCCCACGCGAAAATGCGCGATTGCATTTGTGCTCAGGAGCTTATACGTCTCTTGTAATGACAGCTGAAAATACTCGGACAGCTTTTTCACGGTCCACAATTCTTGTTGCTCTTCCATTTTCTGACTCCTCGTTCATTGACAGCGCCTCACAACCGAGGGCTGCTGGCGATAATGCATATTGCTTGTCTTCTTTCTGCTGATGTCTCCAAGATTGGCTTCGGCCAGTTTTTGACGAAACGAGGCCGGAGCTCGGGACTGCTGGAATTGCTTCCGCTGCGAGGCATGATCCTGAGCTGCTCAATCCTCAATGTCCTAGAAGAAACACATGATGTTCTGAGGGCCAGATCATCAGGAATTTTCTGCTCGGCACCGATTTCGGAACGGTTGCTCCCACGAAAGCTTGCGATCATTGTGTTATGTGTTGTATTAAATGCAACATCATTATACACTACGCTTGAAAGTTCTCAGCAGATTCCTTCTTTTTTTTCTTGGGCGCGTAGCGATGGGCGTTGACAAGTCTGAAATCTATCGCGTTCGGATCCGGCAAATAGTTGATCGTTTGTTCGCGGGGTCGCAACGCGCGATGGCGCATCGAGTTGGCTTCAGTCCTGGTTTGGTGAGCCGCGTTCTAGCCGGACACGCGCCCGTCAGTGAGAAGTTACTGCAGGCGATCGCCCAGCTGCCGCAGGTCGATGAACAGTGGCTGTGGACGGGGGACGGGGAGCCAATCCAGACGAAGCCACAAGTGCTGACCGATATCGGTGCCATTCTGCCCGTGGCAAAACAACTACTGTCGGGAACGCTTCTGGAATCAGAGGAGTTGTTGAGTCACCGATACGTCAGTGTCATGAGAGCTTTTTTTTCGTCTACGGCATACGCAATAGTCGTCGCGTCGTGCAAATGCGATCAGGAGTTGCGGACGAGAGAGTTTTTGAAGCCCGACGATACGCTGATTATCGAGACATCGCCCGATCAATTGCGCGACGTACCCAGGGACGATTCCCGAAAGCTATTTGTCATGTGCTCTTCTGAATATGGTGCGGCACTCGCAGGCAGCGAATCTGACTACTATCGAATCACGGAGGGATTACCACAGTCGAAACAAAAGATGGACATTC
The DNA here is from genome assembly GCA_903921605.1 of uncultured Planctomycetaceae bacterium. Next base: position 296 of record CAIXQV010000039.1, on the reverse strand, counting down.
CAACAACCATAGATGGGAGAAAGGGTCGAGCGATCAAATTGGATGAAGACGATGAAAACAATCTGGACGTACCCTTGCAAAAGATGGACATACCAATAACCACAGATGGGAGAAAAGGTCGAGCAATCATATTGGACGAAGACGTTAAGAGTTATCTGGACGAACCCGTAAAACGTGGTACCGCCCAGCGAACCGGAGGTCGGAAAGAATCACCCGTCGTAGTTGGACTGGTGACGTTGCTGATGCGGGAATATCTGCAGTCGTGAAAGTTGTGGGATGTCTGCTTCCTGGGATGG